>NZ_CP133133.1:2285037-2611471 GCF_030908625.1 Paludicola sp. MB14-C6 | reverse complement strand
GCTTCGACTAATGCATGGCGCGTTCCAGATGATTGATAATCCCAAAACGCCAATACAAAATCTGCTTCTGATATTATTTTTCTATTACGAACAAGTGGTGCAGTTTTACCGAAAGTTTGATAATCGGGCAAAAATTCAATAATAGGAATAGAGAGTAATTCCGCAGCTTTTTTTGCTAAACGATCTACTCCAATTGCACCGCCACTTATAATATGGGTACAATCTGCTGGAATATGCTCTAAAATCGCTTCTGTAGTTAACTTTTTGCAATCTCTTGAGCCTATAACAGCTACTTTCATAATTATCACCCTATTTATTGAAAATTTTATTTAAATACTATCATTTAATTTACTTATATTTTACATTACTAAGGAATAAATGTAAACAAAACATTCACTCATTTCCTATTATATATTTCATTTTCAGCTCAATACTATTACTATAATCAAAGAGGAAAAGAAATGAGGAATCATAATGAGTAAATTTTTTAATAAATTTTTCAAAACAACTGCGGTAGTTGCATTAGCACTATCCACAGTTATTATGTCTGCTGTTACCTTTTATAATCGAACAATGCCATCAAACTTTTATGTAAAAGAAGGTTCCGACTTTGTTCTTTCACAAGCTTCTGCTATTACGGGCGGAAAAGCGATTAACTATGAAAAAACAAGCTTTGCAAATAAAACAAAAGGAACCAGTGAGATTGTTGAATTAAAGCTACTCAACTTTATTCCTATTAAACAAACTCATATTAAAGTTATTAATGATCCTACCATAACACCTGGGGGAACACCGTTTGGTATTAAATTATTTACCAAAGGTGTTATTGTTATTGATATTACTAATGTGCAAACCGATTCAGGAATTGCTTGCCCTGCAAAACTTGCGGGTATATTGAAAGGCGATATCGTATTAACGATTAACAATATTGAAGTAAGCTCTAATGAAGAAGTAGCCGATATTATTGAATTGAGCAATGGTGAAAATTTAAGCGTTACATTAAAGCGAGACAATCAGACAATTAAAACGATGCTAAAACCTGCGATTTCAAATGTAGACGGCAAATACAAAGGTGGGTTATGGGTTCGAGATTCTTCAGCCGGAATCGGTACGATAACCTATTATTTAAAAGATGATTTACGATTTGCAGGATTAGGTCATGGTATTTGTGATATCGACACAGGGAAGATCATGCCTTTGAATACAGGCGAAGTTTGCGAAGTATCTATTAACAGTGTATTAAAAGGAAAAGCCGGTACACCGGGCGAGCTACGTGGCTCTTTCATTTCTGATGAATGTGTTGGTAAACTGGTTTTAAATAATGAATCCGGCATTTTTGGAACACTTTCAAAATCACCAAATAATTTTGAAAGCGTACCAATACGCCTTAAACAAGATATTCAAAAAGGTCCTGCTAAAATAATTTGCACATTAGACGAAACCGGACCAAAAGAATACGCAATAAACATTGATAAAATAGATTTGAATCCAAAAACCATGACAAAAAACATGGTGATTACTGTAACAGATTCAACTCTTTTGTCGAAAACAGGAGGCATCGTACAAGGCATGAGTGGCAGCCCAATTTTACAAAATGGCTCACTTGTAGGTGCCGTTACACACGTTTTTGTGAACAATCCAACAAAAGGGTATGGAATTTTTGCAGAAAATATGGTTAATTTCACAGAAATGCTTGCAAATTCAAAAAGCAAATAGTATAATTATTCCATTACCACTTATTTCATTATTGTAAGTAATTTGTTAAACAACCTTACATTTTGTAATTATATGTCGAAGTAATTTTGGAAATTAATGTAAAAAAGTCTTGCGCTTTATGGAAATATATGGTAATATATAACTACAACATAGAACGGGAGGTATTAACAATGCAAAACAAAACTAAAGTGCTATTTGGCGACAACACAAATGATTTCGGAGTATTATGTGCAGAATATTTGAACAATGCCGGTTTACAAGTTATTTTGGCCAATAAAGATGGTCAAAAGATATTGGAATCAATTAGAAATGAAAAACCGGATGTAGTTATCATGGAGTCTTTTATGCCACAACTTGACGCTATTGGTGTAATGAAAGAATCCAAAAAAATATCTGGATATCATCCAAACTTTATCGTAATCAGCGGATATGACAACCTTTTCATCGAAAAAGAAATTATGGAAAATGGCGCAAGCTACTATATGTTAAAACCTGTTGACATTAACGCCATCTGCGAAAGAATTATGTCTATTAGCGGTCACGCTAGATCAAACTCTGTTGTTGCTTCCGAAATTCCAAAACAAATTGAGGACTTAGAGTCTATTGTTACTGATGTTATTTTAAATATTGGTGTACCAGCTCATGTAAAAGGCTATCATTATATTAGACAAGCTATTATGCTGTCAATTAAAGATCCGAATATGATTAATGCCGTTACTAAAATACTCTACCCTACCGTTGCCAAGATTTATGATACAACATCATCAAGAGTGGAACGTGCAATTCGCCATGCAATTGAAATTGCTTGGGACAGAGGCGACGTTGATACCTTGAATTCATATTTTGGATATACCATAAACACCGGACGTGGGAAACCAACAAACTCTGAATTTATTGCTATGATTTCAGACAAGCTTCGCTTACAATTAAAACGTATGGGTAACAAAGCAGTTTAAACTTTCTTGATAAAGAACCTACATCATTCAATTGCTGTTTATAAAAGTAAAACTATATAAATATTAAACTCAAGGGTGTCAACTTTTTGACACCCTTGTTGTATTTACTTTAAATCAATAATATGTTAAACTTACATTATATCTTTATTTACGATAATGATAAGTATAGCAAAAAGATATGTATTTTTAACGAAATTGTTCGAATGATATATCAAGAATTGATTTGAAAAAGGCGGTTTGCAATTGGAACAGTTAAAACGAATTTCTATTATAACAGGTCACTATGGCAGTGGCAAGACAAATGTTGCGGTCAACTTAGCTTTAAAACTTCATAAGAGCGGCAAAAAAGTCATTATTGTTGATTTAGATATTGTCAATCCATACTTTAGAACTGCCGATTTTAAAGAACTTTTAGAAGCACAAGGAATTCAAGTAATTACGCCTACTTTTGCAAATACTAATCTTGATATTCCGGCTCTTCCGGCACAAATTAACACAATATTCGATCAACAAGATTCCTATATTGTAATAGATGTTGGTGGCGATGATGCAGGTGCAATTGCACTTGGACGATATGCACATGAAATTATAAAGCAAGACTATGACATGTTTTATGTAATTAATGAACGCAGATATCAAACCAGAAATCCTCAAGATGCGATTGCATTACTACATGATATTGAAGCTTGTGCTAGAGTAAAAGCAACTAAACTGATAAACAATACAAACTTAGGTGCTTTAACTACGGTTCAAACCTTAACAGACTCTTTTGAGTTTGCTGATAAAATAAGCGAACTAACAAAATTACCAATTGCTTTTTCGTGCTTTAATGAAGCATGTTTGAACCAAGAAATTGATAAACAAGGTGATTTTATTTTGCCTGTAGAAATCTTTGTAAAACCTTTCTACGAATAAAGTTGTATCAAACCGATTGGCATCATACCTTTAGGTATCTTATGATATGCATTCTCTTTTTACAAAAAACAGAATGCATAAATACTACGACGCTACAATGTTGTAAAAGAATTGCCAACGATTAATAATTATAAAGGAGAATTTAGATGGGAAAATTGACAATTGACTACGAAAAATGCAAAGGCTGCTCTATGTGTGTCGTTGCTTGTCCAAAAAAAATTCTGGAAATTAACAAAAACAAGTTGAACTTAAAAGGTTATAATCCTGTTGATATTATTGACAGAGAAAAATGTATTAGTTGCGCTATGTGCGCTACTATGTGTCCTGATTGTGTCATTACAATCGAAAACGACTAACACAAACTAAAACACATTTGTTTTTTATAAAACAAAGACACTGAAAGGTAGATGAAACTAGTGGGACAAAAATATTTAATGAAAGGTAACGAAGCAATCGCTGAAGCCGCTATCCGTAACGGCTGTATGCACTTCTTCGGTTATCCAATCACCCCTCAAACCGAGGTTTCCGCTTATATGTCAAAGGTTATGCCTAAAATCGGCGGAACATTTCTACAAGCTGAATCAGAAATAGCCGCAATCAACATGGTTCTTGGTGCTGCTTCTTGCGGCATTCGTGCAATGACTTCTTCCTCTTCACCAGGAATCAGTTTAAAATCAGAAGGCATTTCTTATATCGCAGGCTCCGATATTCCATGTGTTATCTTAAACGTAATGCGTGGTGGACCTGGTCTTGGAGGTATTCAACCTTCTCAAGCTGACTATTGGCAAGCAACAAAAGCATTAGGTCATGGCGACTTCCAACTAATCGCTTTTGCTCCTGCTACAGTTCAAGAAATCGTCGACTTAATGGGTACTGCTTTCGATTTATCTGATAAATATAGAGTACCAGCTTTAATTCTAGCTGATGGTATGTTAGGTCAAATGATGGAGCCAGTTGAATTTCCTGAAAACAAAGGCCCTTCTACAGCAGAAAACAAGCCTTATGCTACAACCGGTACAAAAGAATCAAGAAAACCAAATATCGTAAACTCTCTATATTTAAAGCCTGACCAATTGGAAAAGACAATTGTAGAGCGTTTTAAACGTTATGAAGTTATTAAGCAAAATGAAGTTATGGTAGAAGAATATCTAACAGAAGATGCTGATATCATTACAGTAGCTTACGGTGCAACTGCACGTGTTGTAAAAACTGCAGTGGATAAAGCTCGTGAAGAAGGCATTAAAGTTGGTTTAATCAGACCAATTACAATATGGCCTTTCCCTGAAAAATCAATTGCAGAGGCTGCTAAAAAAGTGAATAATATGCTTGTTGTTGAGATGAGCATGGGCCAAATGGTAGAAGACGTTCGTCTATACGCAAACGGTCAATGTGATGTTTCTTTCTTTGGTAGAACCGGTGGTATTGTTCCTTCTCCTGCTGAAGTATTAACTGAAATCAAAAAACTAGCTGGAGGTGCAAAATAATGGCTGAATTCAAGAAAACAAAAGGCTTAACCGATGCTCCTTTCCACTACTGCCCTGGATGTACTCATGGTATTGTACACCGTTTGGTTGCAGAGGTTTTAGAAGAACTAGGCATCTTAGGAAAAACAGTTGGTGTTGCTCCTGTTGGATGTGCTGTTATGGCATATGATTATTTTAATTGTGATATGATACAAGCTCCTCACGGTAGAGCTCCTGCAGTTGCTACCGGCGCAAAAAGAGCTAACCCAGATAATATTATATTTACTTATCAAGGTGATGGTGACTTAGCTGCTATTGGTACTGCGGAAACTGTTCATGCTGCTACTCGTGGTGAAAACATCACTGTTATCTTTATCAACAATGCGATTTACGGTATGACAGGCGGTCAAATGGCTCCTACTACCCTAGCAAACCAAGTAACTCAAACCACCCCATACGGACGTGATGTTACTCGTGCTGGTTTCCCTATTCGTATGTCTGAAATGCTTTCTACATTAGAAGGTGTTGCATACGCTGAACGTGTAACCGTTGACAATGTTCCTAACGTTAGAAATGCTAAAAAGGCAATTAAAAAAGCATTTGAAGCACAAATCAACAAAAAAGGGTTCTCTATTATAGAAGTACTTTCCACTTGTCCAACTAACTGGGGCTTAGAACCTGTTGAGGCTCTAAAATGGCTTCGTGAGAATATGATACCTCATTATCCTCTAGGCGTATATAAAGACAACACCGAAAAGGGGGTATTCTAAATGTCAGTTAATATGCTTATTGCCGGTTTCGGCGGTCAAGGCGTTTTGTTTGCCGGTAAAATTGTAGCTTACACAGGTATGATTGAAGAAAAACAAGTTTCTTGGTTACCTTCTTACGGTCCTGAAATGCGTGGCGGTACTGCAAACTGTTCTGTTTGCATTGATGAACGACCTATCGGTTGCCCTATTGTACTAACTCCTGAAACTTTAATTGTTATGAACAGACCTTCTTATGATAAATTTATCAATGAAGTTGTTCCAAACGGCAAAGTAATTTTAGATTCTACTTTAATTGATGTAGAATGCACTAGAAACGACATTGACGTTTATAAAATCCCTGCAACACAGCTTGCAAACGATAATGGACTTCATGGCCTTTCAAACATCATTATCTTAGGTCAAGTTTTAAAAGCAACCGGATTTACTACTTTCGAAGTATTAAGTCAAGCAGTTGATAAATGTGTACCTGCAAAGAAAAAACATCTATTAGAACCAAACCTAAAAGCATTAAAATTAGGTTTTGACTACTAATATACAAACTAAATTGCGACGAGCGAATGATTATTCATTCGCTCGTTTTTGTATATCTATATTAAAATTATCGGGATTATTAACTTATTTTGCAATGTTTTTTAGATATATATGGTATTATAAGTAAAGGGGGTGTTCATTTGGATAATAATGATGTTGAATTCGTGCTAAAAGCACATTCTGATATGGTATATAAACTAGCGCTATCACAAACAAAAAATCAAGCAAATGCAGAAGATATCTTTCAGGATGTATTTATACGGTTAATGAAAACAGATACGAAATTCGAAAATAACAACCATATTAAGGCTTGGTTAATCAAAACAACTTTAAATTGTTGCCGAAGCTTATGGAGTTCAGCATGGTTTCGTCGAACCACATCACTTGATGAAAATTTGCAAACTGAAGATTACATTAATGAAAATAATTTGTACACCAAAGTGATGGAATTACCAAAAAAATATCGAGTTGTAATACACTTATTCTATTATGAAGACATGTCAATTTCTGATATTGCTAAGTCTACTGGCTTAAAAAAGGAAACAATCGCATCGCAATTAAGCAGAGGCCGAAACATATTAAAACAAAAATTAGGAAAGGATTTTATTTATGAATAATTTTCGTGAGCAATATAAAAAAGACGCAACCGTATTTCCTGTGTCTGATAATCTAGTCAGAAGAACAGCTCGTCGCATGAGTAATCCTAAGTCAATGCAGGCAAAACGAAGCGCAAGAGTATTAGTTGCGGTTTTAGCTTTCGTAATATTATCTTGTACAACCGTATTTGCAGGAGTAGGTTATTATATTAAATATCAATTTGATAAAACGCCGTATGACTCACACATTTCAACAAATGCGAATGACTTTCAAAAACAAAAAATCACCAAAGGAAATGTTTGTATTACAGTCAACAATGTAGTAATATCAAAAGATGCTATGTATGTAAGCTTTGACTTTGAAACAATTGATAAAACCCCTTTACAAAAAAGTACCGATACAGAAAAATCAAATCTATTCAGACAAGGATTTAAACAATCCTATATCGAATGTGACGGCAAAAAATACAATGTATTCTTACAACGTAAGGATACTGCTACTATCCCGAACAAAGCAACATTTGAAGCTGAAATCATAGGTATAGCTAATCAAAGTGATGATTTAAACACAAAACTTGATCTTACTGAACTAATTGGAAAAGAAGCAACGTTGGTATTAAAGGATTTAATTGACGACGTTAGCGTGAACGAAGATATTGGCTTTACGCTGAATAGCTTAGCCGATATTACCAAGCAAGGCCCACCTTGTACAGATTTTATTGTAACTGGTAAGTATATTGAATACGCAGATGGAACGAGTACAGATAGCTACACATTACCAGCAGGTAAATATAAGATACCATTCTCTAGTAAGTATCCAAAGGCGTATATTGATAATTATGGTTTTAAAAAGAGTGGCGAAATTTCAAGTGGTGAGTATTTTTACTTGAGTATTACGCCAAGCTCAGAAGCAGAAAGAATCGCATTTAGAAAGCTTGCGTTTCAAAGCAAAACTACAGGAAACCATTGGAACGGATATGGCACTGCTTGGGGTGATCCGGACAAAAACGCTAATAACGCTAAACCATTTGATATTTCTAATTTTAAATCTAAAATTGCATTTGATGGTGATAGAATTGTTATTGCTTTGAGTGGTTGGCAATATAATGAAAGTGACGTTACCCCAAAAGATTTATCAGACTTGATTCTTGTAACTGGTTTGAAGAATACTTCACCTTTATTACAAGCAGGTAGTTGGAGAGTTCCATTTATCGCAAAAGAAAAAGCAAAAGAAAGAGTTTTCAAAATTGACCAAACAATAAAAGAAAACTATATAGACACTATTACTGTTACTCCTCTTACCATGACTATTACAGGCTCATGTAACTACAATGTTGATAAAAATGGGGATTTTTATAACTTCCGTCTTCTTATGAAAGATGGATCAGAAATTTCATACAGTTATAAACTTGATGGTTGGTTTGACAAAGATGGATTAACTTTCAAATTTAATAAAGAAATTGACCTTAATGATGTTGTTGGAATTAAAATGTGGGGTAAAGAAATTCCATTAAAGCAATAATTGCGACGAGCGAATGAAAAATCATTCGCTCGTTTTATTTTGGAATTTATGTAAACCATTTGCATTTTTATTTCGTATATGATATTGTAAGGATATAATAGCCGTAGGGAGTCACTTATAGTCTCTCTGTGAAATGGTCAAGACCGTTTCTATATAGCTTTTAGTATATCTTTTATCAGAAAGGGTGCTGTTTCATGAAACGTAAACTATTCGTTATTGTAATTTGTATTCTATTAACGGGTTGCTTAATTGGGTGTAGTAATGGTAGGAAAATAATGAAAGAAGTCCCGAAAAAAATTCTATTGACTGAAGGTGGGGGACTTCCGGAATATATTGAGGATTTTAGCACCTTAGAAAACTTGGTGAGGCATGCAGATTTAATTGTAGAGGGAAAAGTTGATACCACTAGTTATTTAGTATATGATGGTGATGATGTTTTTTATTCTAAAATCAATTTTTCAGTTGAAAAAACTTACTTAGGTTCTAATTCTGATAAAATACAGTTTCGTTATTCTGCAGGGTATGCATCTGTTGATGAATACGAAAAATACTTGAAAACTTATGGGATGTTAGAAAAGTTTAGAGAAAATTTTAGTAATGAGCAAAGACAAAATGCATTTATAAAAGCAAAATTTAGTGATGAAAATTTCATGCAGTCAGGAGATCATTTTATTATGTTTTTAAGAAAGCAGAGTAATGGTACTTATTTTCCTGTAGGTATTTCATCCGGAGCAATGAAAATTGATGGCGAGTATGCAAATCAAACTATTGATGGTCATGAGTATAAAGTAAAAGATGTTATTGATTATATTTCTAATGTAGATTATAAAAATAAGGAAATTTGCTATGATTGTGAGCAAAGACGTAAAGAAGCGATAGAGTACTACAAGAAAAAAGAAAAGCCGTAGAAATTCAAACTATAGTCTCCCTGTGAAACGTCCAAGACCGTTCCACATACCTTTTAGTATAGCTTTTATCAGAAAGGGTGTTGCTTTCATGAAGCGTAAGTTATTCGTTATTGTAATTTGTATTCTATTAACAGGTTGCTTAATTGGGTGTAGTAATGGTAGGAAAATAATGAAAGAAGTCCCTGAAAAGATATTATTTAAATCTGGTGGTGGGCTTGCTTCATATCATGAAGATTTAAAATCTCTAAATAAACTTGTTATGCACTCAGATTTAATTGTTATGGGTATAGTTAAATCTGAAACTTATATGTATTGCGATGAGGAGTATGGAGATTTATATACAGATATTACTTTCAAAATAGATAAAGTCTATTATGGAGATAACCTTAACAACGTACAATTTAGATATCCCGCTGGATATGCACCAATTCGTGAATATGAAAAGATGGTAGAGCACGATGGCTACTTAGAAGATTTTCAAAAGGCATATAGTGAAGCACAAAGACAAGACAGTTATGTTCAAGTAAAATTTGCCGAAGAAAATTATATGTTGCCTGGTGACCGTTTTATTTTATTTTTACAGAAACAGGCTAATAATTCCTATTATCCAGTTTCCACCTTTGCAGGATCCATAAAAATTGATGGCGAGTATGCAAATCAAACTATTGATGGTCATGAGTATAAAGTTAACGATGTTATTGACTATATTTCTAAAGTAGATTATAAAAACAAGGAAATTTGCTATGATTGTGAGCAAAAACGTAAAGAAGCAATAGAGTACTACAAGAAAAAAGAAAAGCCGTAGAAATTCAAACTATAGTCTCTCTGTGAAATGGTTAAGACCGTTTCCTACATACTTTTTAATAAAACTTCTTCAGAAAGGATGCTGATTTCATGAAACGTAAGTTATTCGTTATTGTACTTTGTATTCTATTGTCGGGTTGCTTAATTGGGTGTAGTAATGGTAGAAAAATAATGAAGGAAGTCCCGAAAAAAATTCTATTGACTGCTGGCGGAGGTATTCCTTCTTATACTGAAGATTTTCGCTCATTAGAGGTATTAGTAAAACATTCTGATATTATTTTTCAAGGAACAGTGAAAAATGAAACTTATTTGTACTGGAATGAGAAATATCAAGATTTAACGAATGAAATTACTTTCGACAATATTACTGTTTATTACGGCTATCCGTTTACGTCTTTTCGAGTTGAATATGCTGCTGGATATGCACCAATTAGTGAATATGAAAAAATGGTAGCGCATGATGGTTATTTAGATAAATTTCGTAAGCAATTTACAAAAGAACAACGTAAAAATAGCTATGTCAAGACAAAATGCTCTGAGGAAAATTATATGTTGCCTGGAGATACATTTATTCTATTTTTAAGTAGAGAAAAAGATGGAACATACTTCCCTATTGGCGCTGCTCCGGGAGCAATGAAAATTGACGGAGAATATGCAAGCCAAACTATCAATGGACATGAACATAAAGTGAAAGATGTTATTGACTATATCTCTAAAATTGATAAAAACAACAAGCCTATTTGTTATAGTTGTGAATATAGAAGACAACATGAAGAAATAAAATAATATCAGAAAGGGTGCTAATTTTGAAAAAGAGACTTTTCTCTATTATACTGATTTGTACGTGTTGCTTATTATTCAGTTGCAATACTCATGACGAAGTGAAACACTTCCTTTGGAAAACACCTAAAAAAATTCTTATAAAGGAAGGTGGAGAAAACACATCTTGGTTTCCCAGTAACGGAGAAGTATTGGATTCCTTAGAAAAACTTGTTATACATTCAGACTTAATTGTGCATGGAACAGTAAAAACTGCTACGTCTATGTATCACGATACTAAAAGCAACTCTTTTGTTTCCGACATTTCATTTCGCTGTAAAAAAACGTATTTAGGTTCAAAACAACGAACATTGAAATTTCAAACGTGTACCGGATACCTTCCAACAGTACTTCGTGAGAAAGAATTATCAGAACAGGGTCTTGTAAAATCCTTTTTAGATGATTTTAGCGAAGAAAAGAAAGAAAATAGCTATATAGAAATTCGAGAATTTAACGGAAATATTATGATGCCAAAGGATGAATATATTTTATTTATGCAAAAGAATGATGATGGCAGTTATAATGTTTTGAAAGATATGAAAGTTGTAAATTCGTATGGAGATTTAAAATATAACCAACATAGCTATCAAATCAAAGATGTCATAGACTATCTTTCTTCTATTGACCAGAATAATATTCCAATATGCGGAAATTGTAATCGGCTACGTAAAAAATAAACAAGTACAACACGTTTCATATAAAATAAGCAACCCTCGTTTTCATTTCTATTAATAGTAAAATGGCATCATCGTATTACACGATGATGCCTTAATTTATATGTATTATTCTAATACCTTACTAAATCCATAACTCTTCTTTACAAATCCGTTTTTCTCATAGAATTGATGTGCCTGTTGCCTTGCTAAACCACTGTTTAGTCCAATACAATCCATTTTATGTTCTTTAGCATAGGCTTCAGCTGTTTGCAATAAAGCTTTACCGATACCTCGACCTTGGTATTCGTCATATATTGCTAGTGCCATAATTTTAAGGTATTCCCCATCATCTTCATATGCCAATCCACGAAATAAGCCGATAAATCCAATTACCTTACCGTCTGCCTCAGCCACATATGTTTGATAATCGGAATGTGCTTGAATTCGGTTTAATTGACCGATTGTTTGTTTTTGAGTCAGCTCAGTATAACCTAAAACTTTACACAAAATATCCCAAATTGCAAAATAATCTTTTTCCTGCGCTTCTCTAATACTATATGCTGCCATACTATCACCACAATTCTTGTTTTAATAATATTATAATCCTATAATGAACGATATTCAATTATTTATATGGCATTGCTTGACAAGTGATAATGATATGATATACTTTATATGTAAAGCTAACTATACAATTTGGTGGGATAATATGAAAACAAAAATACATGAGTTGCGAAAGCAAAATAAAGTAACACAAGAAGAGCTTGCAAACGCTGTTAATGTTACAAGGCAAACCATTATTTCAATTGAAAATGAAAAATATACAGCTTCGCTGGCATTAGCATATAAAATTTCCCATTACTTTGGGTTAACGATTGAAGACGTCTTTGACTTTAGCGGCATTGAGGAGAATTAACATGGATCAGTTTAAAAAAGATTTAAAGAAAAAGATTTGGATATACACTATCGTTTTTATTCTTGCAATATGCTCAATTATCATTATTGCATTCATTCCAATGCAAACAAAAATGCCTCATATATCTGATTTCATGAAAGGTTATCAGTTTGGTGGAATAACTGGAATGTCTGGCGTTTTTCTTTATCATATTATAAGCTATATGATTGCGCTCAAACGACCAACATACCTAAAGAAGCTCTATATTAGACAAACCGATGAACGAGAATGTTTGATTCAACAAAAATCTTGTTCTATTGCTATGAGTGGGTCTTTAATGGGTTTATGTATAGCAACAATTATTGCTGGGTTCTTCAATCATATTGTTTTTATCACTTTAGGAATAGCTACTGTATGCGTACTATTCGTTTATGTAGGGTGTATTTTTTACTATTCAAAGAAGTTATAAACACAAATGGCTCTCACTCGAGAAAATTGTTTCAATTTTTAAACCTCTCCATCACTGCTGTGGTTCCCCTCTCCTTTAGGAGAGGCTTTTCAATGGCTCTAACTTGTGATATTAATGTTAGCGCTTTATGAAGTAAGTATATTGAACTGAAGAAAAAGCAAATTACATTTTAATATCTGCAAGATATAAGGTTAATTCTTGCTATTATGTATATTGGGCTATCCGCCCAAACCTGACCATGCTTTTTGGCAATCGCCCCAAAAAGCATGGATAAAAAATTCTTTGTTTCTCAAAATTGTTTTTTATATGACATCGCGTCATAGTTAGTACGAAATTGATAAAGGTAAAGCTTGTACTATATTATTCTTCATTTGCTCCCCTAGATAATTTCTTGTAAAATCGTTATGCGACCAGCAATTGTTCCACGCGAATAACATTCGATAGAATATTTAAATATTGCTATATGTCATTTTTGAAAAAACAATTTTCGCAAGTAAAATTCTTCTAATATTCATTTATTCTTGCGCTTGCCGTTTTTCTACAAGATGAGGATGCAACGAAAATTCGTTGCATCCTTTTATAGTTTTATCATTTGTTCATAGTAAGACTGTGATTTATGTTGCTTTACTGAGTATAAAAACAATATTCTAGGACTACCTACATGCAGCCTCGTTCCGATATGACGAAATCCCATCCATGCAAATGGCAACTTGGTTATTACATCATTTCCGTTTTCTACCCGTATCGTTTTAAAAATACGCTTGTCGTATGACCTTTGAAACGCAGAATTTCCAAGTCTCGGGCACCCAAATAATGCTACCTCATAATCTTTTTCCGGGAAATTATATTGTAAATCAATTGCACATAAACAAGCAAGTGCCGCACCGTAAGAATGACCGGTAATCCAAATTTTTTCAATATCATTCGTAATAAAAGTATGAATTTCATCTCGCACATCTTCACACTTATATGCATTAATAAAACCATTATGCACTTTTATTTTTGAATAGTAATTACCATAAGGAATTGATTTTCTCCAAAATCTAAAGTCTGTCATAGCATCAATTAGCGAATCGGTTCCTCGAAAAATAATTTTAATCGTATCACCTAATATACGAACGCTATATTGAACGCCTGTTTTCTCGCTATTGAATTTATATACCCGCTCATCTTTATCTAATGGTTGATGTTCTCCATAGGCTAATCCCGACAATTCTATCATAGACAATAATTCTTGTTTATTCATTTTCATCACCTAAGCCATACTATGCAGCTTAGGTAATACTTGATAAAAATCGAATTAATATTAATGTAAGAAAGATAGTTTATAAGAAATGCTTTTTTCTATAGCTTTTCTTTTTTCCAACAATCATAACATAATCCAATATAAGATTCACTACCACCCATAAAAATCTGTTCGCCTTGTTTCACGATTTTACCATTGTTAAGCCTTGCATTTACTTCGGCCTTTCTTCCACATTTGCAAATTGACTTAATTTCAGTTAAAGAATCGGCTATTTCAAAAAGGCGTTTGCTTCCCTCAAACATATGTGTAGTAAAATCTGTTTTCAATCCAAAACATAATACAGGAACAAATTCAAAGCTTATTTGTTTTAGTTGTTCAATTTGCTCCGTTGATAAAAACTGAGCTTCATCAATAATCAATACGTCAAAATCTTGTGTTTGAAACCACTCATATAAATTCATAGAATGAGGTATAATGATTCCTACATCCTGTAAACCAATTCGTGATTTAATGATATTGACTCCATCTCTATCATCAACTGCTGGCTTCATTAGTCCAACACGATAGCCCGTTTCTTCATAATTGAATTTTGTCATCAATGCTTGTGCTGTTTTGGAACTTCCCATTGCCCCATATTTAAAATACAATTTCGGCATAGTATCATCCTTGCTTTTCATAATGTATCTATTATAATATGAAATTGAGGAAAGTACAATATAATCAGTTTGAATCAGTTACAAATTCTGAATTTGTCATTTTTACATCTTCATTTACAGTCTTTTCTTTCGGATGCTTTACAAAAGCAATCAGCACTAAACTTATTGCAGCTGCAACAGAAGCTATTATAAATGCAGGAAACATTAAATTGATATCCGTTGCAGCAAGGTTTTTATAGTATCCTGCAATATAAGTTGATACTACTGCTCCAATACCAAAACCGACTAATACCATACCATAGTTTGTTGCATTGTATTTTGTGCCAAACATATCAGCAGTAAAAGATGGGAAATTACTTAAAAAACCTCCATAGAAAAATCCGATTAAGCCGATTAACACATAGATATAATATCCTGTTACAAGGTTCACAAGCAAAGAAAGCCCCATCGTTCCACATAAAAGTAATAGAATTGTATTTTTTCTTCCAAGCTTATCGGACACCACTCCCCAGAACAATCGTCCAAATGAGTTAAACAGCGAAATTACCAATACACCAACCGTTGCTGTTTCAGCCATATTCTTTGCAATTGCAATTGGTTTTGCAAAGCCAATCATCATAAGTCCGCCCATACAAGCGAGCATTAATGCCATAGTAACCATATAGAATTGTGGCGTTTTTAGAACTTCTCCTGGTGTAAAATCTTTATTTAGCTGCCCTGCTTTTGGTAATGGAGGCACATAGCCTGTTGGAAGATACCCTATTGGTGGGTTTTGAATGAAAAGTCCTCCTAAAGTACATACTACGATAAAAATAAAGCTAAGCAGCCTAAAAGTTTTTAGTTCTCCTATACCTACGCCACCGAAAAGCTTAATTGTTTTTTCCATTATCGGAGTAAATAATACTCCGCCAAAGCCAAGAGCTGCTACGATGACACCTGTAATCAGTCCACGCTTGTCCGGATACCATTTTTGTACACAAGCTATAGTTGTAGAGTATGTAAATCCCATACCAATTCCGCCTATCACTCCATAGCTTAGCCATAGCATCCAAGGTGCATTTGCTGTTGTGAATGATGCTATAAAAAATCCGAGTGCCATAATAGTACCCCCAAGAATAACGATCATTCTTGGTCCGTATTTATCCTGGAGCTTTCCGCCAATTGTGCTTCCAATTGTAAGCATAGCTAGTAAAAGTGAAAAAGTTAATCCAGCGGATGCATTGTCTCCACCAAATAAACTTTTGGCAATACCATTTTGAAAGATACTCCAAATATATGCTGTTCCTAAGCATAGTTGAATTACGATTGCCGCCAATACGGGAATTATGCGCTTTGTTGTTTTCTGGTTCATAGATATCATCTCCTTTAATATATGACAAAAGCTCTACAGTGAGTTCACTGTAGAGCTTGTTGTTTCATTGATAGGTATATTTCTCTATAATATATAGCACTTATCTTTTACACCACAACCCAAGTAAACCCTATTATTTGTTAACATAATAATTACTACGTTAATAATAAGGCTAATGAGTAAAATTGAAAGTGTAAATAAAGTTGTCATATTCTTCTCCTTATATGGTTTTTGATAATTTAACATAATTATATTGTCTTGTCAACCCATTGAAAAAAGTTTGGAACAGTATCTATATTTCGAATTAACTTCAAGCCACCAATTGTACATTTTGTTTAAACAAAAATCAAACCTTAAAAGAAAATGCTGTACTCTTTTGAATACAGCAAAATAATAATATGTTATAAATGATAGAATATTTTAAATTAGAAGAATCTTCTTAACAAGCCTGAGAAGCCGCTACCATGTCGAGCTTCGTCTTTTGCCATTTCGTGAACAGTATCATGAACAGCATCTAAGCCTAATTCTTTTGCTCTTCTTGCAATCTTCATTTTGCCTTCGCATGCGCCATGCTCTGCTGCAGCTCTTAATTCCAGGTTCTTTTTAGTAGAGTTTGTTACAACATTACCAAGCAACTCAGCAAATCTTGCTGCATGATCTGCTTCTTCTAAAGCATATCTTTTAAATGCTTCTGCAATTTCAGGATAACCTTCACGGTCAGCTTGACGTGACATTGCAAGATACATACCTACTTCAGTACATTCACCAATAAAGTTTTGTTCTAAGCCTTCTTTGATTTCAGCATCAACATCAGCAGCAATACCGATTCTGTGTTCATCAGCATAAGCTACTTGAGCATCAGTTTGTTCAACAAATTTGGAAGCTGGAGCTTTACATTGTGGACAAAATTCCGGTGCATTTTCTCCCTCGTGAACATAACCACAGATTTGGCATACAAATTTTTTCATAATTAATTTCTCCTTTTTCAAATTAAATTTTAATTTTGACTTCTTATATTACTTTTGTCGAAGTTATTTTTTATCATGTTTAAACTATACCATATTAGTATAGTTAAGTCAAGCCCTTTTTTAATAAATATCAAGATTTTTTAAAAAAATTATGTTAAAATAAGATTATGCAAATAAAACTTCTTTCATATAGAAAAACATAATGCAAAAGAAAGGGATATCTTATATGAAAACTATCCTTGTTGGAATTAACGCAAAGTTTATTCATTCCAATTTAGCAATACGCTATTTAAAAAAATATACCGAGCAAAAACAAAATATATCCATTACTACTTGTGAATATACAATCAACCATCAAACAGAATTTATTTTACGTGAAATAGCAAAACAAAAGCCTGATATTTTAGGTTTCTCTTGTTATATATGGAACTATGAAATCATTAAGAAATTAGTAAAAGAGCTAAAAAAGATTTTACCACAAACAACAATTTTTCTTGGTGGTCCCGAAGTTAGCTATGATAGTAGGAAAGTAATAGAAAACACAGATTGCGATATTGTAATTTGCGGAGAAGGTGAAATTCCATTTTCAGAGTTAATTGACAGACTAACGCACAATGAAGATTATTCTGATGTGGAAGGTATCACTTACAGAAACAACAGTGAAGTTATCAGTAATAAGCTTTCTGCGGCAATTCCTTTGGATGATATACCTTTTGTATATGATGATTTTGATGTATTGGACAATAGAATCATCTATTATGAATCTACCCGTGGATGCCCATTTCGGTGTCAATACTGTTTATCAAGTGGCACAGGCGGTGTGCGTTATCTTTCATTAGAGCGTGTTTTTCATGACCTCAACATATTTTTAACGAATAAAGTAAGACAGGTTAAATTTGTTGACAGAACTTTCAATTGCGATAAACAGCATTGTATGGCTATTTGGCAATATATTATGGAACATGATAACGGATACACAAACTTTCATTTTGAAATTGCTGCTGAGCTTTTAGATCATGAAATGATTGCGTATTTATATCAAGCAAGACGTGGGCTATTTCAATTTGAAATCGGAGTACAATCTACAAATAAAGAAACGCTAAAAGCGATTAAGCGCAGAACCGAAACTTCAAAGCTAACTCCCATTATTCATAGTTTACAAGAGAAAAATAATATTCATATGCATTTAGACTTAATTGCAGGGTTACCGTTTGAAGGGTATGATAGCTTTATGCATTCCTTTAATTATGTATATGGGCTTCACCCCGATCAACTACAGCTTGGCTTTTTAAAGCTGCTTAAAGGTTCCGGATTGTTTGATAATGCTTGTAATTATGGTTTAGTATATACTAGCTATGCGCCTTATGAAATCTTAAAAACCAACTGGTTAACCTATGACGAAATATCTAAGCTAAAAATGATTGAAGAAATGGTTGAGATGTATTATAACTCAAACCGTTATCAGCTGTTAGTCCGTTATTTATGTGGCTTCTTTTCTTCACCATTTCGTTTTTTTGAAGCACTGGCAGGATATTATGAAGTAAATAATTTGCATACCTTATCTCATTCAAAAGTGGAAACCTATTCGATTTTATGGGATTTCTTTCAAACGCTTGACAAGAAAGAGAATACAAGCTTTAAATGGTATGCGCTATTTGATTTATACAGCCATGAGAAAGCGAAAAAGTTACCTGATTGGCTAGACATTTCTATGAAAGAAGATTATAAAACTGCCGTATTTGAATTTATTGATAACAAAGAGAATGTTATGAAGTATCTTTCAGAATATGAAGAGTTTGATACCAAACAAATTATTCGAAGCGCCCATATTGAAGTTTTCCCTTTTAACCCGATTACAAATGAGCAAGAAGTTACCCCAGTTTTATTCAATTATCGTGATTGCGACATCTTAGGAAACGCAAAATATGAAGTGATTTGCTTATCATAAATTAAAACCTAGAGAAAGATTTCTAGGTTAGACTGTTGAAAAAGAAAATATTATTTAATATTTGTAAGGTATAAGATTAATTATTACTATATTATTGGGCTATCCGCCCAAGCTTGAGCGTGCTTTGGGGCAATTGCCCCAAAAAGCATGGAGAAAAATGCTTTGTTTCACAAGAATAAGTTTTCCTTGCGCTTTCCGTTTTTCTACAAACTAAAACCTAGAGAAAATTCTCTAGGTTTTAGTTTTATTCTAAGGCTATTTCTTCTTCAGGTTCTGTTTCATCTTCCAAGAATTCTTTTGCTGATTCAGAATCAATATTTCCGATTACCTTTACGTTTGTGCCTTTTTTAATTGGTGCTACTAAAAATCCAACTATGATACCGAATAAAAACATTGCTACGCCAAACCAAAAATTACGCTTTTTTTGTTGCTTTTCCATTGTCTTTTCTCCTTTGTTGTCAATTTTATTTTGTTTCATTATAAGGGGGGAATCCCACCACCGCAAGCGGTCCCCCACCCTTTTACAAGGGAGGTAAACTTTCATCGCTCTTGTTATAGTGGAAAACCGTACGATTACAGAGAAAATTATTACTATGACATTCTCTTCTACAGCAATCTTTGACCGTTGATGAGCAATTCAAAGTTTACGCCTAAATATTCTGCTGCTTTTCTGCTTAATAACATACGGTTTAAAAAGATTTCAAAATAATCCATAACAGGGCAAATAGATGTATCAATTGTTAAATCTAAGATAATAGCCTTATTACCCTCTGAAAAATAAATATCGCTTTTCTCTGCTGCATAATTTACTCTATCATGAATATCAAAGGTTTTTAAATCTTGATTTCTGACTCTGGAACGACGTACATCTGTTTTATCGGCTAAGATAAGTGCTGCTGCGATTGGGTTTACTGGAGATGCAGTTCCCTCATCATGGTTACCGATTGCGCTGATTACCAATGCAATTTCATTTGGCTCCATTCCCAGTTTATCGAGCAAACGAAAAGCCAAAACGGCACCGCTCTGTGCATGGTCTATGCGATTGACTACGTTTCCAATGTCGTGCATATAACCTGCAATTTTTGCAAGCTCTGCTTCTCGCTTAGAATATCCAAGCGTATTCAAAATCATCTCGGCAGTATTTGCCGCACGTGTAACATGGGCATAGGAATGCTCAGTATATCCCAATGCTTTTAATGACCGATCTGCTTCGTCAATATAGCATCGTATTGTTTGATTATGTTTGATTTCATTGAATGTTACTATCATAATGTGTATCCTTTCTTTTGCTCATTTTATTCATTTATAATTCCTGAATAAAATGATATAACTCTGTTGCTATTTTCTCATTGATTTTCGCTGTTTCTCGTAACTGCTCAATTGTCGCCTTTTTTAACTCAGCTTTGGTTTTATATGTTTTCAATAGTGTTGCTGCTTTCTTCTCGCCAATACCATCAACACGAGTTAGTGTAATTTCAAATGAGCTTTTCTTGTGTACTTTCTTTTGATAATTGATTGAAAATCTGTGTACTTCATCTTGAATATTTGTTACAAAAGAAAAAGCGGATTTATAAGATGCGATAGATATTTCTCCACCGTCAATAGCAATCGCTCTTGTACGATGCTTTGCATCTTTTACCATACCGAATAAAGGAATATCCAATTTCATTTGTTCTAGGATTGGCTTAATTGCCGCAACGTGACCTTTACCTCCATCTAGCAAAATTAAATCTGGTAAGCGTCCAAAGCCTTCGCCATTATCTTTTTCTTCAAAATAGCGTTCAAATCTTCTACTGATTACCTCACGCATACTTCTGTAATCGTCTTGTCCGTTGCCTTCGCTTACCTTAAACTTCTTATATGCTTTTTTTAATGGACGGCCGTTATAAAAAACAACCATACCACCAACAATTGAGCTATCACCTAAATTGGAAATATCGTATGCTTCAATATATTCGGGCGTTTTAGGTAAACCTAAAAGCTTTGTAAGCTCAGCAAGTGCTGTTACTTCTCTGCCTGTACGTTCCACTTTTTTGGATAGCTTTTCGCTCGCATTGGATTGTGCCATTTCAACTAGTTTCTTTTGATCACCAATAGCGGGAATTTTGACAGTAACCTTCGTTCCTTGTTTTTGAGATAGATAATCGCTAAGTAGTTCCATACCTTCAAATGCTTCATCTATTATAATTTGTTTTGGAATATCATTGGTAGACAAATAAAATTGATTTAAAAATTCTTGTCGTGTTTGGCTTAAATCATAAATATCGTTAAAGCTATAGTCTTCTTTATCGACTAATTGTGCATTACGGAATTTCAAGATTGCAACTGTTGCATCCGTTAGATTTTGTGAAAATCCAATCACGTCTTGATCGGGTTGGTTAATCATATACACCTTTTGGGTTTCCGTTATTTTTTTTATTGCAAGAATACGGTCACGCAATTTAGCTGCCTTTTCGAAATCAAGATTTTCACTTGCTTGCTCCATTTGTTCTGTCAATCTTGTTACTAAATTAGAGCTTCCCTTCTTGATGTATGCCAATGCCTCATTAATGTTATCATTGTATTCGTCTTTTGTTATCTTTCCTTTACAAACGCCCATACATTGCTTGATATAAAAGTTTAAGCATGGCCTTGATTTCCGCATATCTTGTGGAAATTTTTTATTACACGTTGGAAGCTTAAAAATTTTGTTTACTTCTTCCACTGTTTGTTTTACTGAAAAAGAGCTTGTATAAGGGCCGATATAGTCTGCACCATCATCATATCGTTGCAATTCAGCTGTAATTTTTGGGTAATCGCCTTTGGTGATTTTGATATAGGAATAGCCTTTATCGTCTTTTAATAAAATATTATATTTGGGGGTGTTCTGCTTGATTAAACTACACTCCAAAACCAATGCTTCAAATTCGCTATCTACTACAATATAGTCAAAATCATCTACTTGCGAAACCATCTTGCGCACTTTTTCATTATGGCTTGGATTATTCAAGACAAAATAACTGCTCACCCTATTTTTGAGATTCTTTGCTTTACCGATATAGATAATCTCTTTTTTAGCGTTCTTCATAAGGTAAACGCCGGGTAAATCGGTTAAATTTCTTGCTTTTTCACTCAGTTGATCTAATTTTTTATTCATAATCAGTATTCCTTATTTATACCAATTGGTAATTCCAACAACCTTAATTATTATAAGTTTATCATATGCAATGCCCTAACTTTTAATATTATTATATCACGATATATTGCAATTGAAAAGAATGGATAATAAAAGAGGTATTGAACAAAATCAATATCTCTTTTGGTTGTTTAATCCATTATAACAAACTTTCCATCCAGATGATCCTTACTATTACTACTAAGCATAGACCATATAACTTTGTTATAAGTCAAGTCTTTATCATTCGTAAGATAAAAAAACGTACCGCTTTTTACAGCATTTGGTGCAGTTCCTTGTAACTTTAATAGATATTTGTATTGATATACATTTTCTTTTTTATCGGAAGCAATATAAATATAACTTTTCCCATCATAGAATAAGTCCTTAACATAAGTATTATCATCATACACAGAAACAATGCGGACACTACATTTTTTATTCTTTTTCGTATCTTCAATAAACTTAGTCCATGCTTTATCGCTATAATAACCTTGCTTTGCTTTTGAGTCGATTACATAGCAACCGTCCTTATATGCATTCTCTGATGTATAGTTTTTGGGGATATTGTTAAATCCGGTATAAATCCCATCTTTATCGTAAGTAAGTTTTGGTCTTGTTGCACAGCTTGTGCATAATAACAAGATTGTCAATAATACGGCTGGAAGTTTGATAAAGCGTTTCATGAAAAGGCCTCCTTGTTGTTGATTATCACCTAATTACTCCATTGCCTTAATTATACCATTATTTACTATTATAACAAGGTAAATTTGTAATAATTATATTACATTATAGTTGTATCTTATTTACATCATTTAGAAGCAATGGTACAATATTAATATTACGTTATTAGGGAGACAGAATATGAAAACAAGATTAAAAAAATTAGGGATAGACTCGCTAATTATTTTTTCGCTTATTGCAGTATATTATTTTTTACGAAGTTTTTTAAATCCTGATCAGATTAACTATTTTCCTATAATGATCGATATCTTTATTATTGTATTCGTTTTAATTTTGATAACAAATTTAGTTAATTTCAAATCCAGTAAAGCAATCTATACAAATAGAAAAGCTATTGCGTCGTACTTTCTTTATATTGGAATAATGTTAATATTAGCATATGGGATATTTCATTTTAAATCTATGATTCCGAAAAACGCTGCGTGGATTCTATATGTATTAGTAACTTTATTTGGACTTTTTTCTATTTATGCTTTTCACATTCGACTATCCAATTTTGGATGGCAATTCAATGTTCCCACAATACTCACCACTATTTTATTGATTACATCAATTTTAGGTATTTTCTTCTTACATCACTCTATTCTTCAAAATAATAACTTTTTGAATAGTTCAATCTATGCTTTCTTACTAAAATTTCTAATATGTTCAATATATCCAGCTTTTATCGAAGAAGTTATCTTCCGTGGCGTTGCAATAGCTTGGTTAAAATCTCATATCAAAAGTAACGACTTTCTTATTTTAACAATACAAGCAGTGCTATTTGGTGCTGTACATATTTTTACCAATGGTGGTTTTACTTATGTTGCTCTTATCACATTATTTATGCAAATTACTCTCGGTTATATGCTCGGACGACTGTATCTCTCTAGTCGCTCCTTAGTTCCGGGAATTATCGTTCATGGGTTTATAAATGCTGCAATTTTCACAATTATTATTTAGAAAAAAACCGAGTTTCTTTCGAAACTCGGTTTTTAATTACTTAGATAATAATTCGCATAGCAAATCAGTATATGCGGTTGGATCTTCTACTGAAAAGCCTGCAATTAACATTGCTTGATTATAAAGCATCTCGCTTATTTTGTTTGCTCGCTCTTTATCGTTTTCATATGCATCTTTCAACATATTAAAAATTGGATGTTGTGCATTTAATTCCAAAACACGTTCTGCTTTCATGTGTTGATCTGATTGCATTTGAGCAAAGTATTTTTCCATTTCTAATGAAATGTTACCCTCACTTGATAAGCATACAGGATGGCTCTTTAGTTTTTCGGAAATACGAACTTCTTTCACTTTTCCAGCTAAACTTTCTTTCATAAAATCAAACAAATCTTTATTTTCTTTGGTTTGCTCTTGTGCCGCTTCTCTATCCTCTTTATCGACTACATCATCACTATTGACAGATTTTAATTCTTTACCTTCTACTTCATGAAGGATATTCATAACGAAATCATCTACTTCATCAGTTAGATATAAAATTTCATAATCCTTATCTTTAATTGCTTCTGTTTGAGGTAAGTGATCAATTTTTGTAATCGTCTCGCCACAAGCGTAGTAGATATATTTTTGCTCTTCTTTCATACGAGAGATATATTCAGCTAGTGTAACCGGCTTTTGTTCTGTTGAAGAATAAAATAGCAATAAATCTTTTAAGTTATCTTTATGTGCCCCATATTCGCTTACAACGCCGTATTTCAATTGAATTCCAAAATGCTTGAAAAACTCTTGATATTTTTCACGATCGTTTTCTAACATCTTAGAAAGCTCACGTTTGATTTTCTTTTCGATACTAGATGCAATTACTTGAAGTTGGCGATTTTGTTGTAACATTTCACGTGAGATGTTCAAAGATAAATCTTGAGAGTCAACAACACCACGTACAAAGCGGAAATGCTCAGGAATCAAATCAGAACATTTGTCCATAATTAAAACGCCGCTGGAATAAAGTTGTAATCCCTTTTCATACTCTTTTGTAAAGTAGTTGTATGGTGTTTTAGATGGAATAAACAAAAGTGCTTCATATGAAATAACGCCCTCTGTGCTAATATGAATTGTCTTAATTGGATCTTCGTAATCAAAGAATTTGTCCTTATAAAATTGATTATATTGTTCATCGGTTACTTCACTTTTTTGCTTGTGCCAAATTGGAACCATATCATTTAATGTTTCATTTTCAATATAGGTTTCATATTTTGGTTCGTCATCCTTATCTTTGTTTTCGACAGGACGAGATTTTTCTACATCCATTTTAATTGGGTAACGAATATAATCAGAATATTTCTTAACAAGATTACGAAGAGTATAATCGTTCAAGAAACGAGAATAATTTTCATCTTCCGTATCTTTCTTTAATGTCATGATAATATCAGTTCCGACAGTATCTTTTTCACATTCGGTAATCGTATATCCATCTGCTCCTGTAGATTCCCATTTATAAGCAATATCTGAACCATATGGTTTTGTAATAACGGCAACGCTTTCGCTTACCATAAACGCTGAATAAAAGCCAACACCAAATTGACCAATAATATCAATATCCTCAGGCTTTATTTCTGTTTCAGACATATCATTTTTAAATTGTAATGAACCACTGCGAGCAATGACGCCAAGGTTATCTTCTAACGCCTTTTGATCCATACCGATACCATTATCGGAAACAGTTAAAGTATTGTTTTCTTTATTCGGAATAATTCGAATTGCAAGTTCTTCACGATTAACCGATACTTTATCATTCGTTAAAGAAAGATAGCAAAGCTTGTCCATTGCATCGCTTGCATTGGAGATTAGCTCACGCAAAAAGATTTCTTGGTTTGTGTATATGGAGTGAATCATTAAGTCAAGCAGACGTTTTGACTCTGCTTTAAATTGTTTTTTAGCCATCGAAAGTCCCTTCCTTTTTGAAATAGCATTTACTGTAATATTAGCACTCATCATCATTGAGTGCTAATATTAATATATACCATATCGAGCATATTTTCATTACCAAATTATGAACTTTTATTAAAAATGTAATTATTCTATTTTAGTAAAAAAGTCTCCCTGCTTTAGAGAGACTTGAGACTGTTGATAAAGTAAATGATAATGATATATTTTAAGATTTCAGTTTCTTTCTTGCTATATCAATATTGGGCTATCCGCCCAAGCCTGACCACAATTATAAATGATCTCTAATTGCTATTTGCAAGCTTTTTTCATCATCCAAAGTATCTTCGGATAATTCCCAAATCATAATTCCACCTAAGTTTTCATCTTTCGCAAGCTGCAATTTCTTCAAGATAGTTGGAATACCGTTATATTGAGCTACTCCGCCGTTAATCTCACATTCATCCATTAAATGTCCATCTTCAGGCCTTTGCTTTACAATATCCTCGTAATTTACCCATGCAGTTCCTCTACCATAAAACGGAACACCAATTGTAATCTTCTTTGAATCTAATCCACGAACGTTTTTCCAATAGTTTAGACTTCCAACAGCATACTCAAAAGATGCATGATGTGTAGCCGGTCCATCATAAGCCATTACGTTAATCCAGTCTACCATATCAAGCACCTTATCAGTTTGTGCTTCTACTGCGTTTCCTACATCTGCTCCACCAGTATCAATACCACCCGGATTGCCATTGGCATCTACTCCACCTATAACAGCAGTTGTTAATGTTAACCCTTTTGCATGAAGCTTATTGCCCAATGTTATCATCAATTTTTCATATTGCTTATAAGTACCGTCACTAACTCTAGGATGTTCCCAATCCATATCAACACCATCAAATCCATAGTCTTCAATCATTTCCAGCATTCTGTCGGTTAGTTTTTCTATTTTTTCTTGTGTAGCAGTTGCTTTAATAAATGTGGGCTCCAACGGAATGTCTTTCCAAGACCAACCACCTAGAGAAATACTAACTTTTATGTTATTCTCATGACATATTTGAATGAGCTTGCGTGCATCCTCACCATGGTCTAACGGTAATAAGTCCGCGTCTTCTGTTGGAATTGCAAATGAATAATTTACATGGGTAACAGTATCCAAACGTATACGATTCATTTTAGTTGGTTCCCATGCTGCATAATATCCGATTACTTTCATTTTTTCAACCTCACTTTAACTCATATAATTATATTCAATCTTGAATATATTGATAATAATAATTGAAATTTTTATCTTTAATAATCTTAATATGTAATATTTCTTTACTAATTAGAAGTATACAATTCGCTTCATCTATTGTCAACACATTTTAAAAAATATATAGGTTAAATCTAGTGAAAATAATTATAAAATTACGTTTCCACACCTCTTGTAATTTATAAAAAATTACAGTAAAATATTATTAACATTATTATTTTTTTACAGTTGGAGCTGATTTTTATGGCAATCATACAATGTGAAAATGGTCATAACTATGATAGTAAAAAACATCCTCAATGCCCCTATTGTGCGGGAAATCAAGTTATTGGAGTTACTGTTCCGCTCTATGAAAACACAATTGGTAAAACGCAAGCATCAAAAGATGTGATTCCTAATACAATGCCAATTGCACAAACAAAAAATGATATTGGAGTTACTCAACCCTATTATCATTCGCAATCAGATGATAACCATGATTTCGTTGTAGGTTGGCTTATTTGTATTGAAGGAAACAAAAAAGGAAAAAGCTTTCCCTTACATAATGAAAAGAATTTTATTGGCAAAGAAAAAAGCAATGATGTATGCTTAGATTTTGATACCAAAATCGCACCTAGCGGAACAATTATCATAAGCTATGATTCACAAGAAAATCAGTTTTATATTCAAACCAGTGAAAATCAAAAAAACAATGTTAAGTTAAATCAATCACTTTTACTTGTACCTGTCATTTTAAATGATAATGATACAATCAAAATCGGCAATACAAAACTTTTATTTAAAGCTTTGTGTAATGATAACTTTCAATGGGAGTGAATATTACTTTGTTTGAAAAAAGAAAGATAGGAAAAACTCTTCAAATATATAAACCTCCACAAGAGTTTATAAAAGTACCTTTTGAAACGATAACATATCATTATTGGGTTGGAAATGCCCAGCATATTGGCAAACGTAAAATTCAAGAGGATGCGTTTGCTTTTTCGGATTTAGGTAATCAAAATTTGCTAATGCAAAACGGAATTTGTGCTGTATTATCCGATGGAATTGGTGGCTTGAATAATGGACATATAGTAAGTAATTTTGTTGTAAAAAGTGTTTTAACTGCTTTCCCACAAATAAACTTAACCAATCCCATTTCTCAACAATTGCAAAATATTGCACAAAAAATAAACTATGATATTATGACGCAAGAACTTTCTGATTGTGGTGCTACCTTACTCACAGCAATTATTCACCAAAATAAATTATTTTGGTGTTCTATTGGTGACAGCCGAATATACTTATTTCGAAACGGATATTTACATCAACTCAACGAGGACCATGACTATCAAAATAAGCTGCTATCGCAATATATAAACTCCGAATATCCCCTTTCCTTAGCTTTTTCAGATTTGCAAAAAGATAATTTAACAAGCTACATTGGTATTCCAAATTTAAAGCTGATTGAAACCACAAAACGTTATTTCACATTACAAAATGGCGACAAAATAATACTGTGCACAGATGGAGTATATCAAACACTGTCAAAAACTGAACTCCAAACCTATTTAAAAGCACAGCCACAAGATGCTTGTGAAAACATCATTTATGGTGTTATGTATAAAAAATTGAAAACACAAGACAATTCTACCGTTATGATTATTGAAATGAATTCAGAAAAGAGGACAAATTATGAGTAAAAAAGGATTTGCTATTCTCATCACAATTACAATTTTAATGGCATCATTTCTTGCATTTCCTGTTTCAGCCGCTACTCCCAGCCAATCTAAAGACAGCGTTGTATTCATTTTAACAGATAATTCATGGGGTTCCGGATTTGCAATTGGCGAAACGGGCAAACCGATTCAGTATATTGTAACCAATGCTCATGTTGTTGGAATGGCAAATACTGCGGTAAAGGTTTACTTTTCTTATGCTGCTAATCGCTTTAATATTGCAGAAGTTTATTACTTTAATGAAAAATTAGATATTGCAATTTTAAAACTGCCTGAACCAACAACCGAGAGAAAACCTCTTGTTCTTTGCCCTATGGAAAAAATAAATATGGATGATGATTTTGCAGCTTTGGGATACCCTGGTGCTTACACAAATGAAAATGTTCCTAAATTTGATAAAAGTGATATTTCCATTACTAAAGGCGGTATTGTGAAACAATCCAGAATTGACGGTGAAGATTGCTATCTTCTTGATTTACAAATTAGCGAAGGAAATTCTGGCGGACCACTGGTAAACTCTAAAGGTGAAGTTGTTGGAATTAACTCATTCTATTTAAAAGATAAAGCCACTGACGTAAAAGCAAACTATGCAATTGCAATCAACGAAGTTATGCGAAATATTGATCGCAACACAATTGCCTATAGCGTAACAGGCGAAATAAATAAAAAGTTAATTCTGTTTATTGCAATTGGTGGCGTTGCCTTGATTCTCGTGGTCGCTCTTATCATATGGCTTGTTATGAAAAAGAAATCGCCAAAAACAAAAAAGGCAGTTTCAAAAGTTCAAAAGCCGCAAAATTTTGCGTCAACTGCACCTTATACGCCTGAAAAGGCATTTGCTATTGTTGGAATAGCGGGACTACTAATAGGTAAAAGTTTTTCCATTAATGAAAAAGTACTTATCGGTAGAGACAGCTCCAAATGTAAAATTGCTTTTCCAATTGACACAAAAGGCGTAAGTGGTAAGCATTGCGAAGTATACAATGAAAACAATAGTTTGTATTTGAAAGATTTAAATTCAACTTATGGAACATTTTTAAGTAACGGTACAAAGCTTATTCCAAATACTCCTGTAAAGCTTAACATTGGTGACTCATTTTATTTAGGTGGAGAAGAAAATCAATTTGAGGTTAAATAAATATGAATATTACTGCAAATTCATACACCAATACAGGTGGCAGAAGTAACAATGAAGATTATTGCTGCTATAACATTACCAATGCACAATCTCAATTTATTTTATGTGATGGATTGGGTGGGCATCATGATGGTGAAATAGCATCTAAGTTAGTATGTGATTATCTTCTAAACGAAAGTAAAAATGATTGTAGCTATGATGAAAACACATTGTTAGAAATGATGAACAATGCAAATATCATGCTAAAGCAACAGCAGCGTCATAAAAAAATGTGTACTACCGTTGTCGCTGCTTTTATAGATCATTATGATTTTCGATATTTTCATGTTGGTGATAGCAGATTGTATTATTTTAAAAATGGCTGCCTTTATCATCAATCGAAAGATCACTCAGTTTCTCAAGTAGCCGCAACGATTGGAGAAATAAAATACGAAGACATCAGATTTCATGAGGATAGAAATAAACTTCTAAAGGTATTGGGAAACGATGATGACTTGAATATTAAGAAATTAGAATATCCAATTTCTATTGAGAATAACGATGCCTTTTTACTTTGCTCCGATGGTTTTTGGGAATATGTTTATGAAGCTGAGATGGAAGCCGATTTAGTAAAATCGATTTCACCCAATCACTGGCTATCATATATGATAAAACGAATTTTACTGAAGCAATTAAAAGATAATGATAATTTTACCGCAATTGCTGTTTTTGTAAATGAATGAAGGGTGATGTCTATGCAAATTAACGATAGGTTTTTCTGTGATAATTGTTTCAATGAGTTATCAAGTGAATTAGAACAATGTAGCGAATGTAAATTTATAAAGGAAGACTATCATCCTGAAATTGGCATACTTCCTATAGGTGAAATATTATTAGGTAGATATGTTATTGGAAAAAAGCTTGGACGTGGTGGCTTTGGTGTTACTTATCTAGGTTATGACTTAAAATTAGATAAAAAAGTGGCGGTCAAAGAATATCTACCCGATGGCTTAGCAACAAGATATTTCAATCAAACTGTACTTTCAATTTATACAGGTGAAAAAACGGAGCTGTTCAAAAGAGGTGCACAAAGCTTTTTAGAAGAAGCAAGGATTGTCTCAAAATTCAATGGCAACCCCCACATCGTTTCCGTATATGAATTCTTCTATGAAAATGAAACCGCATATTTTGTGATGGAATATCTGGAAGGTGTTGACTTAAAGCAACATCTTACACAATCACAAAGCTTTTTTTCTGAAAAAGAAATCATTGATATCATTCTTCCAATAATGGATGCACTTATCATTGTGCACAGCCTTGGTGTACTACACCGAGATATTTCACCCGATAATATCTTTATTACAAAAGATAACAATGCCAAGTTGATTGATTTTGGCGCTGCAAGGCAGGTGCTTGGAGAACAATCTAAAAGTTTGTCTATCATATTAAAGCAAGGGTTTGCCCCAATTGAGCAATATCAATCCAAAGGAAAACAAGGACAATGGACTGATATTTACGGGCTTGCAGCAACAATATATTATTGCTTAACCGGTAAAGTACCTGAATGTGCATTAGATCGATTAGAAGAAGATACCTTGAAGATGCCATCAGAACTTGGTATTGCAGTTTCGCCTACTTTTGAAAAGATATTAAAAAAGGCATTGTCAATCCGATATACAGATCGGTATCAAACAATGCTCGAATTTAAAAATGATTTGTTATCTCTGTTGCCAAAAGCGGTTGAAGAAAAGCCAATAAGGAAGAAATCATCTAACGTAAATATTAAAAATTTGCAAGACAAGATGAGTGGCAGCATACAAAAAATGTTTGCATTTATACGAAAGAACAGAAAGCCAATTGCAATTATAACTAGTATTATTATGGTAATTGGTGTTTCTACAACGGCTGTCGTTCTAGGCTTTCGTAATCAAAATTGGTTTACAAATAGCCCAAAAGCAACTGCTGTATTAGAAGATGGTGATAGCTCTATTCCATTATCAAGTGACATAAGCAGTAATAATGCTAGTCAACTTAACTCACAAGAAGAGAGTAAAGCTTCTTCAAGTACGAAAAATATAATTTCAAATGCAGGAAAAGTCTCTTCGCATAGTTCACAATCATCAGCTAGTCAAGAAACAAGTCATACTGCTACATCACAAGCTGCTAGTAACAATAATACTAACACAACTTCTTATACACAATCATCTCATAAAACCTCATCACAATCGACAAGTTCATCCCCGCCTAATTCAAGTAGTCCTTCTTCAACACCAAGTAGTACTGACACTAGTTCTATAACTTCATCTGAAGATAATTATAAAACTTGTTGGTGGTGTGCTGGAACAGGCATGATGAAATGTACCACTTGCTCTGGTACTGGATATGCCACTACAAGCGGTAGTATAAATGGGGTTTCCTTTAAAGTTGGTGACCCTTGCCCAAAACATGAAGAGCCACACACTTGTACCATTTGCAAAGGAACCGGAAAAATTCCCAAATAACACAACCAATTCTTTGACAATATAAGAGGGTGATTACAAATGCAAATCAATGATCAGTTTTTCTGTGATAGCTGTTTTAAGTTGTTATCAAGTGAATTTGAACAATGTAACGAATGTAATTTTGTAAAGGAAAACTATAATCCTGAAATCGGCATTCTACCTATTGGTGAAATACTATTAGGTAGATATCTAATCGGAAAAAAGCTTGGACGTGGGGGATTTGGTGTTACTTATTTAGGCTTTGATTTGAAGTTAGAAAAAAAAGTGGCTATCAAAGAATATTTTCCTGATGGTTTAGCTACAAGACATTTAAACCAAACAAAGCTTTCTATCTACACAGGCGAAAAAACAGAGTTATTTCAAAAGGGTGCACACAGCTTTTTAGAAGAAGCAAAAATTGTATCTAAATTTAATGGAAATCCTAATATTGTTTCTGTATATGAGTTTTTCTATGAGAATGAAACAGCATATTTTGTAATGGAATATCTTGAGGGCGTTGATCTGAAAAGATATATGATGGAATCAGGAAAGCAAATATCAGAAGAAGAATTAGTAGAACTGATTGCTCCAATTATGCAAGCTTTAATTATTGTTCACAACATTGGCGTCTTACATCGAGATATATCTCCTGACAATATTTTTTTAACCAGTGATAAAAATGTAAAACTCATTGATTTTGGTGCGGCAAGACAAGTTTTAGGAGAAGAATCAAAAAGTCTGTCAGTTGTACTAAAACAGGGGTTTGCACCTATCGAACAATATCAAACTAGAGGAAAACAAGGCCAATGGACAGATATTTATGGGCTTGGTGCAACTATGTATTATTGTTTGACAGGCAGAACTCCCGACTCTGCTTTAGATCGATTAGAAGAAGATACCTTAAAGATGCCTTCAGAACTTGGTTTCCCCGTTTCACCTTCTTTTGAAAGAGCACTAAAAAAAGCTCTTTCCGTTCGTGCTATTGATCGGTATCAAACTATCATTGAATTTAAAAATGATTTAAACCTATTCCCACAAGAACAAAACAACATAGTTGATAGTTATGCAAAAACATCTCCACTGCAACCGAAAAAGAAGCTTCGCATAGCAGAATTCTTTCATAATAATAAAAAATTGATTGGCATTGCGGGCTCTATATGTGCAGTAATTATTATTTTTGTAATTGTAATAAACTCGTTTCCAAAAATGAACCCGTTTGTGCCAAATACGAATAACGTTCAGAACGCCAACCACTCCATCAGTTCTAAGACTACTTCAAATCAAACAACACAAGCTAGCACAAGCTCAATGCAAATCAATTCCTCAAAAGAGAGTATAAACAGCAAAACCTCATCACAGGAACCGAACAACTCTAAAGAAACTACTGTATCAAGTTCGACTACAAGCAATGATAAATCTCAAGCAGACAACAGTAATATTCCTGTGACAAATATTTCAATCAGTAAGTCAAGTGCAAAGTTAAATATCGGGGATCAATTAACATTATCTGCCAGCATCACTCCATCCAATGCATCAAATAAGCAACTGATTTGGTCTTCAGATAATAATTCTGTAGCTTCAATCAATAATGGGCAAGTTACGGCAAAAGGTGCAGGAGCTGCAATCATTACAGTCACATCAAAAGATGGAAATAAAACGGCTACTTGTACAATAACGGTGGAAGCGGCAATCTCAAAAGCTGTCAATGAACCACATACAATTATCACAAACTTATACACAGTAAAAGGCACATATACCGGTGAATGGAAAGATGGCAAGCCAAACGGTAAAGGAACATTTACAGTTACAGAAGAAGTACCTTCAAAGTGGGACGTAGGAGATCAACTAATTGGAACTTGGAGCAATGGCTATTTAAATGGATATGCTGAATATCATGGTGTGAGTGGATGGAGTTACAAAGGCGGATTTAGAAATGGCTTAAAGCATGGAAAAGGTGCATGGTATTATAACAATGTATTTGATGAAGAAGTTTATTATAATGATGGTATAGAAGCTTAATCAACACATAAAAAAAGAAGACCCGAAGGTCTTCTTTTTTTACTATAAGTCAAAGACTATTTAGCTTTTAAGAATTCATCAACTTGTTTTTGTAGCTCAGCAATAATTTTGTCCATACCAGCTGCTTTTACGTCAGCTTTAATTTTGTTAACTGTTGCGTCTACATCTTTAACGTTACCAGTTTGTAGGTATTTGTATTGTTTATCCATTACTGCTTGACAAGCTGCAATTTCAGTTTGTAGGGTATCTACTTTTGGTACAAAACCTACTAGTGGAGATGCTTCAGCTGCGTCATTAACTGCTTTTAAGTTAGTGTACATATTTGCTGGAGCTGGTTTTAGTGGGTATAACTCGAAGAATGAAGCTTGAGCAAACATACCTGGTTGCCATGCATCCTTAGTTAAGTTTTCAACTTGACCTTGGTCATTCAATTTCCAGTTAGTACCTTTAATACCGTAACCTAATGTGTTTCTGTAGTCTTTGTTTGTGTTCATGTATTCAATGTATTGTAGAGCTCTGTCAATTTTCTTTGAGTTAGGGCTGATACCGTTCATTGAACCTTGAATTGAGTTAGTAGAGTAGATAGGACCATATTTTTTGTTTAGAACGATTGAGTAATCTTTTCCGCTACCCCAGATAGCTTCACAACCTTCCCAACCTTGGCCTGTTCCTACTACTTGGAATTCAAATTCTTTTTCAACTTCAGAAGCGCCTTTGTTTACTAAACCATTGTCATACCAAGATTTTAATGTTTTTAGGTCATTGATGTAATCAGCATCATCATATAATGTTGTTACTTTTGTGTTGTTGTTACCTAATTTAATACCAACACGAACATTATCTAGTCCTAATGTATCCCAACCATTGTTGTGACCATTTAAGCCAGCCCAGTTGTAGTTGAATGGAGCAGTTAAGTCATGAGGATATGCAGTTTTAGACTCATCATGATATTTTTTAACTTTCTCTAATAGAGGAGTTACTGTTGATAATGCTTTACCAGTTGCTTTAAATTCAGCTTCTGCTTTTGCACCATCGATAACGTATTCTTTATTTGCTGTCCAGTATTGAGTAGCAGCAGAGTCTTTGTAAGTTGGTACAGCGTAAATTTTACCATTTACTTTTGCACCAGCCCAACAGTTTTCAGGAATGTATTCCCAAAGTTTTGGAGCTACTTTTGGTAGTTTTTCTGTTAAATCAGCTAGTTGGTTGTTTTGTGCAGCAACTACATAGTTAGCAAACCAAGCACAAGTGAAAGCGATATCAAATTCGCCACCAGTTGACATAATAGTTTTTAACTTTTGGTCGTCGCCAGTTGTAAATCTAAAATCTACAGTTGTTTGAATTGCTTCTTTAGACATTTTGTTTAATTCAGCAATTACTGCGTCTGGTTGTTTTGGTTTGTCACCCCAGTGATACCAAATTAGGTTCACTTCTTCGCGTTTACCAGCAGAAGATGATGCATCGCCACTAGCTTTTTTCTCTTGTTTACATGCTACGAACATAGAAGCTACCATAGCAAGAGCTAGTAGTAATGATAAAACTTTGATTTTGCCTTTCATTACGAAATCCTCCTAATAATTTTATTAACTCTACAATTGAGTTAAAATAGTCAATTGCACATTTATTCGACAAAAACAACATTTCATCGACATAATGCACAATTTACATTTACCATTATATAAGTTTTTCATGTCGTTTGTCAATACCATTTCATTATTTTTTATTTATTACAGGTTATAAAATCCAATTATTAGATAACTTTTAAATACTTCAATTTTCCTTTATCAAGTTTATATTCAATTCAAAGCCTTATTTTATCAACATTTTGTTAATTTTATGAACATTTTTATTTTCCAAAAATAGTAATTCACTATTAACAACTCTTTATTGTATTCCATAAATTACATATAAAAAGAAGACCCGAAGGTCTTCTTTTTACTATAGTCAAAGTTTATTTTGCTTTTAAGAATTCATCAACTTGTTTTTGTAGCTCAGCAATAATTTTATCATAACCAGCTGTCTTTAAATCAGTGTTAATCTGTTTAATCGTAGCATCTACATCTTTAACATTACCTGTTTGGATGTATTTGTATTGTTTGTCTACAACTGCTTGACAAGCGGCGATTTCTGTTTGTAAATTATCAACATTTGGTATGAAACCTACTAGCGGTGAAGCTTCAGCTGAATCATTTACCGCTTTTAAGTTAGTATACATATCTGCTGGCGCTGGTTTTAATGGGTATAATTCGAAGATTGATGTTTGTGCCCATGCACCCGGTGCCCAATCATCCTTAGTTAAACTTTCAACTTGGCCTTGATCATTTAACTTCCAGTTTACTCCCTTAACGCCATAAGCAAGCGTATTTCTATATTCTTTATTTAAATTAGCATATTCTAAATATTCTAATGCTCTGTCAATTTTCTTTGAGTTAGGGCTAATACCATTCATTGCACCCTGAATGGATCCAGTTGTATAAATTGGACCATACTTTTTGTTAATTACTATTGAGTAATCTTTACCAAAGGCCCATTCTGCTTCACAGCCTTCCCAGCCTTGCTCAGTTCCAATTACTTTAAATTCAAAGTCTTTTTCAACTTCGGAAGCACCTTTGTTTACTAATCCATTGTCATACCAATACTTTAACGTCTTTAGGTCGTTAATATACTCAGTATCTTCATACATATTTTGAACTTTTGTACTATTACTTCCGATTTTAATACCTAAACGTAGGTTATCTAAGCCTAATGTATCCCAACCATTATTGTGACCATTTAAACCAGCCCAGTTGTAATTTAATGGCGCAGTTAAATCATGTGGATATGGTTTTTTAGACTCATCATGATATTTTTTAACTTTCTCTAATAGAGGAGTTACTGTTGATAAAGCTTTACTTGTTGCTTTAAATTCAGCTTCTGCTTTTGCACCATCAATAACATACTCTTTGTTTGCTTGCCAATATTGAGTAGCAGCAGAATCTTTATATGTTGGAACAGCATAAATTTTGCCTTTTACTCTTGATCCCGTCCAACAGTTTTCAGGAATGTATTCCCAAAGCTTTGGTGTTACTGTTTGTAATTTATCGGTAATGTCGGCTAATTGATTGTTTTGGGCAGCTACTACATAGTTAGCAAACCAAGCACAAGTGAAAGCAATATCAAATTCGCCACCAGTCGACATAATCGTTTTTAGCTTTTGGTCGTCGCCAGATGTAAATCTAAAATCTACAGTTGTTTGAATTGCTTCTTTAGACATTTTGTTTAGTTCTTTGATTACTCCGTCCGGTCGTTTAGGTGTATCACCCCAGTGATACCAAATGAGGTTTACTTCTTCACGTTTTCCTGATTGTGAAGATGTTCCATTACTACCGGTTTTCTTATCATTTTTACAGGCTACGAACATAGAAGCTGCCATAGCAATTGCAAGTAGTAAGGAAATAGCTTTAAATTTGCCTTTCATTATGAAACCCTCCTAAAATGTTTATTAACTCATTGAAGAGTTAATTTAGCAAATTGTATATGTTCGACAAATAACATTTAAAATCGACACATTTCACAATTTATATTGACATTATATATTATTTCAATATATAATGTCAATATAAATTTAATATTTTGTTTAAAATTTAAGTAATATTATCCAAAATACATTCATGCGAATAAATTTTATCTAATATTGGTAATTAGCCACATTTATTTTGTTCCTATTCATAATGCATAGGCTTCATCTCACATTGTTATAACAACACACAAAAAAGAAGACCCGAAGGTCTTCTTTTTTATATAGTCAAAGACTATTTAGCTTTTAAGAATTCATCAACTTGTTTTTGAATTTCAGCAATAATTTTATCCATTCCTGCTGCTTTCAAATCAGCTTTTAGCTTATTAACAGTTGCATCAACATCTTTAATATTACCTGTTTGTAGATATTTGTATTGTTTGTCGATAACTGCTTGACAAGCTGCGATTTCTGTTTGTAGGTCTTTAACAACTGGTACATAACCTACTAGTGGAGATGCTTCAGCAGAGTCATTAACTGCTTTTAAGTTAGTATACATATTTGCTGGAGCTGGTTTTAGTGGGTATAACTCGAAGAATGAAGCTTGAGCAAACATACCTGGTTGCCATGCATCCTTAGTTAAGTTTTCAACTTGACCTTGGTCATTCAATTTCCAGTTAGTACCTTTAATACCGTAACCTAATGTGTTTCTGTAGTCTTTGTTTGTGTTCATGTATTCAATGTATTGTAGAGCTCTGTCAATTTTCTTTGAGTTAGGGCTGATACCGTTCATTGAACCTTGAATTGATCCAGTTGTGTAAATAGGACCATATTTCTTAACCATTTGGATTGTGTAGTCTTTACCACTACCCCAGATAGCTTCACAGCCGTCCCATCCTTGGCCTGTTCCTACTACTTGGAATTCAAATTCTTTTTCAACTTCAGAAGCGCCTTTGTTTACTAAGCCATTGTCATACCATGATTTAATTGTTTTTAGGTCTGCAACATAATCAGGATCATCATATTGAGAAATAACTTTTGTATTTCCAGCTGTTAAGTTGATACCCATACGGATATTACTTAAACCAAAGTCATCCCAACCATTTCCTAAGCCGTTTAATCCAGCCCAGTTATAGTTCATAGGAGCTGTTAAATCATGAGGATATGCTTTTTTAGACTCATCATGATATTTCTTAACTTTCTCTAATAGAGGAGTTACTGTTGATAATTTTTTACCAGCTGCTTTTAGTTCAGCATCTGCTTTTGCACCATCAATAACGTACTCTTTATGTACAGTCCAGTATTGTGCTGCAGCTGAGTCTTTGTATGTTGGTACAGCGTAAATTTTACCATTTACTCTAGCACCAGCCCAACAGTTTTCAGGAATGTATTCCCAAAGCTTTGGAGCTACTTTTGGTAGTTTTTCAGTTAAATCAGCTAGTTGGTTGTTTTGTGCAGCAACTACATAGTTAGCAAACCAAGCACAAGTGAAAGCGATATCAAATTCGCCACCAGTTGACATGATTGTTTTTAACTTTTGGTCATCACCAGTTGCAAATCTGAAATCTACTGTTGTTTGAATTGCTTCTTTTGACATTTTGTTTAATTCAGCAATTACTGCGTCTGGTTGTTTTGGTTTGTCGCCCCAATGATACCAAATTAGGTTTACATCTTCACGTTTTGCAGGAGCTGAAGATGAACCTTCGCTGCTAGGTGCCGGTTTGTCTTTACATGCTACGAACATGGATGCTACCATCGCAAGAGCTAGTAGTAAAGATAATACTTTGATTTTACCTTTCATAACGAAATCCTCCTAAAATTTTATTAAACCTGTTTACAAGTTTAAACTTAGGTTTTGTTAAATATTCAAATCAACATTAGTAAATTAACATTTATAGTATATTTGAATAATTAACTAATTGCATTGTACTACAATTTTGATAGATTTGTCAACAATAAATCCAATTTTTTCATTAATTTTTATTATTTTTTGGAATTAAATAGTTTTTTCAATATATACAAAGAAAAACAAGGCTATATTATAAGAGTTAATACGACCTTGTTTCTATCGTTAAATATGATTTATACTAAGCTTCAAATTCACTTCGTAATAAAATTTGCTCTTTAATCTTTGAATCCAATAATACAAAATTATCGGAAAAACCACCAACACGGACTATCAAGTCACGATGTTTTTCCGGATGCTCCATTGCATCCAATAGCGTTTTTGTATCAACAACATTCACTTGGAGTTGACAACCGCCTTGTTCAAAATAGCTTTGAAATAGCTGTTGTACTTTCAATCGATTTTTTTGTGTTTGAAAATTTTTAGAATCTAAACGTAAATTTAAAACACAAGTTCCTACACAATCTTTTTGTGGAATAGCAAGCGTTGCACCCATTGTAGATGTTGGTCCTTCGATATCTGTGCCTTGCATTGGTCCGCCACTGTCAGCAAGAGGCTCACTGCAAACACGTCCATCAGGAGTAGCACCTACTTTCAAGCCTCCAATCACCCATGTTACCCAAAGTATAATAGCAGGCATAAATCTACCATTTCCACGATAGCATTTATATCGTTTGATTTGATTAAAAGTCAGCCCCATAATGTCTTGGGTAATTTGATTGATTTCTTCATTAAAGTTACCGAATTTTTGAACAGCTTTATATTGGACAAGTAAATCCTCATAGCCTTTGTAGTTTGCAATAAAGCTTTTTAAGAATGTTTCCTTTGAAAGGTTTCCAAACTCACCGTCATACAATTTTTTAACCGTATAAAGTGCATTGATTGTATTTGTGGTTCCATAAACATTGGTAGAATCAAAATTATATCTTGTTCCACCATTTGTAAAACTTTTCGCATTATCAATACAATCTCCGGTCATAAGCGTTCGAACCGGATATGGATTATGTAACCCGTCTGCATGTTGACGAATATTTATTTGATTGGTCATGTCTTTTAAGGTTATTTGAATATCCTTTTTTACTCGATTATAAAACTCTTCAAATGTATCACAATTCAACAAGCTATTGTACATGGTATGTTCAAACACATCAAGCATATTATACGCTACCCATGTAGAATCACACATCGTTTTACCTTGGATTAGTAATTCAGAACAACCTCCAAACACATAGTTTACTGCATCTTCAAATGGAACGTTATATTGATTGACTAATCCATCAAGAAAAAAATCTTCGTTGACAATTGCCGGTTGGCCATAGCCCTTACTCATGTTTTCTAAATAAGTATCCCATAAGAATTGAGGCATATCCTTGCGAACACGCAACGATACGTTTGGCATTCTAAGCCCTCAAATTGCAATGATGCAAACCTCAGTTAGTTCGTTATAGTCTGCTGTCCCATCTACTTTTGTTCCACCAATTGTAGCATGGGTTGCCCCTGGATGACCTGCTCTTTGCTCAATATCTGCAAATAACTCACGAATCAATGCAATTGCTTCTTCTTTCGTTGTCTTACCCTCTGCTAAATCTTTTGCATAATAAGGATATAATAACGCATCTATTCTACCCGGTTCAAAGCAATCACTAAAATACATTGCCGCATCCATAGTCACATATGCTTCATAAAAATTAGTCGGCGGGTTTAAAGGAACCTGTTCCAATACATTAACAAGCCGTTGCAGTTTTGTTGTATCACCGATTGATTGATTTAGGGCTTGTTTTAACTTGCTTCGGTATCGCTCAACATAATTCATTATTCCTTCCACAGTATCAAGCATTGCTTGTTGAAACTGTATTGTCTCTTCGTCTGTTGCTTCTTCCAATGCTTTTAAAATTTTATCACGATAGCCACAAAAGCCATTTTTAAGGATATACTCAAAATCGATTACGTTATGTGTTCCGTAATGAAGATAACGAACAGTTGATGCATCTGAATACATATTTCTTGCATTTGTCAGAACAGATTTTACAATATTTTTCTCTTGCTCTGTTTTGGCAAACTCATATAAGCGAACAAACTTATCTTCTTCCACTATACACATTCCGTCAAAGCTTACACTACAGCCATAGCCTTGTTGGTCATCATCCGCCACATCATCACGGATACAGTAATTATGATGTGCAAACAAAGCTTGCCCATCAACATACTCAGGCACACTTGCCTCTTCTAGTCGATAACGAATTGCTCTTGCTCCACGCCGCTCGAGCGTTTCATTCAAGTTTTTATAAAATAGTGCCGCAGAATACATTCCGTGTTGATTCAAAAAACGTGCATAGGGTGATAAAGTATACTCTTTTTCAAGTACAGATTTCGCATTGGCAATAACATTGCTTTTCGCATTACTCATTTATATTTATCCCTTTCTTAGTAACTCTAGTTAGAGAATTCATTTTAAAATTTCCTCTTTTCTCTATTTTACAGGGTTTCCTAATGCCAAAATGTCATAACGCATACGGTTAATTTCCTCTTGTGATAGGCTGATTTCAGACGCCCTTACTGTATCAAGTATTTGCTCAGGTTTCCTTGCTCCACATAAAATATGGCTCATACCAACTTGCCACATTGTCCACGCAACAACCAATTGTGCAACAGTACAATTGTGCTTCGTCGTTAAATCATTCCAGCCATTTAGCATATTGATTACTTTTATTCTGTTTTCAGGAAGATACCACGGAATACCTGCTCTTGCTTCTTTATTATTCACTTGATAATCCATTCCGATTTTACCTGTCAACAAACCTTGTTCCAATGGAGAATATGCCATAATAGATAAATTGTTATTTAAGCAAGTTTCAACTAATGTTGTTGCCAATCCACGATCCAGCATACTGTATTTTTCTTGAATTACATCTAAATCGCCATACTTCACATATTCTTTTATATTTTCTTTTGATACATTTGACGCACCAATTGCACGAATTAAGCCTTGGCGTTTTAAATTCATCAAGCATTCCATCGTTTTTTCAATCGGAGTAAAATACGGATTCATAGATTGCCAATGCGTAAAATAAACATCAATATAGTCAGTATCTAATCGTTTTAAGCTCATTTCAATTTCTTGCTTTATGGTATCGGGATCTAAACAGCGTTTTACACGTTTTCCACTTTGTTCAAAGAAATCAGAGCCTCTTTCATCATTCCACCATAGCCCACATTTTGTTGAGAGTACAACACTTTCTCTTTTACCTTTGATTGCTTTTCCAACTACAGTTTCACTTGCTCCAAATCCATAGCATGGGGCGGTATCAATTAAGTTAATCCCAGATTCAATTGCCTTACGAATGGTTTCAATGGATTTTTCTTCGTCGGAATCTCCCCACCATTCGCCACCGCCAATTGCCCAAGTTCCTAATCCGATTGCTGATGCTTCTATGCCCGAATTTCCTAATTCTCTAAAAATCATACTACTTTCTCCTTTTATTGTTGTTTATATATTGATTCCATTCCTCGACTTGCTCTTGGGACGGAACATGAAATGCAGCTTGATTCAGTATGACACCATACCGATTTTGTTTTCCTTGTCCTAGCATATGATACGGCATAAGTTGAATATCCACCGCATTTTCTAAGCTGTTATATAATAATACTAAATTATCAAAATGCTCTTTTCTATCATTCACACTCGGTATGATTGGACAACGAATCAATATCTTATTCCCTAATGTATTCAGTTTGTGGATATTATCTAAAATAATACGATTGGATACACCCGTATATTTAATATGATTTTCCTCATTGGTTTCTTTTATATCGAATAAAAACAAATCCACATAAGGAGCAACTTTTTCAATTCTCTCAAACGCTACCCCACCGCTAGTTTCCACACAAGTATGGATACCTTCTTGCTTAGCACTTTGCAATAACGCCAAAACGAAATCTGTTTGTAAAAGCGGCTCTCCTCCTGAAAGAGTCAATCCTCCACCCGATGTTTTATAAAAGCCTTTATCAGCCAATACATTTTTCATTACCGCTTCAATGCTCATATATTCGCCACGAAAATGAAGTGCGTTTGATTTGCATACATCAATACACCTTCCACATTGAATACATTTCATTGTTTGCAGTTGGTGAGTAATATTGTTTTCTTGCTTTATATAATTGTGGCATTCGTTTGGGCAAACTGTTTTACAAGCACCGCATAACACGCAACGTGTAAAATCCAGTTCTATATTCGGTTTATCTAACAGCCCTTCCGGATTATGACACCAAACGCACCGAAGTGGACAACCTTTTAAGAACACTGTTGTTCGGATTCCCGGCCCATCATCTGTACAAAACTTTTGTATTTGAAAAACCATACCTTGAATTGAATTATCTTGAAGTATTTGATTCATTCAACCACCCCCTCTATTCTTTCTGTTTATAAGCTTATTTTAGCCTTGACAACTGAATTTGTAAATAGTAAGATATTATTCAATATATAAGAATATTGAACTAACTAGGAGTGATTAGATGCAATCTGCTACACCAATTTACCAAGAGCAAATTTCTGCATTACCGTTTTATATTACAAGAACAGCAACTGACTTTATTGAAAACGGTATTAACAGAGAACATGGCTTTGATGAATATCAAATTATGCAATGCACAGATGGAATTGGTGAATTTATTTGTCAAGGTAAAACTTATGAAATCTATCCATCCGATATTGTGGTTTTCGCCCCATCTATCCCCCACCAATATCATAAACACAGCAAGTCGAATAAGCCTTGGAAAATGAATTGGATTTGTTTTTTCACTCATGAAGTCAATACAATTACAAAGCAGTTAATGGAGCAAGGACATTGTGTAATTCAAGCGGCCGATACGCCCGATTTATCTTCTCTCTTTCACTCCGTTGTATCGATTTTACAAGTGGATTCTTGTTATCATCAAATGCAAGCCTCTGTTATTTTATATAGTATGATTACAGAAATATTAGCTCGCAAACAAGGATTGTATATTGATGTCAACAAGCAAACATTATTATCCCCTGTTATTTCCTATATGGAGCAGCATATCAATGAGGCGATTTCGATTGATCAATTAAGCGATATGATAGGTGTATCCGTTTCTTACTTATGCAGAAAGTTTAAAGAAATTTATCAAGTTTCACCTATTCAATATCTCATCAATTTACGTATGATGAAAGCTAGAGAGCTCTTAACCACGCAAAATCAATTGACTGTAAAACTGATTTCACAGCTTTGTGGATATGCTGATGTTTCTTATTTTTGTTCCGAGTTCAAACGATATTATCAGCTGAGTCCGATTGAATATCAAAAGCGATTTTTCAGATAAAGATAGAGAAAGGACAGCTTAGTGTTAAGCTGTCCTTTTGCCCAATCATTTATTTTGTAGTGTTATAATTTCACTCGCAAAATCAAGCACAATTTCTAACGATTCTTTTTCTATTATCGATGCCCTATCCCATTCGCCATTATGAACTGTTTTTATAAACTCAGGTGGTTTAATGTTATCGCAATCTAAAATATTTTTACCACTCACTTCATAATCAATTATTTTAGAAATCGTATCAATATCAGTTTCAGGAACAACACATACAGATAAATTCGGAATATGATGTTCTTCAAAACTACGATCATCAGAGCCAGGTGTTATTTCAATCAACTCTATATTATACTTTTGCAAACACTCTTTTGTAATGAAGTCAAAAATATTTTGTTTTGAATTTTTTGTTGGACCAAGTAATATCCTATTTCCATAACCACATGTATCAAAGTTGATTGCTCCTAATATATTATCTGCTCCTAAATATGTAATGTACTGTTCACTACCTCTATCTGTAACTTCCTCTCTATCGAATAAAACAATATCATAACAATTCACCAAATTACTTTGTATCATCTTACTAGCTAATGCAATTAAAATACTAACCCCACTAGCGTTATCATTTGCTCCACAACTCCCATCAAAATTGTCATAATGAGCACATAATACAAATCTTTTATCAAAAGCTTTTCTGTTAATTGGGATAATGATATTGTTCACCCAATGACGCTCTTGATTTTGATGAATAATTTCATAAGGCAACTCTTTCTCTTCTAATATTTGAATAATTGCATTATATCGTTCATTCTTTTCACTTATAGATATTCGATTAACATATTCAATCATTTATCACAGTACCTTTCTGTTCTCATTATTTCTTTTTTAATATTCATATTAGTCTTATTATAACTGTTTTATTTTCCTTATTCAACCATATTTATTTGTACTCTTAAGCAAAGCGCAATTTACCCACTACACAAAACTCCCACACAGATTTCTGTGTGGGAGTTGATTATGTCAAGCAAACAATGGCTTTTGCCAAGCGATGATTATTAATTTCTATGAGTTATTGTAAAATCATATCAAACGTTAATTAAAATGATATAAGGAGAATACATACCTTAAATATATGTTTTATTTATGAAACGCCAAATACCACCTCACTCTATTTATCTTTAGATGTGAGTGGGTATCTAAAACTCATTCATAGCTTCTAATAAGACATATTAAAATAATCACTTTTTATAAAAGATGTTATTTTTTTACCTTTACTGAGAAGTCTAAAACAGTCATGACATAAAACGACATTAACAAGGCAAAAAATTTTATGTTACTCGATAAATAATAGTGATACAATACAGAAGTGTTAATGGAAAAAGAAACCATTTAGAGGAGGGTTTTTTGTATGCGTTTTTCTGAAATGAGTGGAAGAGAGCGAATTATAGCAGCTCTTCAATCCAAAGAAGTAGATCGTTTGCCATGGGCACCGTTAATTGATGACTATTTTATCAATTCTCTTCCTGCCCAAAACTATAATTATAACTTTATTGAGGCTTGCCGCTACATAGGCAATGATGTAATTAAACGACACGTTGCTGAGCCTCTTGTTAAAAACAATAATGTTGAGCGTCGTATTGAAAACAAAGGTAATTGTTCAATTGAATATTTTGAAACACCAGTTGGTAGTTTAAAAATAGAAAGAAAAAGGTCAGGTAACACTACATATATCAGCAAACACATGGTGGAAACTTTAGATGACATTAAGGTTTTTCAATACATATGTGAAAACACAGAATACATTCCCTTGATTGAACAATTTATTGAAGAAGACAAAATGATTGGAGATATGGGAATTGCTTCTGTTGATGGACAAATGAGTCCCATTCAAGAGTTACTTCAATTTATTTCCGGTGTTGAAAATACAGTTTATTTGTTAATGGATTATCCAGATGAAATAGAAGAACTTTTTAGCGCTATGCATGAGCGTAATAAACGTCAGTATAACACTATTTTCCAATACCCTTGTGATTTCATTTTCGATTATGAAGATACTTCTACTACAGTAATGAGCAGAAATATGTTTGAAGAATACTCTCTTCCTGCAATTAACGACTATTCCGATTGGGTTCATTCTCAAAACAAAATATTTATAACTCATATGTGCGGAAAGCTAAGTGGTCTTTCTGATTTAATTGCAAAAGGAAGGCAAGATGGTATTGATTCAGTATGCCCCCCACAAACAGGAGATTTTTATCCTTGGGATGCTAGAAATGCTTGGGGATGCAAACGAGTAATCGGCGGTATTGATCCCCCATCTCTCGTTCTTAAATCACAACCTCAAATTATGGAAATAGTATCGCAAATACTGCAACAGGTAACAAATAAACAAGGATTCATTTTAAGCACAGGCGACGCTGTTCCTTTTGGAACGCCGATTAACCTACTAAAAGATATTACCGATCTTATCAAGGGCCTTGGCCCAAAATCACTCCTATAAAACAAATCCACGCGTTCAAACGCGTGGATTTGTTTAGTTATTTTCAATTTCAATTGGAATATTAACAGTTACCGTTGTACCGTTTTCTTGATCCGTATCAATAACAATGCCATATTTGTTTCCATAATAATAATGTAGGATTTCTTGAGTATTATTAAGTCCGATATGATTGTGTTCGCCTACATTTTCTTCAAAATGTATTGGTGGAACAATTCTTCCCTCTAATCCATCAAATCCCTTTCCATCATCAATAACCTGAATAATTAGTTGATTATCAATCTCCGAGATATCTACTATTACTATTCCTTTCTTAGTTGTTTTTTCCAAACCATGAACAACAGCATTCTCAACTAACACTTGTATTGTGAGCTTAGGAATATAATATTCTAAAAGGATCTCATCTTCACACACTATCTTATATTGAAGATTTTCTCCAAACCTGTACCTTTGTAAAAACAAATAGAATTCTATGTACTTTATTTCCTCTTTTATTTTTATCTTTTCCGTATTTTTTCGATAGATACTTGCTTGCGCCAACTGAGAAAAGGCATTTGTCATTTGAAAAATGTCCTCGTTATTATCCAATTTTGCTTTTAATGCAATAGTATTTAGTACATTAAACATGAAATGTGGATTCATTTGAGATTGCAAGAATTTTAAGTCTGATTCCTTTATCATCAACTGCTTTTTATATACATCATTGATTAAATATCCAATTTCATTCGTCATATTATTAAATGCTTGACTTATATTAAAAAACTCTTGGCTTTCATAATTGGGAAGCTTTGCATCATATTCACCGTCAATAACGACCTGTATTTTTTCCGTTATATCCTGCAAAGGTTTTGTTAGTTTATAAACAATATGAGCAGACATAATTAAAAGTATGAGTGTTACAACACATACCACAATTAATGGAACTGTCGTTGATGTCATCATCGACTTAAAAATTGTATTTTCCGGTATTGCAATGGTACAACTTAATCCCATACTCATTTGCCTTGTATATACTATGTAATCATTATCTTTCAGATGAATGACATACTCATTGTCGGCTGCTTGATTCATTAATTGTTTTTGTAAATCTGTTGTAATGAAATTAGCATTTTTATCTACAATTATTCGCTTTTCCTTACTAAATGCAAACCAAAATGATCCCTCATAGTTGTCTACGCTACTAAATATCTGATTTATAAAATTGTGGTTAATAGAAAACATCGCTGTGCCTATATTTTCCATAGATTTTGAATACACTGTATATGCAACAATCAAATTATTATTGAGATAATAAAATTGTGTTGGGGCTTTTTTAGTTTTAAATATGTCGTATAACTTGTTATAAAGTTGATCTATTCCATATCGCTCTTGACGATTATAGCTTGAAAACATATTACGATAAACCGAACCGTTTTTGTCAAACAAATACACCTTGTCTACCAAGGAATATTCTGTTCCATTTGTATTATCATAGCTATATAAATTTGTACACTTCATAAGCTCGGTCTCAATATCAGCTTGTTTTGTTGAGCTGGATTTTCCATTGTATACATTAAGTAGATGATTTGCTATCAATGTATTTTTACTAAGCTCAGTCAACATATCTTCTATGTAGATCGTTTTTGTATGCATGTTATTAGATGTTTCAGAAAGAAAAAAATCAATATCTTTCCTTATAAAATTTGTCATATTATTGTACATTGATACCAGCAAAACTATAGTACAGGATATTAACGAAAACAAAACAACTAAAGTTGTTGTGCGAATAATTTGAATTCTAAACTTTTTTCTTGGTTTATTATTATAAATCATTATCTTTTCCCACTTTTGCCATTTATTTTCGATATTATGTTAATCGTTCGTGATGCAGTTGTTAATTTGGGATTTCAACTCCAATAACTCTTTTGTTGTCCAGTTTGTTTGAACAGTTGGCAAATGAACAGATGCACTATCTGCGTTTTTCCAAGCCATATGAAATAATGTATTACTAGATATGAATTGGGCTAAATCTAAATTGGGATTTTGAGGCATGTGTTGCGTTTGTGTTAAGATCCTTTTTTGGACTTCATCACTAACCATATATTTTATAAACTGTACTGCTGCTTTCTTTTTGTCTTCTGAAGTGTTGTTTCCTATCATATACCCTGATCCAGCGGATACATATGAAAGAGGTTTTCCAGTATTAGAAGGAAAAGGTGCAAATAAAATATCGTTTTTAAAACTACTGTCATTAAGCTGACTGCTTAATGATGCACTTCCAATAAGCATTGCGGTACTACCATTGGAAAAATTATATATTGCATCTGTTGCATTGAAATTCATCAATTCCTGAGTGTATTTCTCTAACTTTTTTAAGAAACTCACCGCATGAGTAATTGCTTCATCAGAAGGTTTATAGCTATTAAAATTTTTATATAAAAGGTAATCTTTATTATCACAAATGTAAGCGCCTGCTAAAGATTCAAAGGCATGCTCATCATATACAGAAAGGCAAGTACTATATAAGTTATTTTCTTTAATATAGGATTCAAGTCTATCGCATATTTTAAAAAATTCATTCCATGTGGGTGGAACAAGTGCATTTGAAAAAGGAGACCCATCTTCAGTTAATCCTGCTTTAGAAAATATTTGTGAATTATACCAATAACCAATAACTTCTATCTCATCAGGTATTGTAAACAATGCCCCATTGGTTTTCCAATTTTCTAAGACCTGTGGATTTACATCATGTAAAAAATCTTCATCTCTTTGCAAATATGGCATTAAATCCAAAGCCATATTTAGCTGAATTGCATTTCTTAAATAAGAGGTGCTACCACTTGTGTTAATAATATCAGGCATTCTGCCTGCTGCTAACATCTGTTGTGCCCTTTCAAGCGCAAGATTGGCAGATGGATATGTTTCTAATATGACTTTATACTGTGGATATTTCTTTTCAAAGTCATTGTATATTTCCCGCATTTTAATGTCATCTTGATTTGCGCCACCCCATCCATGCATCAGCGTTATGGTTGTAGGCTTTGGTTTTGTTTCTTTTGTTTTCGTCTGCTGAATGGAAACAATAGCAATTATTAAAAGTCCAATTGCTACTATTAAAGCAATGTACCTTTTCATTCTGTTTACCACCTAAATATTAACATTATTCCTTTATAATACATTATCCATTATTATTCTGCAAGAAAAATAATGGATAATGTATTATATTAAATTTGTGATTCTAAGAAATTTTGAAAGCCTTCTACTCCGCCTCCAATGTGGTCTACTTCTTTTGGTAATAATCTTGCACAAACAGAAACATCAAGAAACTTTGCTGTTTTGGTTCTTTGGGTAATCATTTGTGAATCGCTACCATAAACTCCATCTGACAAGCAAGTAAACTCATCACCACAAAAGCAACAATCCTCAATGGTTATATGGTCATGTTTATGAAAATAGTTCACAAAATAATCAACATTGTCGCTTTTAGTTGTAATGCCAACCTCTAAATATTTTGCGTCGGTAGTTGCCTTAACTGGCATGTTATTGTTGTTTCCAATCGTTTCGCTTAAATCAATCAACTGTTTTAACCCGCCTTCAATTTTGTGTTCACGAAGCATTTCATTAACACAGTCAATTTCATTCTCTTGTAAAAACAAGCTATCTTTTCTATCATTGTCAACCATTAAATCGATTTTGCAATAATTAGGACGACTAAACACGATATCTGTATGTAATGAATATTTCTCCCATAAACATTGGTGAATATCAAAACAAACTTTGTCTAATTTTGACTTTTTATCCACATTAAGAATGTTTTCTGAAAGCAAGTATGGCTTTCCCTCTTTTATTCCATAATTATATGCACCACGTCCTAAACCTAAGAAAAGGTTGGCTTGACATTCAACAGGTATCAACTCATGAATTTTTCCAAAAGCTATATTATTGTAGGTTGTTCCACTTATAATAATCAGTTTCACACCTTTTTTCAATAATTCAATCATCGGACGTAATATTTTATCTGCGGGCGATATGCGTGATGCAACTGCAGTTCCATCCCAATCAAAGTAAATTGCTTTATATTTCATATGTATATGAGCAACAAAAGACTTGCCCTTTTACCTCCCTGCTACTTTAAAAATTCACTTTTATTCCTTCTTTTATGGTACAGATATAATTTTTATCATTGATGCAAAACTGAACATCATTTTTATTTTGCTTATCAGGAGTTATTTCAATTCTTTTTCTTGAAATAGACGTGTTAAAGCCGTTATGATTATAATAAAAATGATATGACATAGAATTCCAATTTTCAGGAAGCTTTGGATTAATATTCACAATACCATCTTTTATATGTAACCCACCAAACCCTAAAACTGTTACCATCCATGTTCCGCCATTTGCTGCCGGATGTGTTCCACCAATATATAAATCGCCTAAATATAGCTTATAATTACCGTTTAAGTCAATCTGTGCCGCCTTCATTAAATAACGATATGCCCAATCTGTCTTTCCAATTTGCGCAGCAAGTAATGCATAAATACAAGTGCTTAAGCTAGAACCATGTTCTGTTCTTGGTTCGTAATAAGTCCAGTTTTTCTCTTTAATTTGTGTGCTGAACTGCTCACCCATCATACACAATAGTAAAACAACATCAGCTTGCTTTATAATTTGAGTGTTTACTGCCAATCCACAAGGACTGCCAAGATACTCGTTCGGTTTTATTATTCTGCTGTACAATTCCTCAATAGATAAATCTTCCTGCTTAAAATAGCCATCATATTGTTCGATTACTCCCTCATTGTTTGGCTGAGGTAAATATATTTTTTCATTCATATTATATATAAGTTTTAATTCTTCTTCTGAATCAAAATTAGATACAATCTTCTCATATAATGCATTGTGATTTTCTTGTAAATAATCCAATGTTTCAACGGCAGATTGAAGGCAAAGCTTCACCATATAGTTTGTATAAGCATCATTATTAACTCTTTCATGATACTCATCCGCACCGGTAACATCTAATAACTCATATCTTTGCTTTTCGACTTTATAGTAACCATAAGAACAGAAAAATCTAGCGCATTCAACAATTACTTCAGCACCGCCATGCAATAAAATCTTATCGTCACCCGTTATTTGTGCATATTTCCATAAGCCATACACAACATCAGCACTAATATGAATTTGTTTATCTCTAAAATAAGTTCTCATTTTTCTTCCTGTAAAAATGTCAACAAGATTGTAATGAGTACAGCCATCCTTACCTGTTTCTTGACTTTCCCAAGGGTAAAATGCACCCTTATATCCATATTCCTGTGCTTTTTCGATTGCTCCTTTTAAATTATGCACTCGATACATCATAAGATTTTTCGCAACATCGGGATGACAATAAGCAAACATTTGGAGCATATATATTTCGGTATCCCAAAACATTCCGCCCTTGTATACTTGTCCTGATAGTCCTCTTGCGGGAATTGCAACCATATCGGTATGGAATGGGGATGAAATCAGTAGTAAATACATACTATATCTTACTGCTAATTGTGCCTTTTCATCTCCATCTATTTTAATATCAAAATCATCCCAACGCTTTTGCCAAGCGTTTTTGTGGTTTAAGAATAACTTGTCATATCCAATCTGTGCTGAGTCCTTGCAATAGTTAATTGAGTACTTTTTCACATCAGCACAATCAGTATCTTTGCAAATTGCAACATATTTTTCTAAAACACATGGGATATCCTTTTTCAACGTAATTTTATAGCTGCGCTCCACGTTATTCTTGTAGGCTTGGCTTTCATAAACTTGTCCATTCAATAATGTACATTCAGATAATGATACCGTTTTTTGACACTCAATCGTTTTAGAAACAACAGTTTTAATATCGTTACCAAACGAATCCACATTACTATAGTGAGGGCCATTTGCGTCCCAAATATCCATATCAATCGTTGTTTTAAGGATGATTTCCATATCACTGTCCGCTGTTACAGAATATCTCATAAGTAACAGATGTACGTTATCAATACTTGCAAATCGCTCGGAATACAAAGATATTGTTTGTTTATCTTTTGTGATAAACTGTGTTTTTCTTGTATGTAAGCCTGTTTTAATATCTAATTCTTGACTATGAGCTTTAACATCGCAATTTAAAACCGTAATCGGTTCATTTTTATAATAAATACAAGTATGTAGAGGATTTTGAATGTTGATTGGTTCCCTCCAATTAGAACCATTGTCATCATATACTTCAGAAAGAGTACAAGCCACAAGCTGTTCTTTCGCATATTCCTCTAAGCAGCCTCTATATCCGTAATAACCATTTCCAATGCAGAACTTACTGCCAAAAAACTCTATTTTGCTTTTATCAAATCCATTCTCTTTCACTGTCCAACACATAAAAGCTATTCCTTCTTTCCGATCACAAACCCATATACTCAATTTCAATATAAATAGTATTATATGGATTGTTCTTTAAAATCCTTTGGCGACATGTTTGTGTGTTTTTTAAAAAAATGAGAAAAATATGTTGTATTTTCAAAGCCCAACTCATCAGCCACTTCATATACCATCATGTCAGTATCGGACAGTAATTTTTTTGCTTCTGCAATTCTCTTTTCATTAATAGTTGCAATAATTGTATTACCTGTTTCTTCTTTAAACAGTCTGCTTAAATAGCTTGCACTAATAGAGAATTTTTTTGCAATATCTGCTACCATTATATTTTTTTTAAAATTGCAATCAATATATCTTTGGCAATCAAAAATAATAATGCTCTTCTTCTGTACATATTGGTTAATTGTTTCAATTGATTTTTTGATGATTTTTTCCATCAATTTAGAATAATCCGTTACTTGAATACAATTGTATATAGCTTGTTCAACGTCAGAGTCGATTCCAATAACAGTAGATAACGATAATTCAAATTCGCCCAATGAACTATCACATTTATTCGCAATCATAACACCACAGTTTTTAATAATTTTTGCTGATGTATTATTCTCTTTTTGCAAAGAGATCATTTTTCTAAATGCGTTAAGCGACTCAGCAACCTTTCCCTTAGGAATGCAGTGGTTAATTTCTTCTAATAATGCATTTGTCTCTTTGACACATTTATCATCTAATATTTCAGGGGTATAGTAGTTAATCTTGTTTTCGATATGTAAAAATCCCTTGTTTAAAGATGAAAATGCATGGTGATAAGCCTTTTTTAGATTGAATAATTCATCTGTTTTTTCGCTTATACCAACTACAACTTTTAAATTCATGAAATTTTCTATCATATCCAATATATTTATGCAATATTTTTCAATGCTTGTATGATAATTCGCATCTACATTATTTAAAACAATACAAAATATGCTTTTTCTGATCGGTATAATTTTTTTATCCAGTTCTTTAAAAGACATTTGAAAAAAACGGCTTAAGCTATTATTAATTTTATAGTTTTTATTATTATCAATATTATCTTGAAAGCTAAAATGAAATACCATCACAACAAAACTTTTCAAGTTAATTTTTAATAATTTTGCCTTATCTTCAATCTCTGGTATGTTACTTAAAGATCCATCAATAACAGACTTAAGAAAATTTTCTTCCATTGCAGTTTTGCTATCATACAAAAGCATGCTGTTTTCCTTTACAAGTTGGTCTTTCGCCTTTTGAATAGCAAGCTCAATTCCATCAAATGCTCCAGTCTTTGTTATATAATCAACTACATCATATTTTACAGATTGCTGGGCATATGAAAAATCAGCATAGCCTGTTAATATGATAACTTTAATCATGAGTTTGTTATCTTTGATATATTTTGCAATATCAATTCCTGAACAATTTGGCATCTTAATATCTGTTACAATGATATCTGGCTTACAGCTATCAAGGTGATCCATTACGTCTTTTCCGTCACTTGCGACATACACAATTTCGCAATCAAAATCGGACCAGTTAATTAGCACTTGCAAGCTCGTACGCACAAGTGGTTCATCGTCTGCTATAATAACTCGATACATGTCAGTTCACCCTTCTAAAGCAATTAGTTTTTGCCAACTATTATGTTAAGATTACTATAACAAATTCCAAAAATATAGTCAAATTTAAGAATTTATATTAATTCAAGTTCAATTACTCTGTCTGGTGTAGGTTCAAAGGTAAATGACATCCATTCAGGTAACCCATAGTTAATAAATAAATCATCAGGGAACTCTTTTGCAACCCAAGGACTAATTGCAACTACTTCGCTGCCATCAGACAACACACGAGCTTTTTTCACCTTACCTTTTAGCCCTGGTAAACAAATTGCGCCTATACTTTCATCTAATATATGTGCGTAAAGCTTTTTGCCATTTTGAGTGTATCGTCCCCACTCCGGCTTTGGTAAATCTGCTTTTTTACAATTGTATATACTTTCGCTACTCTTCTTCATCCACTCAGCAATTTCTTGCAAAATCTTGACTTGAATTTCAGGAAAATCGCCCTTAGCGGTTGGTGATAAGTTCAAAAGCATATTGCCATTTTTACTTGTACACTCAACTAACTTACGAATTAACTGAGAAGAATTTTTATACATTTTATCATTAGGAGAATAGCCCCAGTTATTATTAAGAGTAAAACATGCTTCCCAAGGTATTTGTCTGCCAGACTTAGTTGTCAATCCTTGTGGTGGAATAATCATCTCAGGACAAGCAAAGTCACCAGCAAATTCTTGGGGCTCATCTGTCATAATAGACCCATAAGACTCACCACTACCCTCTAATCTACCATTTAAAATAATATGAGGTTGATATTTGCGTATCATGCTAATAAGCTCTCTACCCTTCCAATCATCGCCCAAATGATCTTTATATGAAAAATCGAACCACATAATATCGATTTTACCATACTTCGTCATAAGCTCTTCTACTTGATTATGCATATAAGTTAAGTACTTGTTAAAATCTCTATTTTTATTCTTAAAGGCCTCATCATCTCTGCTTGGATGATACATATCGCCATAAGCAGGATATTCTTCATGGTGCCAATCAAGTAAGGAATAATACAATCCCACCTTTAGCCCCTCTGCACGAAAAGCTTCTACAAATTCTTTAATAATATCTCGCTTAAAAGGAGTATTTGTAACCTTAAAATCTGTAAACTCACTGTCAAATAAGCAAAATCCATCATGATGCTTTGTTGTTAAAACCGCATATTTCATCCCAGCAGCCTTTGCCATTTTAGCCCACTCTTTTGCATTAAACCTTACTGGGTTAAACTCTTCAAAATAAGTTTGATACTCTTTTGTCGAAACCTTGTTGTCGCTTGGATACCACTCATTTTTTCCATGAATGGAATACAGCCCCCAATGCAAAAACATACCGAATCTATCGTTTAAAAACCATTCTGTTCGTTGGTCTCTTTCGTTCATTCTTTTAATATATTGGTCCATAATTATTTATACCACCTTTTTTATAACAAAACTAACCTTTAACAGCTCCGGCTGTTAGACTCTTAACAAACATTTCTGAAGTACAGCTGAAAACAATAATTGTAGGAACAACTGCCACTATTATAGCAGAAAACATACCATTTAAGTTTTGAGAGTATGCTGTTTTAAATTGACCAAGCAGCGCAGGGATAGTCATATTCACCTTGCTTGTAAGCAATAGTGATGCAAAATAAAATTCGTTCCAGTTGTTTAAGAAAACTAATATTGCTGCTGTTACCAAACCTGGTTTTGCTATTGGCACAATAATTCTGAAAAATGTAGACGAATATCCACATCCATCTATTTGAGCTGCTTCTTCCATTTCTTTTGGAATTGTCATAAAATAACTCCTTATTATAAAATATGTCACTGCAATTCCAAGACCTGTATAAATAAATATGACACCTTCCTTAGTGTCTCTTAAATTCAATGCACCCATCATTCTATAAATCGGAAAGCTAATTGAAATAGCCGGAATAAACAATGTAGTTGCAAACATTGTAGTAATAATTCCTTTCCCTTTAAAATTGATTCTAGCTGAAACATACGCAGCCATCGCAACTATTAACACACTTAAAACTGTAGATATTACTGAAATAACAATACTGTTCCAAAAGTATGTTTGAATATTTAGTTTAGTAAAAATCGTAATATATCCATCGAATATCCATTTTTTCGGTAATCCCAATCCACCCGGAACTTCTTTAAAGGAAGATATGAACACCCAAATAATTGGATATAGGGAAACTATTAGTACAAATAACATTACAAAATACTTCAATATATTTGACAAAATCTTGGCCATTAAATTTTTATTATTCTTCTTTCGTAACATGATTTTACCTCCAACTAATTGCCTTTACTAAATATGACTTTTATCCATTTTAAAAACCTTAGAAATCAAACCAACTAACACAAGTCCTAATATAAATTGCACTACACCTGCTGTATTTGCCAATGAAAAGTTCAACTTGCTGCTGCCCATTGCTGTTTGATAAATATAGTAGCTTAAGCTGTAAGTTGCTTTATCAGGTCCACCACCTGTTAATAATGCAATCTCATTATATAATAACAATCCGTAGTTCGTTGCTAAAATTGCTATTGTTCCAATAATGGGTTTTAATAAAGGCAAAACAATCTTTGTGTCTATTTGAAATGAATTTGCGCCATCAATTCGAGCGGCTTCATAAAGATCAGGCGAAATTGCAGATATCTGAGATAAAACAAGAAGCATTGCTGTTCCACCAAACAATACAAATGAGAAAGTTACACCCCAAAACGCAGAGCCGCCACTTGCTAAAATATTAACATCGTTTGATGAACTTAAGCTATTGATGATTTGTGTTACAGCTCCTCTTGCAGGATCATATAAATTTAAGAAAATTAATCCAATTGCCGAAGTTGAAATAATATTCGGAATAATATATGTATTTCTTACAAGTTTCCAACCTCGTGGCCTTTTTGATAATACAAATGCAACAATTATAGCTAATGGAACTTGGATAACCAAAACTAACAAAACCCATTTTAATGAATTTAATAGTGCTGACATAAAATAATAATCTGTTGTAAAGAGCTTTATGTAGTTGTCGAACATATGACCAAATCCAAGGAACTTAGGACTTGACAAATTTTTGTAATTCCATTTTGAAAATGATGTTATAAAAATATTTGCGAGCGGATATGCATATATGATCGCAAACAATAAAACAGCAGGCAATAAAAACATTATGACAAACCCTGTTTTTCTGTTGAACTTTAGCTTTTTTTTATTACTTTTGTTCATTGCCAAAATCCTTTCAAGAAGAATAAAAGCACGGAACGAATAATTCCGCGCTTTTACTCGTTTTTATTTAGGAGGTTATTCTGCTACAATTGATTTTAATTCGTTAATTACTTGATCAGTAGTTTTTGAGCCATCTTTTAATTGAGCATATTTACCAGTAATAGCTGCTTCAACATCGCCGCCCCACGTTGCACCAATTGCTTTAACTTTATAATCAGCTGATTGCACTAATTGACATGCTGCAGCGAGATTTTTAATTCCAACATTTGAATCATTCAAGTATTTTGAATAATCAAAAGTTGAGCTTGATGGCATAGCTAAACCTTCAGTAAAGATTCTCTTAGCTACTTCTTCGCTTGTCATATATTTAACAAATGCAACACAAGCTTCTTTTTGTGCGTCTGAAAGTTTGCTTGAAATTGTTAAGCCAGCACCAGCTGATACGATTGCTGCTTTTTTGCCTGCTTCGCTGGTTGGGAAAATAGCAGGTTTAAATTTTGTAGCTTTTGCATCAAATGAACTTGCGTCCCAAACACCGTTGAATAACATTGCGCTCTTACCATTTATGAAGTTTTGTCTGTATGTATCATCGTCAGGTGTGAAATTAGCACTGTTAACTTTCTTTAATGCACTATTTGTAATAAAATTCAAGGTATCTTTAAATGCATTATTTGTGAAATCCGGAACAGGGCTTGACATCAACTTTCTACCTTCAGCAGAGTTCATTAAATTACCTGTTAATAAAAGATTTGTAGGCCATCCTTGTGCTAATGTGAAAGGAGATTCAACTTCTTTACATCCCTTTAATTTATCAACAGCTTTGTCAAAATCATCCCATGTCTTCCATTTATCAGGAGTATCTGCTTGTGCTTTTTGAAATAATTCTTCGTTATACCAAAAACCGATTGATTCAATTTGCTCTTTAATTGAGTAAATTCCGCGGTTGATTTGATTTTGTTCGTAGTTTACGCCAACATTTGCTTTAAAGGAAGAATCCTTATCAATATATGGTTTTAGGTCTAATACTGCTTTTGCAGCTACAGCTGCTGGAATGCAGTTATATCCGCCTAAGTCAACCATATCCGGAAATGAACCGTTTGCAACTTCTTGTAGACATTTTGTTTGAATACCTTCGCCGCCTGTTTCAACCACATTAACCTTAAATGTGAATTTGTCAGCATTATCCTTTGCAAATTTGTCATAAATATCTCTCATGACTGCAGCTGTTGGCCACTCCTCTTTACTTTGGAAATATCCATGATAAAATTCAATTACAGGTTTTTCCGTTGTGCCACTGTTTGTTTTTGATGAAGAAGGTTGTTTGTCTCCACATCCTGTCATTGCTGTGGTAGCCGCTATCAAAAGAGCTAACATGCCACTTGAAATTTTTGTTAGTTTCATTACTTTTTCCTCCTTAATGATTGTAGTTTATATGCATTTTTACTATCTTCATATTATCATCATAACCACTGTATTAGAATACACAATATTTTTGTTTGTGTTTTAATTTTTGACCATTTATCCTTTTTTTAAAACAATACATGTTGTTTTTTCAAATTCCTCCATTCAATCTACTCATAATAGTAAAAAAATAACATGTATTGAATTGATTCATTTTTTAATTTCATAAATAGTAATTTAAATATACTCATTCTTTCATAGTCACACTTATTTTTATATAGTTTTATTCTTTATTGTAGGACTCTTGAAAGATAAGTTAATAGGAATTTTAGTTATAATAATTAACGTAGTCAAGCAATGCATACCTGTAATAAACAAGGAATAAATTATTGAGGTTAAAATTATATTTATAATGATAATTTAAATCAACTTTCTATGGTACTACTCCTAATATTGTTAAGAATGAAATACGGATGATTTACCCACTACACAAAACTCCCACACAGAAATCTGTGTGGGAGTTGATTATGTCAAGCAAACGATAGCTTTTGCCAAACGATGATTTTTAATTTCTATGACTTTAATTAAAAAGCCATCGCCTTCTATTTGAAACTTGCTTCCATCTTCCGGAATAGAGCCTAAAGCACGAAACACGTAACCACCAAATGTATCATATTCATCTGTTGGCAAGTCAATACCAATTTGCTCTGCTACATCTTCAAGTGGTGCTGTACCATGTACTTTCCATGTTTTCGAATCAATACGTTCAATATCCAATTCTTCATTTGGCAATTTTTCATCATCAAAATCGCCGACTAACTGTTGGACTAAATCATTCATGGTTACAATTCCGCTAACGCCACCATACTCATCCAACACTACTGCAAGATGATTCGTATTGGTTTTCATATTGCGAAACAATACGTCAGCACGTAAGCTTTCGGGTACAAAATATACGGGCTTCACACAGGTTTTCATAATCTTTTCCCGTGTTTTTTCTTTTAAACGAAAATAACTTTTAGCATCTAATATTCCGATAACGTCATCTACGCTTTCGTTGCAAACAGGATACAGTGAGTGACGGCTTTCATGGATGGTTTGTTCCCATTGTTCATTACTTTCATCCATCCAAAGCAATGTGACTTCTGTTCGGTGTGTAACAATATCACCAGCTGTTATATCGTCAAATTCAAATACATTTTGTATTATTTCTTTTTCTGTTTTGTCAATAGTACCTTTTTCGCTGCCAACGTCCACCATCATTCGTATTTCTTCTTCTGTTACTTCATCATCCTCGCTATTGGGATCGATTCCAAATAATCGCAATAATAAGTTAGTAGATGCGGTTAGCAACCATACAATCGGTGCAAATGCTTTTGAGATAAAGCTAATCAAAGCAGATAATCCTAACGCTAATGATTCCGCTTTTTTCATTGCAACTCTCTTTGGCACCAATTCTCCAAACACTAATGTAAAATAAGATAAAATCAATGTAATCAAAATAACGGAAATTGTATTCAGTGTATCAACCGGAATCTTTACGCCAATATTTACCAATCCATCTACAAGCATACTTGAAAAGTTATCAGCCGCAAATGCACTCCCTAAGAAGCCGGATAATGTAATTGCTACTTGAATTGTTGCTAAAAAGCGTGCCGGTTGCGAGGTTAGCTTTGCAAGTCGAATTGCACGTTTATCTCCTTGCGAAGCCATCTTTGCAAGTTTATTATCATTCATAGATATGACTGCAATTTCTGCACATGCAAAAACTGCATTCAATCCAATTAACAAAATTTGTAGTAAGATTTGCCATACTAGCGGGTTTTCCAAAATAATACGCTCCTTTAAAACATGAGTAATTTTGTAATCATTTTATACGCAAAAAAGCATAGCCTGCTCGTTAAAGCAGGTTATGCTTTTGTATATTAACGTAATTATGTACCTTATCAATGTAATTTGCTGTGCTACTGTCCGAATCATCCATTAATTTTTCTCACCTTCCTTACAATAGTTTAGACTATAATATATCATTTATTCTTTTTTGTCAATACATAAACCATGAATATATTAACAATATTCATTACAGTTTTATGATTTCTTATAAATAAAATCGATACAGAAATCTGTATCGATTTTATTCAGTATTATACTAGTTATTACTATTTAGCTTTTACAAAAGCGTCAACTTGTTTTTGAAGTTCAGCCATGATTTTATCATAACCAGCTGTTTTTAGATCAGCATTGATTTGTTTAACAGTAGCATCTACATCTTTAACATTACCTGTTTGGATGTATTTGTATTGTTTATCAATAACTGATTGACAAGCTGCGATTTCAGTTTGTAGAGTATCAACTTTTGGTACGAAACCTACTACTGGAGATGCTTCAGCTGAGTCATTAACTGCTTTTAAGTTTGTATACATATTTGCTGGAGCTGGTTTAATTGGGTATAACTCAAAGAAAGAAGCTTGTGAGAATGCGCCTGGTTGCCATGCATCCTTAGTTAAGTTCTCTGCTTGACCTTGGTCGTTTACTTTCCAGTTAGTACCTTTAATACCGTAAGCTAATGTGTTTCTGTAATCTTTGTTTGTATTAGCGTACTCTAAATATTTGATAGCTCTATCAATTTTTTTAGAGTTAGGGCTGATACCGTTCATAGAACCTTGAATAGAAGCTGTTGTATAGATAGGACCAAATTTCTTGTTAATAACAATTGAATAGTCTTTACCATTTGCCCAAATAGCTTCAGCACCTTCCCAGCCTTGGCCTGTGCCTACTACTTGGAATTCAAATTCTTTTTCAACTTCAGAAGCGCCTTTGTTTACTAAGCCGTTGTCATACCAAGTTTTTAATGTTTTTAGATCATTGATATAATCAGCATCTTCATACATGTTTTGAACTTTTGTTGTATTACTGCCAATTTTAATACCTAAACGTAGGTTATCTAGTCCTAATGTATCCCAACCATTGTTGTGACCATTAATGCCAGCCCAGTTATAGTTAAATGGAGCTGTTAAATCATGAGGATATGGAGTTTTAGACTCATCATGATATTTTTTAACTTTCTCTAATAGAGGAGTTACTGTTGATAATGCTTTACCAGTTGCTTTAAATTCAGCTTCTGCTTTTGCACCATCGATAACGTATTCTTTATTTGCTGTCCAGTATTGAGCAGCAGCAGAGTCTTTGTAAGTTGGTACAGCGTAAATTTTACCGTTTACTCTTGAACCATCCCAAGCATTTTGAGGAATGTATTCCCAAAGCTTTGGAGCTACTTTTGGTAGTTTGTCTGTTAAGTCAGCTAATTGGTTGTTTTGTGCAGCAACTACATAGTTAGCAAACCAAGCACAAGTGAAAGCGATATCAAATTCGCCACCAGTTGACATAATAGTTTTTAACTTTTGGTCGTCGCCAGTTGTAAATCTAAAATCTACAGTTGTTTTAATTGCTTCTTTAGACATTTTGTTTAGTTCAGCAATTACTGCGTCTGGTTGTTTTGGTTTGTCACCCCAGTGATACCAAATTAGGTTTACTTCGCTGTCTTTATCAGCAGTAGAAGTTTCATCTTTCTTTCCTTTACATGCAACGAACATAGATGCGATCATTGCAATAGCAAGTACCAAAGAAAGAACTTTGATTTTACTTTTCAAGACTAATATCCCCTTATAATATATTTATTAAATCCCAATATGGATTTAAATACAACAATAGACTAATATAAATAAATTATAATTATTATTGCAATTTATTTTTTTATCATTACAATAAGTTCAACAATTATTCATACTATTAGTATAACCGTAAAGCATTGTACTATTATTTGTTTACTTTGTCAACTTAAAAATACAAAATGCATGTTCAAAAATTGATTTATTAAATTGAGTGTTTACCTAGCTAAAATATTCATGGGTTGTTCTGAAAGCCCTATTTATAGGACTTCAAATAACAATTTGAAATTTTATACAATCTGTAAATTTACATATATTATACTTTTTATTAGTATAATTATTCCAAATATAATTTAGGTTGTTTATTCAAATTCAAGCTATTGAATCAAAAATTATGGGAGATACAGGAATTTAAATTCTTATTTTACACGAATTTAACACTTCATTTGTCAATAGACTCATGCAATCTCACGATGTAAAATGAAATATAATCCTTTATTTAAACTAAATTTAGAGAATTTTTTGATTATCTTTTATTTAGTTTTTCTTAAAAATTGTTTTCTATACCATTTTTATCAAAAGAATCCATTCATACTTTTGTAGCTACTGATTCTTTTCTTATATAAATAGTAATATCATTAGTCTCGTGCTCTGAAAGCCAATGTACTTATAAGAGTATAATAGTAACACTAATATTAAAAGCCATAAATCGCTTTTAGTATGTGATATATGGCTATTTAAATTTTAAATTGTATTATACTTTTACCGTTGTATGAATATGGTGTTTAACCCGATCTATTAAGCGAACAACGGAAGAAACTACGATAATCCCGCCTACTAAAGAACCTGCAATAAAGAATGTATGTAAACCTTCTTCGATAAACATACCAATATTACCATTGATGCAATACTCCATTGTATAGTAAATTCCACCGCCGGGTACTAATGGAAGTAAGGCTACAATTAGAAAAATTGTTACCGGTTGTTTAAATACTCTTGCTAAAATTTCAGCATAAATTTCTATTGCAATGGTTGCTAAAAAATACTGCATGATATCATTTTGGGTGAAACTAAACAATAAAAAAACAGCATATCCAATTACACCACCAAAAGACGCTAAGAGATTGATTTTCCCTCGTAAATTAAACATAATAGAAAAGCCAACACATCCAAGAAACGTAGCGATAAATATAATAATTGTATTCATAGAATTCTCCTTAAACGAACATCTTCAATAAATAAACGCATACACCTGTTCCAACCGCTATTGCAACCGCAATCATAATCGCTTCCACAAACTTTGTTAATCCAGCGACCAAATCGCCTGCAATAATATCGCGCATGGAGTTTGTTAACGCTACACCGGGAACTAGGTTCATTAGGCTTCCTATGATTACCTTGTCCATATTTTGAGAAAAACCTAAATAATGAAATAAAAATGCAATTGCTGCAATTGCCATACTGCCTACTGTATATGAGAAAAACATATTCGTTTTAAATTTATCCATTACCACAAGCAAAAACTTTAATACAACGCAGCATAACAGGCTGACAAGCGCATCATAGAAGTTCCCACCAAAAAAGATTGTAAAGAAAGAGCCGATAAACACACAGCCGAGAATTTGAATTGGCAGACTAAACCTTTTTCTGTTTTTTGCTTGATTGACTAATTTTTTTGCTTCATCATATTCAGGCTTTAATTTGCAAAGTTCTCTGCTTAAATTATTCATAGCAGATACGATATCCAAATTCGTTGAGCGATTCATGATGCGTTTCATTCTTGTATGTGTTTGACCATCTTTTAATACAATGGTCGTTATAATACAAGTCGGAACCGCAAATACATCAGCATTTACCACGCCATAGGCTGATAATATTCTAGATATGCTTTCTTCTACCCTATAAATTTCTGCCCCATTTTCGAGCAGGCTTAAACCGATTTCTGTTGAAATCTCGAGTAATTGATCATTGGTCATAAGCGATTCCCCGTTACTTTTTATTTTCGTATTTATTATAGCCTGTAAAATGATAAATGTAAAGAAAAGGCATAAATATGATTTGTATTACTCAATTACAATTTTTCGAAAGCATATAAGCACGAGAGCCTTCCACCGCAAAGCAGAAGGCTCTTATAGCGTTATGCATTTTAGACCTAGTATTTTTTGTCTACTAAGCTGCTATGGCTTTAAAAAGGTAATGTGCGCCTTAAATAGGTCACCATCTAATATAATTTTGAATTTTCCGCCTTGTAACTCAATAAAGCTTTTTGCAATTGCTAATCCAAGTCCAGAACCCTCTGTATTTCTTGATTTATCTCCTCTTGTAAAACGTTCAACAATTTCGTCTTCACTAAAGTCAATTTCATGTTCCGATATATTTTTTATAGTGATTTCTACCTGCTCGGTTTGTTCTATAATATCAATAAAAGCCCTTGAAGATGGCATTGCATATTTACAAATATTCATCAGCAAGTTTTCAAATACTCGATAGGTACGCATACTATCCAACGATAAAATAACTTTGTTTTCAGGAAAGTTCTTTTTTACAGTTAACTTTGCTTTATTTAAATTCTCTTCAACTTCAAATAATGCTTGATTCATCAACGATACCACATCAATATTTTCATAATGAAAGTTAATATTGCCACTGCTTAACTTACTGATTTCAAACAAATCTTCAATTAAGTATTGCAATCGTTGTGCTTTTCGTTCCAGTATTGCAACATATTCTTTTCGCTTTTGCTCTGAAAGATTTTCATTTTTCATTAAATCCACATATGAGATAATAGCGGTTAAAGGAGTTTTTAAGTCATGAGATACATTGGAAATTAACTCAGTACGCATTTTTTGGCTGTTTAGTTCTTGTTCAACTGCACTTTTAAACCCTTTTTGAATCTGTTTTAAATTTCGATTCAAAGGTTCAAATACGCCTAGATTTTCTTCAACTTTAGCGTCTAAATCTCCTTTTGCAATTCGTTCTGTTGCATCCACTAATTTTTGATATTTTTTTTCATTGCTTTTCATCATTTTTCTTGCTATAACAAACAGCATAATAGAATAAAGAATGACACCGATAATGCCAAATAGCCATGCTGTACAAAAAAGACCAACAATCATTGCATTGATGATAATTACAAGCAGTAATCGTTTATTGTATTTATCGTTAAAATGAAACTCTTCAAGATACTGCATGAAACGCAGCAAATATTTCCTGCTTATTTTAAAAAGCTGAACCAACAAGCTGCTTTGTTTTACATAATTAGATATACCGATATTCTTGACATATCTGATCATCCAAATACAAAGCAATACAATACCAAAGCAGATACACCACATCATCAAATGTAATATGATTAAATGCCGTTGGGAAGCATGAGCCTGCAAGATAGGTATTCCCATAAACGAATTCATTTGGCCTTGAAAATACTCCATTATTGCTATTCCCGGAGTTGTTTTCAGCATCCATATAACGAGATAAAGAAAAATCATTATCCATATTTCGATCCAAACGCTTGCGGTTTTCTTAATCCAGCTTAATTCTAGGATTCTTTTTTTCGGAACAGTTAATGCAAACACCAATATAATGCCTATAAACAAATACATTAAGTTTCTGCTTAATACTTTATAGGAATACAATTGGTGCTGTTGGAAATCGGAAGCAAATGCATTGTTGCCAAGTTGATAAGGTACTGCATAAACAAAAATCATATTTTTAATTGCACTCATATTTTCATAACTGAATTGCGTTAATTGGATTTGATTCAAGTCAATCATTCGGTTTGAAAATAGTGAACGATTTGCACCATGAATTTGACTCATTGTAAAATTCCCTGTTTCGTCAAAATCGACTTGAATAAGAAATCGATAATTTTTCAATAACTCCTCGTATTGCAATTTATCATTTTGAAATATCTTTTCATCGGATGGAAAATTGGATATTACTTTTTTGTTTCCTTTTTCAATCGCTAAATATATCAAATTGGAATTTGCTTGCAAAGCCTCTTGCTTCCAGCTATAAATTTCCTCATTTACCTTTTGTTTATTATAATCTTCACGAAGCGTTATATTTTTATGAAATAAAATATCAAACGGAGTAAAAGTGGGATTTAACTGGATTTGATACTCGGAAAATAATGTATAATTCAGTTTTACAATAGGTTTTACAAAAGAATCCTTTACAAAATAGTTACTTGAATAGTTATCAACTTGGCCTTGAATCGTCGGGTACAAACCAACCATAATCAAAGATGAACTCAAAACCAAAAAAAGGGCTATACAGGTAATAATAACAGCTGGTTTACTGCTTTTCAATCTTGTATCCAATTCCCCATACCACCTTTAAATATTGAGGCTTTTTCGGATTGACCTCAATTTTCTCTCGAATATTTCTAATATGAACCATGATGGTTTCTGTATTAACGGCCTTTTCGTTCCATACTCGTTCATAAATTTCATCAGCTGAAAAAACTCGTCCTTGATTTTTCATTAAAAGCGTTAATATCTTAAACTCTATTGACGTCACTTTGATTGGACATTCATCTACAAAAACTTCTTTTGTGGTTTCGTTTAGCTCTAATCCGCCACAAGTAAGCAGGCTATCTTGTTGCTCCTTATTATTAACTGTATTATATTTAGAAAAACGTCTTAAATGAGAGTTTACTCTTGCTAAAAGCTCTAATGGACGAAATGGTTTTGTAACATAGTCATCTGCGCCAACATTTAGCCCCATTATCTGATCCACTTCCTCTGATTTTGCAGATAGCATTATGACGGGAAAATGATGTGTTTCTCGTAGCTTCATTACAAAGTCAATGCCATTCATAACGGGCATCATTACATCCACTATTGCTAAATGAATTGTATTTTCGTTAATTACTGCCAAGCCTTCTTTTCCATTGTGTGCAACAAAAACTTCGTAGCCTTGATTTAACAAATATGTTTTCACAGCTTCTGCAATATCCTCTTCGTCTTCTACCACTAAAATATTGTACTGACTCATTTCATTTCCTCACTTTTACTAATTGTCAATATTTTATCCAGTTTCCTGTGATATATCTTATACTCATATTTCTTTCCTATGAAAATAAGTGTGGTATCCTATAAAAAAGAAAATAACCAAATGCAACAATGCACTTGGCTCGTAAATTACAATACATCTTTGATAACTATTTTATTAAATGCACTATTTCTTGTCCAAAGAAATAGCCTGCTGCAATAAAAAATACATTCCATATTAGAATGCCTAACGCTGAACTAACGGTATACTTTAAAAAATTGATTTGTACTGCTCCTGCAGGTATTGCTATAATCGTTCTTGCCATTGGTATCAATTTACTGATAAATACACCGATACTACCTTTTTCTTTTAAATAAAGCATCTTCTTTTCGATATATGGTCTATGCTTTGGAAAGCGTTTCATGTATTTTTGCAACAGAAAATCTCCACCGTAGCGTCCAACAAAATAAAAAGCCCAACTAGCAGCTAATGCAGATAAACTTGAAGCAATTAACGCAATCCAAAAATTCATTTCTGAACTTGCAATCAAGATACCTGTTACAGGCAAAATAACGCCTGCCGGAAACCCGGGTAAATTCAAATATTCTAAAAACACAATAACGATTAAAAACAGTATTCCGTATTGTGACATATAGGTCATAATTGTATTGAAATCCATAATCATTCTCCTCTTTTGTAGTCTATCTTGTCTATCATAATAAAATTGATATTGCAAGCTAAATAAAATACAACATAATTCCGAAAGATTAGAATGCAAGATAAAACTAACAAGACAACATATATTGTGCTAAAACTGGATAATGGTCAGACGGATAACGATTATTGATACTATCACGGCATAAGCTTACACGTTGTAAATCCAAAGAACTGCTTGCAAAAATATAATCAATCGGCATTCCCTTTATTTTTCCTTTAAAGCCATGAAAGCTGCGTCCGATATCACTATAATCACATTGAAGATATGCATTTTGAAGTGCATTATTTGTTTTAGTTGATAAATCCTGATACCACGCTTTTATCGTTTTACTTTTCGGTTTTGCGTTAAAATCGCCCATCAACAAAACAGAGGCTTCTTGTTGTAGATTTTTTTCTTGCATTTTGCTTGAAATTAACTGTAAGCTATTTTTTCTTGAAAGGAAGCTTAGATGATCCAAATGTGTATTAAAAATACGAATGAATCGCTTGGTATTACCTTGCAACTCCAATGTGCAAGTAGTACATATTCTAGGGCACAGCGCAAACCATGCTCTACTTGGCTTATTTGGTGTTGCAGAAAGCCAAAAGGTTTCTTGATCCTTTAATTTAAATTTATCTTTACGATAAAAAATTGCAGTATATTCACCTTTATCGTCCCCACCTCTGCCTTGTCCAACAACATCATAATTCGGTAGTAATTTTGTTAAATCATTTAAGTTTTTTGCTGTTAATTCTTGCGTTCCTACAACATCGGGTTGTTGTAAATCAATCAAATTGGCTATCAGTTCAACTCGATTTTTCCAACTGTTTTGTCCGAAAGAAAAATAATTTCGCTTCATATTAAAGCTCATAACTTTTAAAGCTTCAGCATTTTGAGCGTTAAAATAAGAAATTGTTTGTTCTAAAGATAGATCTGTATTTATATTTAAATTTTTACTTTTATTTATAATAGAATGGAATAAATTAAGTCTTTTTTTCAATTACTTCACATCTTTCATTTTTGATTTGTTTTCATTTTACTAAATAAAAATGAAAAAAAGCTTTAGAAGAATCTAAAGAGTTTCTAAAGAATTTAATAAGGGTTATATCAATTTATATTTACTATTTTTCAAAATATTAAGTAAACTTTACTAATTAATATTGACATTAGTAAAAATTTAGGATATAATTACCTTAAATTATAAAATATATATAAAATTACTGATTTGGTACGGATATTTGAGTTATAGATAAAGTGTGTTTTTGTTAATTTTATTACACTATATCTCTAGCTCTTTTTATATTTTTATAAAAATTTTTAATTAAATAACAATATGCAGCTGCAAAAAAATATCATCATTTCTTTTAATATATCTAAAGGGGGAATGAAAAAATTCACAAAATAGAATATGAAAAATATAGCAATAGATTCAGCAAACGTATTTTATTCGCTATTAACAAATAGCAAAATAGCGCCTATTTTTATGTGAGAAATATTAGTATATTACATTCAAACTGAAACAAACTATTTGTTTCGCAATTCTTTCTCACAATTCTACATTGACTAACGGATTATATTAAATTAGTCATGAATAAAAAAACAAAGAGGTAATATTTTATGATAAAAAAGTATGTAAGCAAATCTGCAAAACAACTATTCGCTTTTCTTCTTGCATTAGCCATTACCCTTTCTATGTCTAGTATTGCATTGGCTAAAACACCTGAAAGCCAATCAAATTCTACAAAAGGCCAAAATAATATGGCGACGGCAAAACAAACTAATAAAAAAATTGTTGGATACTTTCCTTCATGGCAACCATCTAAATTAGATCGAATTCAATTTGATGTAGTAACTCATATTAACTATTCTTTTTTAATTCCAAACAAAGATGCAACTGTTATGCCCTTGGATCATCCAGACACTGCAAAAGAGCTTATTAAACAAGCACATGCAAATGGTGATAAAGTTTTAATTGCCGTTGGCGGTTGGTCCATTGGTGAATGGCCAAATTCAATTATTCTTGAGCCATACTTCGTAGAAGCAACAAACACCGATGAAAAAATTGCTAAATTTACCGCTTCTATTATGGAAGTAGTAAAGCAATATGGATTTGATGGTGTTGATATGGATTGGGAGCATCCTAGATTTGGAACACCAGCTCAAACGCAATATGAAAAGCTATTGCTATCTTTGAATAAAGAGCTGAAAAAAGACAATTTACTGCTTTCTACTGCTGTTTTGTGCGGAGTAGATATTAACGGTATGGAATATGTTGATGCCAAATCACAATCTGATATTGTTATTAACACTGTAGATTACATGAATGTTATGGCATATGATGGCGGAGACGCTGAAAAACACTCACCTTATGACTTTGCTATTAATTGTGGTAACTACTGGAAAACAACTCGTAACTTTCCTGCCAATAAAATTATTCTTGGTGTTCCGTTTTATGGACGACCATCTTGGGCAGGATACGAAACACTATTAGAAGCAAACCCACATGCAGATGAATCAGATATCTCTGAAATTTGGGGAATGCAAGCACATTACAATGGTGTTGCAACTATGAAGAAAAAAGCAACATGGGCAAAAGAAAATGTCGGCGGAATTATGATTTGGGAGCTTTCTGCAGATACGAAAGATAAGACAAAGAGCCTTCAAACTGCAATTGGTGATGTAATGAATTCTACAGCACCAACAAATGGTGGTATAACCGTACCATTAGAGCCTACAATTATAACTGATACAAATAATACCGGAGCAAAAGTTGAAATTCCTACTGAAATCAGCACCCTAAAAAATTCAAAGCTTGAAGTCTTAAAGTTAGCTGTAAGCTCTGATATTGTAGAGAAATTTGCAGCAGTAGCTAAAGAATTTTCTTTATTAGATACATACAACATCAATCTTTTAAATAATTCTGTAAGGATAGAGCATATCGAAGGTGGTAAAATAAAAATTTATATTCCTTTTAGTAATGCAGATCAAGGAAAGACTTATTATGTTTTACGTTATAATAACGATGGAACCATTACAGAATTAGCCGCAATCATTGACAAAGAAATGTTATCATTTGAAACAGATACGTTAGGAACTTATGGAGTTGCAACGAAAAAAATTGTAACACTGTCTAACACTAAGAATCCTCAGACTGGTGACAATTCGCCAATCATTCCAATTACTATAGTAATTATTTTGGCTGGCGGATTATTGATTCAATATAAAAAGGCAAAAACTTTATAGTAATTTTGTTTTCCAATTCCTCCTTTTACAAGAAAACGCCGACTATTTTTTAGTCGGCGTTTTCTAAACCCTATTTGATTTTTCATAAAAAATCCCTAATTATAGAATATTCACTCTATAATTAGGGATAGTATGCGATATTTAATTATTGTCTATATGATTTTAAACTTTTAAAGCTACGGTTATCCATCTTTGATATTATCAAGCATTTTACTTAATACTGAATTATAAATATCAATATCTTGAGAAGAGATATCTCGAATTACATCATTACGAAATCCTTCTGCTACACTCAACATTTCTGCCTCGATTTTTTTACCTGAATCTGTTAGTTTTAAAGTTTTAATTCTTTTATCATTTTCACTACTAATTCTAGTAATCCATCCAAGAGCCTCCATTTTATCAAGTAATCGGACAACACTCGGTTCTTTCAAAGACATTTTATCGGCTAATTGCTTTTGCGTAATCATTTTGTTGATATTTACATAATATAACGCAATCCACTGCGTTCTTGTTATATTATAAAAATTCAGCCTTTTCTCAAAACAATCTGCCAATATTTTTGCGCTTCTGCTTGTAATACAAGCAATACAATCATCTAAATTAAACATATTTATTCACCATCTATTTTTCGTATCTATTTTATAATACCACATTTCTTTTGGATTTACCATATTTTCATTCTGATATCGTTCATATTATATAATAGATTATGGTTTAGAAATATACTGTTGAATACATTTCCATATTATGTCTTCATGAAAAGTCTTTCCGATAAGCTCTTTTTCGCAAGCTTCAAAATGATAGAGATTTAGACTGTCGGTATTGATTTTGATGTTTTGTATTACGCCATCTGAAGTATCAACATGTGCTGACACATTACCACAAGGCAGTTTACGCTCCATTTTAATACCAAATGCAGGAGACTGGTTGAACAGCCATTCGTCTGAGGATAACATATTTTGTAAAGGTGCTTTAAAATTTGATTGATCAATGTATGCGATACTCTCACATTGAAAAGCGTCAATAAATGCCTGTTTTACCCTTTCTGCTGTTATTTTACTGTCAATCGTCGATAAATTCACAACCCTGCTTTTCACAGAAGCGATACCCTTTGATTCCAATTTTAGCTTAGATGGTGTAAGAGCTTTTGTTAGTTGATTGGAATCAACATTCACAAGGATTGTACCATGATACATATAATTATCATCATCTGTAAAATAAGCGTGGCCGGAAAATTTCTGTCCTTGATACAATAAATCATTTCTACCGCTGAACTTGCAATCTATACCAAGCTTAGCAACGGCAGCTTGAATTAATCGCAAAAAATAATTCTGATCTGCTTTCTTTTCTTTTGTAATAAAAGTAAAATTAACGTTGCCTTTATCATGGTATACAGCACCACCACCGGAAAATCTACGCACCGGCTTAATATTATGCTCCTTCATATATGTAAGGTTACACTCTGCATATAGGTTTTGATTTCTTCCTATGATAACTGATGCATCGTTTTGCCACAAATATAAGTGAATATCTTCATCCGATTCAAGAAAAAGCTGATTTTCTGCCGCAATGTTAAAATAGGGATCAAATTCATTTGATATAAATACTTTATTCATTACTGATGTAACGCTCCAATTCCTAAGTCCATTGCAGCTTCGTGAATAACTTCACCTGTCGTTGGGTGAGCAAAAATGGTTTCTGTTATTTCTTCTTCACTAAACTCATTTTGAATAGCTAATGTTAATGCACTAATGAGCGAAGAGGCATCTGCGCCAATAATAGAACCACCAATGATTTTGTTTGTTTCGTTATCTTTTATTAACTTAATAAATCCACGAGGTTCATTCATAGTTAGAGCTTTTCCATTACCCGCAAAAGCAAACTTACTTACTGATACATTCCTGTTTTTGCTTTTCGCTTCATCCTCATTAATACCAACACTTGCAATTTCAGGTGCTGTAAAGATAACATTTGGTACAGCTGAATAATCCATTTCCTTTTGTTTATTTAATATATTATCTATGGCAATAATGCCTTGATGGGAAGCAACGTGTGCCAACTGAATAATATTTGTTACATCACCAATTGCATAAATATGTTCTACATTGGTACGCATGGAAGAATCGACTTTTATGCCTCTTCCTCTATCGTTTAATGCAACACCACTCTTTTCAATAGCAAGGCCATCTAGATTTGGCTCTCGTCCAATTGCTACTAATACCTTTTCACTTACAACCAAATGCTCTCCGTGTTTATCTTCATAAGTAACAACAGCTTTTCCATCAACAGAGCTTTGAATCTTCATCACTTTTGAGCTTGTATGTATATGAATACCAGCCTCTTGAGCAATATCATGAATTTCATGAGAAATATCACTATCTATCATGGTTAATAATCGATCCATAAATTCGATAACATGAACATCTACGCCAAAGTTTTTATATATAAAAGCAAATTCCATGCCAATTACACCACCACCGATGACAGTAATGGATTTTGGCAAGTCTGTGCAAGATAATGCAGTTGTGCTATTTAGAACAAATGGTAATTCAATACCCGGAATTGCTATTTTAGATATTTTAGAGCCGGTTGCAACAATGATATCCTTCGCTTTAACAGTATACTGCTCCTTGCCTGTAACTGTAACAGTAGTCTCATCTATAAAAGCTGCTTGACCTGAGATAACTTCAATCTCATTTTTCTTCATCAAAAAGTCAATACCGGAAACAAGCCTTTGTTTTACCTCATCTTTGCGGTTAATAACTTGTTCCATATTTACTCCGACTTTTCCATCAACTTCAATACCAAAATGAGCCGCATTGTGTACGTTATGGCAAATTTCAGAGGATTTCACTAGCGCTTTTGTAGGAATACATCCAACATTGAGGCAGGTACCGCCTAATTCGGATTTTTCAACTAGAGTTACTTTCAATCCATTTTTAGCAGCATAGATTGCAGCTACATAACCGCCAGGTCCAGCGCCAATTATCAGCAAATCAGTTGTCATTTCTTTCGTTAGGGTTTGAGGCTGTACGTCATCTTGTATCGTTGTATCTTCTTTAGAAGCAGCGATCTCTTCTATTTCAAACATCTCTGCATTGGATGCAATTTCTGAGCCTTCTTCACATAAAATTTTAGAGATAACACCCGCAGTAGTTGCTTTTATGGTTCTATTTCCTTTGGCAGTTTCTACTTGTGCCATTAAATCTCCAACCTCTAAAGAATCGCCAACCTTAACTTGTATTTTACCTACAGTACCCTTTTTACCGCCAGGGATAGCTGTCATTTTAATAATCATTTTAAATACTCCTTTATTCTATATAAAAAAGAACCTATTTTTAATAAAACAGGCTCTTTTATTATGTATACCGGTTAATTAGTCTATTGCAACACCTGACATTACTAATTTAACTCCATTAGATAGGCAATCTCCTACAGGACATGTGTTTTCAATAAATTTTGCAAATGATTCGACTTTTTCTCTTGGTTCGTTTGTTTTAAAGTGCATTACAAAACGAATTTCTTGGAAACCGTTTCTAACATCTGCTAGTCCCATAAAACCATCTGGATCCAAGTCACCCTCTAGTTCAACATGGAATTCTTCAAATGTGAAGTCATGAGCAGGAGCAAAAGCACTTGCTACGATTGTTTGACATGCGCCAAGTGCACATAATACTGCTTCAACAGGGTTCATAGCAGTGTCTGTACCGCCTAGATCTTCCGGTTCGTCCATAATGATTTTAAAACCTCTAGCATTTGTTTCTACCTGTAAACCATCAGGTAATTTTTTAGCAGTTGCTTTAAAAGTTGTTAACATAACATTATCTCCTTCTTTAACTTTATTAGTTGCTGATTGATTATGTTAATATATTAACATACTGAAACTAAAAAATCAATAGTTAGCTAAGTATCTTTAAAAATAATTCACAAAATAAATGTAATTATCTAATGCAGATTAAATTATAAAAAAATCACATTCCTTTATAAAGTTACCACTCACATTTTTAACATTTTGCAAAACATTATTGATAAAAAGAAAAAATAAATACCCCTATCATACGGAAGGAGTATTTACTGATATATAGGATGTATGCAATAAGGTAATGTAAAATCAAATTACAAGTAATACTTGTATGTTTCCTATAAACAGAGATTTCGATATCTAAATCCTATTCATGAAGAGTTTCATATACGTATTAACAATTGTATTCGTGTTTTTCTTTAAGTCATCCTCACCTCTTAGTCGAATCACTTTACAAGGTAATGAATTAGCCCATTGTTCGTGAATTTTCATGGACGGAGAACCATCAAAATCATATCGAGCAGAAACATCAACAAAACGTTGATGCTCGTTATACATATCTCCACCTTCTAAAATTCTGTCACCGTAAATTTCATATTCTCTTTTATTTATTCTAGCAGTTCTTATTTCTACCGGGGCTGTAATATGTATCGCTAGGTCAAACAAAGCATCAAAAGAAGTATGAAAGCTACTCATCGAACCTGCCATAACAAAATGGTTTCCCTTTGAAATATCTTTCATCAACCTACCTATTTTATCTTCCCTACTATACATAACAGTAAATGGCTTATCAGTATCTGTTCGCCATATATAATCATCTAGATCAAAATACGGAAACCCAAGCCTTTCAGCGACCATCTTACCTAAAGTTGTTTTTCCTGAACCTGCTGAACCAAAAATAATAATGCCCCTTGCCATACAATTATGTCACCACTTTCATGTAAGCTTTATATAGTTAGTTTATAATCTATTTTAATGAAGTAAAGCACGATTGATTATTCTTACTTACTAATTTATAGTTTAATTATATCATCGTATTATTCTAGATACAACGGCTCTATAAAAATGCTGCGATTATCGTATGATCTATAAAGCGCATAAAAAGTCTATTCAAAATCCAAAAAAGAGCATGAATACGTTTAATTAACTCAATGGGTAAAATATATGCTATCTTTATTTTTCTTTCATCAGCTCTCGCATTGTTAGCAATTTATATAACAAAACTGCAAAAAGAATCACCATTACAATTGCGTTAATTCCTGTAGTTACATACATTAAATACGATAACGTTTTATGATAATCATAAAGCATAAGTGTATTGGAAAGCTGTACATTTTGAACAATGCTATTTAAATAAAATGGGATATCAAATATATTATCCGGTGGTAGAAAATCTTGAGGTATAAACAATTTAAACTGTATTAACTTTACTACTGTAAAAATGCTTATAGCTAATATAAAAAGAATGAGACTATTCTTAAAAATATTGCGTTTGAATGTTTGAGATTCACTTAAACTTTTATTTTGAATGAGTATCCAAAATGATTGCATACGTTTTACTAAGTAGTACATCAAAACACAGATAAGAATTATTCCTGAAATGAAAATAGGAATTCGTATGCTTTGTTTTATTACTTTTATACTATCTCTATAATCAGAAATAGAATCATACATGATATATTTATTTAAGACTTCCCAAAGCTGGCCCACAACACCTTTTGCAAAAAATGTGTTATCGTTTCTTAAATAGACTTGATGAATAATCATTTTATCATAATTCTCTATCGATCTGTATGGAACAAAAATTTGCTCTTTACCATTAGTCGAAAGATTGCTAAGCAAGCTGTCATTTGCTTGATATACACCGCAGATAATGTATGTTTCACCGTTAATGGATACAGGCATATTAGTAGCATCAAATCGATGATATATTTGAAATGCAAGTTTATCGCTTACTACAACATACTTATTAAGTTTTGCATCCATTTTTACCGTGAAATATTCTCCATGTAACAGATTCAGGTTAGCTGTTTTATTATAATTATCATTTGTTAATACAAGCTCTACCGAAACAGGCTTTTCTATGTATTCTGTTGATAGTTCAGCATCTTTTTGCGCTATCGCACATGCTGCAACTCCATTTGGTGAAGAAGAGGCAACTGCGCATTCATCAAAGCTTAATTTTAGTCCTTCTTTTGATTGAATACTAACTCCATAAGGTAAATTACTAGCAGATTCATTAATTAAATTAAGTTGCAATAGAACAGAAAGAGTCAATCCTGTTAACAATAATAATACAGTTATTATGCGCTTAATAATCATTGAGTTATAATTGCGCATATTTACTTACTCCCTTCTACTGCTAAAATATTAACAGCCATTTTATCGCTTATTGGTTTACTTGAATATTTTACTGCCTTCATACCCGGTACTATGGCAGAAGATTCAATTGCTGCTAATTGATTCGTTTTATCTACAATACTAACAGGACATTTTGTTACAATTGTTTCTTCAGAAAACAAGCCCTCCCGTTTACTAATAATAAAAATATCAGCACTTTTTTCAGCATAAATATTGAGGCAAGATATCGGTACTATAGCATTATATGATTTATTGGGACTTATCATTTCAACAAGTACATCAACACTCGTACTAACTCTGTCTTTTGCTTTATCAAGTTTCCCAGTATAAATCCAGGTACCTTTCTTATTATCTAATTCACGAGTAAAAGTTTTTAATTGTAACTTTCGTTGTTCCCCCGTTGTATTTCCCCCACCATCTACTTTTTCCACTGTATATGTTAAATTGATAGTTGATTTTTCAGGAAAGCCTAATCCTGTTTGATACGGTATTTCCCATATAACACATGGTACACTATCAATCGGAGCAACTGTAACAATCGCTTGCTCCGCTGACATAGCATCACCTTCATTAGCGATAACATCAATAACTTTGCAAGTATTTTTAGCACGAACAATCCCATCGTCGGAATAACCTAGTTTCTTAACAGCAACTAACTGATTTTCAATATCAACTGCATAAATGGGATCGCCTTCATTTAACACTTGACCTTTCATAACATATATCTTTGCAATAGTAACTGATCCATATGTAGAAATCGTTTCTGTATTTTGATAGCATATATGGCCATTCACACTATAATTATTATTCAATACAGCCGTTCTGACTTCTGCTATTTCAACAGTTGGTAAAAGAATATTGTAAATTGATTTAGAAATAAGTGTACATATAAGTAAGAAAACAACTAATATTACGGAAATTTTAATAATTAATGCTCTTCGATTATCATGTCCATACTCTTGAATCATAATTCTGCTCCATTCTGCCGTTTTATACCGGCTTAAATTGAAAGCTTTATAAAAAACGTAATTTATTTCAGGTTAGAAAAGCTGATACCTTCTATTAGCTCTTTTTCAAAGAAAATAAATAGTAGTGCAACAGGTGCCATTGCTAAAACTCCACATGCAAAAGCAATTCCAGGATTGGATTGATTCAGTTGTGAAAGAAATATAGAAAGCGGATACTTATATTTATTATTTAAAAATACCAATGGCTGCTCAACCATATTCCAATTATCGATAAAACTTAAAATAACTAATGCAACAATTCCACTTCTGGAAAATGGAACAACCATTTTAATTAAAATTTGAAAAGTATTTGCTCCATCAATTTTTGCTGCTTCAATTATTTCATCGGGCATAGTAACGATAACTTGACGTAATAAAAATACTCCAAAAGGCGAGAAAATAGAAGGCAAGATGATTGCCGCATATGTGTTTAATAGTCCTATTTCTTTTAAAACAATATAGTTTGATACTAATGTAACTTGATATGGCATCATCATAAGAATAATTACAATGAAGAAAATACTATTTCTTCCCGGAAATTTGAATTTCGCAAAAGCATATCCCGCCATTGTAGATATTGCAACTTGCCCAAAGACAATTGCAGATGTTAATCCTAAAGAATTCCAAAATTTCACCAGATAATCGGGACGTCGGAATAGCGTTTGATAGTACGAATTCAAACTAAATCGATTGGGTATCAAATGTATTTTCATTTGACTTGTAGACTCCGCATTATAATATTGGTTAATTTCGTTCACACTCATAAAAGAATTCGTAATCGTATAAATTATCGGAAATAACGTAAATATAGCAAGTAAGCTTAAAATAATAATTCTACTGATCAACACATATTTATTTGTAGTTTTCATAGTTGTACATCACCTGCTTTCTTTCTTAAAGAAAATAATATCAATACTAGGATAAATATCACAATAAAAACTAAAAAAGCTGCTACAGATAAGCGTTGATAGTTAAAATTCGTAAAATTATTATTCATAAAATGTTGAAGCATATAAATAGATTTATGTGGTCTATTACTACTTAACAAAAAAGCTTCTCTAAAACTCTTAAATGAATTGATAATAGAAACGACAAAAACAAAAAAGAAAGTTGGAGCCATAATAGGAACTGTAATATACCTTAAACATTGCCATCTATTTGCGCCTTCTAATTGTGCCGCTTCATAAAAATCATGGGGAATTGCATTTAAACCAGCTAATAGCAAAACAATATTGTAACCACAATTTTTCCATATATATAAGAATACCAATACTCCAAATGCATAATCAGATTGGAGCCAATTATGTACTGGAAAACCTATCTTTGTATAAATAGTATTCAAAATTCCCGTTTCTGCAAAAATAATTTGAAATACCATTACAGTTGACGCTATAGGAACAACCAAAGGAAAAATAAATGCAGATCTAAAAAAGCTGGATCCACCAAAACTGCCTTTTAATAGTAAAGCAAGCACTAAAGAAATTGCCATGATAAGAGGTACACATATAGCAATAAAGCGCATCGTATTAAAAGCTGCAAGCTTGAAAGCATTACTACTCATGACAGAGATATAATTATCAAATCCAACAAAATGCGTTCCACCTGTACCAAACGTAAATGTGTAGACTACGCTTACTATGAATGGAGCGATAAAAAAGACAATAAATCCAAAGAAAAATGGACTAGCATAGCCTATACCCGTTAGCGTATCTCTATTCTTAAGTTTCAAAATAGCACCTCCATATATTCGTTTTAATGCCATTCTAACACAAATAATTTTTCCAGTAAATATTCCATAAAATGTTTCACAATATTATCACAACTTTGAAATGAATTAATGAATATTTGAATATGTAATTTATGATATATTATACATAGTAATCAGTTGTACGTTTAGATAATAAGTCGATAAAAAAGTATGAATATTTACAAATTACGGGGGCGTGGGTATGAAAAAGCTTATCTCTTTTTCACTAGTAGCAGTCTTCCTTGTTACGGCACTTTTTTCTTGTAATGGATTAAAAATAAAACAAACCAATAAAGAACTAACTATTTACACAAACCAAAATATCTCCGAGTTAATAACTGATGTTGTCAATTCGTTTTCTTATCAATATAACGGAGTAAAGTTAAATATCATTGATATGTCCAATTTAAGTGAAGAAGAATATAATACAAAACTTTCAGCAGATATTTCATCAGGAAGCGGACCAGATGTAATATTAATGGACGAGTCTTTCTTGCAAAATAGGGATATATATAAAATGATGTATTCGGGTGTCTTTGCTGATATTAATGACTTGTTTAAAACTGATAAAAGCTATAAACCTAATATGTATAATCAGCAAATAATAAATGCTGGTAAGTTAAATAAAAAGCAGTTAATTGTGCCATTGTCATACAATATCCCGTTGTTGATTACGACAGAAGGAGTTGCTCAACGAGATAATATTAGCTTAGATAAATGTAAGACAGACAAAGGTCTGATTGATACATTGATTGACAATATTGATAATTCGGTTATTCCCAAAACAGATAGTTTATTTACACTCCATGAAATAGAAGGTTTAAAAATAATTGACTATTTAAAACAAGAAACCAATCTTTCAAAAGATCAGCTAAAACCATCAATAGAATTATATAAAGCAATGTATAACGCAGGCTATTTAAATAATGTAGACAAATACGATAGTATTGGTCGATGGTATGAATCACAAAATAATAAAAAATATACTTTTGAATTATATGGAATTGATAAAAAAGTTGACTCGTGCGACGACGTTGCACTTGCTAAAACAGTAATGAAAGAATTTGATACTCCAACAATGATTCCATTAGTCGACAGTAAAGGCAAAATAAATGCAAAAGTGAATTTTGCCGTTGGAATCAGAAATAATAGTGCCAATGTACAAAACGCATATCATTTTATAAAAATGTTATTAGAACAAGATTATCAATCAAAAAATGTAGTGGGAATACCTGTAAACAATGATAGTTTTGGAGTTAAGATTCAAAAAAACTTATTGATTAACAATAATAGTAATTCATCCTGTTATTTTTTTAGAATAAAATACTTAAGCGAATCAGGTGAATCCAAAGGCTTTATGTTTCCTGAAGATGTACCACCTATGTCTAGTGAATGTTTTCATGAATTCATCAATGAGTATAAACAATTAACTGAGAAAGTAGCGGGTGCTTATTTCCCTACTCCGATTTCCAAAGGCTTTTATAAATACTTTATTCCTTATTATATCGGTGAAACATCCTATGAAGATTGTATAAAAAAAGCGGAGCAAGAACTAGCAATTTATATTAGTGAATAGAAGAGCCTCAAAACTTTGATCTTTTAAATCTGCAACACTTGTAAATGACCGTTAACTATGTAACATATCAATTACGAAGGTCGCTAACCTGTTTGTCATTCTGTGATAGCATGGCAAGAATTCATTATCTTCATAAAAGCACCTGCCACAGTGTGGACAACGATATCGACGTTTTCTATACACTAAGAATAAATTCTTACCTAACATAGGAATATCCTTAATAACTTGTCTACGATAGCTGTGAATGTATTTGGTTTCGAATTTGCAATTAGGACAATAGTGTGTTTTCACTTCCTTTTTAATAAATATTTTAATACATTCATCATTTATGTCCACATTAGTTACTTTTACATCTTGCAATCCTAGTAGTTTTTCGATAAAATTAGTTGAGAGCATATTTTAACCTCCGATTATGGTTTCGTACAATCCCATTTTATCGGATTTTCGTTAAATATGCTCTCTTTTTTTATCTTTTTTTAGAAAGCTCTATTTGTTGACCACAACATTTATTATAGAGCCAAAGAAAACCAAGAACAAAAGTTCTTGGTTCAGTCTGAAGAAAAAGCCCGATTTTGGCGTAACCAAAGTCGGGCTTTTGAATATATGGTTGAAAATTTGAAAAAAGTGCAAAGGATACAAAAAGGAGAGTTCACCCTCCACTTATGTATTGCCAGCTTTTTAAGGTTCATGCACGCAAATTTAAGCCTAACCCAGTTTGTTACTTGGGCAAGACCTCGATAAGGTGTATAACGCATTGCGTATTTTTCTTTCGCATCAGCAAAAACTCGCTCAATCGTTTCTTTTCGCTGTGCATAAAGATCTTTGTATTTTATTGCATAACGAATATCTGAAACTTGCTCTAAGTACTCATGCCAAACATGAACTGTGTATTGTTTCTGGAATTCTTTACTTTCAGTGCATTTGTAACGAAACCCACAGATTTTACAGTCGTTTGGATTGCTTTTAAATTCTTTGTATCCTTCTCTATTCGTGGTGGAATAGTGTAAAACTTTATTGTTTGGACATACTACACAGTCAAAATATTCATCATATGAAAAATCATATTTCTTAAAAAAGCCTTGTTTTGTCATTGGTCTACGATATGGTACTAATAAATCTTTTCCATCATCTATAAGTCTTTTTGCAATATAGGGAGTATTGTAGGCACTATCTGCCACTATTGTTTGGATTTCGGGGTGGTTTTCTTTTAATTTATCATACAAATCATCGAATGCTACGCTGTCATGTACATTGCCTGCTGTTACATGAACATCTACAATGTAGCCTTTTTTGTCACAAGCTGTATGTGCTTCATAAGCAAGGCATTTCTTATGCTCTCCTTTATGAAATACACCGCTTTCAGGGTCAGTGGTTGATTCATTGATGATTTTTTCTTCTATTTTAGGTGGCTTTGTATCGTCAAATGGCTTTTTTTTATGTTCTTCTCTATCTTTATTGATTTCGTCCATTAGTTGTTTCTCATAATGTTTTGCTGCTACGGGGATTGATTTCTTTACAACCTTTTTTATATTTGCATTTGCTTTTATATGGGTTCCATCTACAAATACCACCTCTGGGTCAAGATATCCCATATCATTGATTTCATTCAATATCCAGTTGAAAATGCATGCAATAGTATTCTCGTTAAATCTATGTTTAAAGGCATAACTTATTGTTGTAAAGTGAGGTATTTGTTCTGTCATTAAATATCCTAAAAACCAACGATATGCACAGTTCATTTGTACTTCTTCTACCAATTTGCGCAACGAACTTATTCCATACAAATGTTGTATTAAGACCATTTTGATTAGTACTACTGGGTCTATGCTTGGTCTTCCATTATCTTTACAATACAAATCCTCTACGAAATCATATATATGACAGAAATCCACTGCACTATCTATTTTTCTAAGCAAATGTTCTGCTGGAATAAATTCTTCTAAGCACAAAAACTCTACTTGTGTTCGGTCTTTTTTAGCTTTAACTAACATTTAATCACCCTATTTAATTATACCATTTTTCGCGTCAAAAGTCCCCTAAATCATCGAATTTAGGAGACTTTTTCTACAAGCTGAACCAAGAACAAAAGTTCTTGGTTTTCTTTTTGGCTCCCCTTGTTGGACTCGAAGTAACATGGGTGAAAATCACTCTATAATATGAAGATTTTCAATATAATTACTGTGACATTTTACCGCTTGAACCTTAGGCTGTAAATTAACTTTAATATAAATATTACAAGTGGTTGATACATTTATATGACCTAAAAGTTTACTAATAACATTTATATCAACACCACTATCCAACATATGAGTAGCATAACAATGTCTTAATTTATGAAATAATATACCACAATGCTGTAAATCATACTTTCTTAAAAAATCCATTAAAGACTTATATAAAGTATCGTAATTCATCACTTTCCCATGATAGTTTACGAATATTATGTTTTCCGTTTTATTTTCAATAATCATGTTACTTAAGTTAGGATAAACACGTATGTGATTTTTCCATCGCATAAGTAACTCTAATACTGTATCACAAACAGGCAAATCTCTAACGCTCGCTTCTGTTTTAGTATCTAAAATATGATAGCCATTATTTATAATTTCCCCATCTTTTTCAGAATAGAGCCTTGATGTTGCATTATTGATATGAATTATATTGTTATTAAAATCAATATCAGTCCACTTTAAAGCACATAACTCACCAATTCGCATACCTGTAAGTAATAAAATTGGAATAACTACTTCAAATCTTTTATTTGTATGTAAAACTTTAAACAACTTTTCTAAATCCTTATTCGATACAATTCGAGCTGTTGGCTTATACTTTTTGCAAAATGGCATTTTAAAACCTAGATCAAAAGGATTTACATTAATATAGTTACATATTATACCTTGCTTTAATGTGGCATTCACCAAGCTTTTAATCTCTTTCATATATTTTTCACTGTATAGTGTTCCATCTTTTTTATACCGTATTTTATTAAAAAAGTGTGTTAATACGGAAATGTTCACATCTTCAATATTATAAGACTCGAAATAATTTACTATTTTTTTCGATATTTTTACTTCCCATAAGTATGTACCTAATGATTTATAGCTATATTTCCTTAATTCTAATATTTCATTCAGTACATCATTAAACTTGTGCGTATTCAATTTATTATCTCCTTTGGTACATAGTATTATTATAACAAAATTATACACTAATATTTTGTATAAATCTATAATAACAATATGAGAATAACTATGGTAAAACATACATTTTCATCATATGTAAACAAGCTGGGACAAAATGTCCCAGCAATGCTTTACAAAAGAAAATACCCTGTGATATAATAAACATAAGGTGTTACCAAAACGGTAGGCGGTTCAATCTTGCCCTCGAAAGGGGGCGTTGCTATGGAATATTTAATTGCTTTGATAATAATTCTCGTTTTAATTGACGATATTGTACATAGTGTTAAACATAAAAACAGCAATAAAAAGAAATAACCGCCCTCTCGTCCAAAAGTAGGCAGTTATTTCTTTAACTCTTATTAGGGCGAACCGTCTATCGGTAACACCTTTTCTATTTATATTATAGCAATCAATAAAATATTTGTCAATCAGAAGTATAGTTTTAATAACTATGCTTCTTTTTTATATTTAAAAACTCGAGAGGAAGTGAAGATCAATGACAATAAAGCAACATGCACAGCATTGTACTACGCTTGTGACAATTAGTCCCCATTGCAAATTCAAATCTTAAAGGAGTTTTATTTATGTTCAAACGTTATACCTTATCAGAAGTAAAATCAAACCAATTCTATCAGATGCCAAAGTTTTTATTTGATGGTGAGTTGAAAAAAAGTTTATCTAACGATGCAAAAGTTCTTTATTCCTTACTGCGAGATAGACATGAGCTGAGCTTGAAAAACAACTGGGTAAATGATCGTAATGAGGTATATCTCATTATGACTAGAGAAGAAATGTGTGATTTACTTGGTATATCAATTAAACCTGTCTTAAAAGCTATAAATCAATTAAAAGATTTAGGGTTAATGGAAGAAGTAAGACAAGGTTTGAATAAGCCCAATTTTTTATTTCTACTCAATTACACAGAGGGTAAAAGCTGGACTTGTCAAAATGACAACTCTGGACTTGTCGATATGACAACTCCGGAAATGTCAGAACGACAACTCAAGAAATGGCAGGGCGACAACTCAAGAAATGGTGAAATGGCAACTCTTAACCTGTCAAATCGCCATACAATCAATACTTATCCTAATCAAACTGATCTTAGTGATACTGATTATCAATCAATCTATCCACATGAGCCTGAATCCAATGAGATAGATATGATTGAAAACATCACAGAAATTATTAAAGAAAACATAGAATACAGTCTTTGCAAACAAACGCCAGGAGAAGCAGAATACATAGACAACATCGTATCAGTTATGGTTGATGTGTTATGCAGCACTTCACCTACTCTTCGGGTTCGTGGAGAGGACAAGCCTTTAGCGGTTGTAAAAAGTATTATCATGAAGCTAACCTATGAGCATATTCAGTACGTTTGCTTGTGCTTATCACAAAACACTACACAGATAAAAAATATAAGGTCGTATTTAATAACCGCACTATACAATGCACCACAGACAATGGACACATATTATAGCCAACGTGTTAAACACGATTTTGCGTAAAGGAGACTGTATATGATTAAAGCTAGAATTACTGGACTTCCGCAAGAAGTAACCAAAGCAACACAAAACCTTAAAAATTGTTTTGATGTTTTATCCGTATCAAACCAAAGTGAAAATCGCAATAGTTCTTATGTTCGTATTTATGTTGACTTAAATTTGAAGGAGAATGACAATAATGAGTAAAATAATAGCTATCGTAAATCAAAAAGGTGGAGTTGGTAAAACTATCACAGCATTAAATATATCAGCTGGACTTGCAAAAGTCGGAATGAAAGTACTTGCAATTGACCTGGATCCACAAGGCAATTTGAGTGATTACTTAGGTTATGTTCCTGATGGTAAACCAACGATCAGCGAAGTTATTTTTCAAGAAGTTTCAGGTGTAAGAACAGATAGCTTTGACTTTATTAGAAGAAATAGCGAAGAAAAAATTGACTATATACCAGCCAACAAGCTCTTAGCTGGTATGGTTAGCATACTTGGATCGGATAACGATTCACAGGAAGTAATCAAGCGAATTTTGAGCAGAGAGCCATTTACAAGTTATGATTACATTATTCTTGATTGTAAACCTAGTTTAGATTTACTTGTTTGTAATGCTCTAGCAACTAGCAATAGCCTAGTAATTCCTGTACAAGCTGAATTATTTTCATATAATGCAGTCGCTGAAGTAATGCAAACTATTGCAAAAATGAAAAGCTCTGCTAACCCTGATCTAAACATTGCTGGAATATTAGTAACCATGTTTAGAAAACAGACGTCCCTATCAAACGAAGTATTAGAAGCTTTAAATGAAAGTTATCCTGGTTTAGTATTTGATAACCAAATTTCATTTTTATCTGAAGCGGGTAAAAGCACCTGCACCCATTCAAGTTTAATTAACTTGAAAGGCAGTAGAATCGGACAAGAATATCTAAGTGTTGTAGAGCAACTTATAGCAAAGGACGGTGCAAACAATGGCTAACAAATTAAATATTCCTCGTCATGTGCCTACACCCATTGAAGCATTTGACCAAATGCTTGGAGTTAAAAATACCAACCATGAAAATGATATAGTAAATATTGAAATTGATAAGCTTATCCCCTACCCTAATCAACGTTTTCGACTATACACAAAAGAACAACTAGAGGAATTTGCAGAGGATATAAAAGTTAATGGTGTGCTATCACCTGTTTTAGTTCGACCACATAAAGAGCAGCCTGATTACTATGAAATATTAGCCGGACGAAATAGAACAAACGCTAGTAAACTATGCGGTAAAAAAGAAGTTCCTTGCCTGATCCTTGATGTTGACGATGCAAAAGCAAAACTTGTTGTAACCAACACGAATTTAAATCAGCGCCGTGACTTGTTACCTAGTGAAGAAGCTTATGGCTATAAAATGCAACTTGAAGCGTTAGAAGAGCTTGGGACAAATTGTCCCAGCGTTTCTAAAATAGCTGATGAAAACAATACAAACCGAAAACGCATCTATCGTTATTTACGGTTAACCGAGTTAATTGATGGACTTCTTGATTTAGTAGATGATGAAGTTATACCTGTAGTTTCAGGTGTAAATATTTCTTTCTGTTCCGTTGAGGATCAAAGAGTATTACTTGAATTTACAAATTTAAATGAGATTAACAATATTTCTTTAAAGCAAAGTGAAGCCATCCGCTTACTTAGTGAAGAAAATAATGTATCACTTGAAACTATTGATAAAGTCTTTTTTAAAGAGAAGATAGAAAAACCAAAAGCAATCAAACTTTCATCACAAAAGGTTATTGAACTCATCCCTGTGGATGTTGATGTAGAGGATTATATTATAGCAGCTTTAAAATTTTTTAAACAGAAAGGATGCGACAGCAACGAAGCATAATATTTTTAAAAGCAAAGCTGGAGTTAGTTATTTTGAATTTCTCATTTGTTTGTTAATGATAATTTCCATTCTTTCAGCTGCAATGAATGGTTTGTCACTTTTCATTCAAAAGCAATCCATTAACAACATGGCAATGGAACTCACACGATGTATACAAATAAATGGTGAAGTAAATCACACATTCAATGAATTGTATGAAAACATGACAAAAAACAAAGTTGAAAAACCAGTAGTTAAGATTGAAACAGAGTACATTCCTAATACAAAAAAAGTACAGCTTGGAAAGTCAATTAAAATTACGATCACAAAAGAAGCTAAATTTTTAGGTGTGCCTGTAACAATTCAAGGTAGAGGGGTTGGAGTCAGTGAAGTATACCACAAAACTTAAAGAAGCTTTACATAGTAAACAAGGAGACACGTTTCTAGCGTGTCTCCTTGTTTCTCTTGGTCTCTTAGCTTTATGCGTACTAGTGGCAATTGTATTAAAATGCTTTATCATGTGCAGCTTAGTAAAGACAACTACGGTACAAGAAATGAATAATATATCTAATATTATTGCTACTGATTTATATGATGCCAATAAACAAGGTAATTTAAATGAATATCTACAAAAACTAAATGAGTCAACTGAATATAGCCAGTACATATTAAACACTACCTTAAAAAACATTTCATCTAGTTTAAATTTAAAGCAAGTCAATGGAGCATTAAAAAAATATGATAGTAAAAATAAGGCATCATATATCATACAAAATATTTCTTTAATACAAAAAAATAAAATTGATCGCATTGAATATGGAATCTCATTTAATTTTACACTGTATTTTTATTTTTGTGGTAAAGAATATGATGGCTTTACCTATCCTATTTCTTATCACACCTATCATATCAAAAACTACTAATAAACTTTTAGATGGAGTAATAATATGGCTTATGTTATAGCACTATTTATAACAATACTAATTTTTATCTCATTTTCTTTCTGTTTTGTTCTGCGATTATACAAAAAGCAGATATATGAAATAAAGAAAGTCCAAACTATGATAAACCTTATTAATAAATCAAGACAGTAGATTTACTAAAGTAAGTTAACTGTTTTTTATTACTCAGAAAGGAGGCGATTAAAGGATGGCTGCAAACAAAGAAGAAAACAAGAATAGCAAAGTTAAGAAAACAGCAGTAGCGATAATAATACTACTGCTGTTATTGCTATCTTTTGTTTTCCTAATAAAACTAAAGGAAGGAAGTGACATGTCAAATCCTAATACTATTCCAGTTGAAAAGCCTGTAATTGAAGAAGGTGAAATTGAGCGCAAATCAGTTGAAGAAATCAAACAAGAGTTGCAAAAAATAGTAGATAAAAGCATGATAAATACAAGGCTAAATGCTAGACCATATTGTGATGAACAAGGATACTATAATTTATTGATTGAGAGCACAAATCGCAATATTCTCAATTACGTTTTAGAGTATCAAAGAGTCGACACAGGAGAAACCATTTGGAAGTCACCAATGATAGAACCAAATCAAAACATAAAAAAAGCCAAAATTTTTACTACTTTGCCTAAAGGTGAAACAAAATGCCGAGTAATATATCATGGTTTTAGAAGAGAGGATAATCAATATATAGGTTTTACCTCTTGGCAAATTAAAATGTATTCTTAATATGGAAGGAAAGACAGGAATGAAAAGACATTATTTATTATTAAAAGTACTATGTTTAACACTAGTAGGTTCTATCCTAGCAAGCAGCACAGCCTATGCGGCTGAAACCAAAACAAAAATTGATAACATGGGTAACAACACAGTTGCTATTACCGGAATAGTAGAACCCACTATCGTATCTGCGGATGTTACACTTACCGGTGCGTTTGCTATCAAGCCAAACGAAACTGATGCAGCACAAAGATTTATTTCACCAACAATGAAGGTAGTTAACACATCAGTTGTACCTTTAAAAGTAACTGCCGTATCATTAAAGCATGTAAATGAATCCCCTGCTGTAGTATCAAATACCAAATATACAGACGAACAATGGAAAACACTTGGCGTAACCGAAACACAATCAAATATTGCACTTGGTTTATTGGGTGCTAACATAACACCTTTTTGGTTTGCAGATGAAGCGGCACAAAAGCCCACCAATTTGCTTGATTTAAAATCCGGTCAAGAACTTGATATGACTTTGCAAGCTAAGCATGGTCTTTCCTGGGCAAAAGGAAAACAACTTGACTATGAATTAGTATTCGAACTAGAGATGGTGGAATAATGAAACGGTTTTTTGGGTATACCAAGAATTTTGTGTAAATAGAAAAACAATCAGAACAAGAAATAGGAACAAAATAGTAATTGACATAGTGTATAGGTTAGTTGAAACAAGTTTATTTAATGACAAAAGGGGCATGCCCCTTTTGTCATTAAATTTTGGCGGCTGAACATAGAATCATCCAGCGATTCTGTCCGAAAACATGATGTTTAATTGGTTTAAAACAACGTCCCAATTTCGACAACGTTGTGTCCATCGTTCGACAATTTTCTTTGAAGCTAAATACAGTATCCTTTTTAAACTATCATCATTTTGAAATGATGGTTTGTTCTTGGTTATTTGTCTGAACTGCCTGTTTAATCCCTCAATAATATTAGTTGTGTATATTATTTTCCTTACATCAGTTGGATATGCAAAAAAGGTTGATAGTATATCCCAGTTATCCTCCCAACTCTTTATGCAAGAAGGATAACTTTTACCCCATTTTTCTTTGAATGATATTAGATTATTCAATGCTTCTTCCTCTGTAACAGCTTGATATACTAGTTTTAGATCTGCCATTAACTTCTTGATATCTTTGTATCCTACATATCGTGTTGAATATCGAATTTGATGTATAATACAACGTTGAATGTGCGCTTTGGGATATGCTGCATTGATTGCTTCTTTAAAACCTTTTAAACCGTCAACACAAAATAGGTATACATCTTGCAAACCCCTTGATTTCAAGTCATTCATAACGCTCAACCAGAATTTTGAGCTCTCGTTTTCTCCAATCCAAATGCCCAATATATCTTTATTTCCTTCAAGTGTAATTCCTAAAACCACATATGCTGCTTTCGTTACAAACTGATTGTTTTCTTTTACTTTGTAGTGTATTGCATCCATGAACACAAATGGGTATACACTATCTAGTGGACGGTTTTGCCATGCTGTTACTTCCGGCATTATTTTTTCTGTTATCTTGCTTACTAGTCCATCTGAAATTTCTACATCATAAAGATTTTTTACTTGTTCAGCAATATCTCGTTGAGACATGCCACAAGAGTAAAGTGCAATAATTTTTTCTTCCATCCCGTCAGCATTACGATTATATTTACCAATAATTTGTGGTTCAAATTCACCGTTTCTATCACGAGGAACATTAATATCCACTTCGCCAAGTTGTGTTTTAACTGTTTTCTTTGAATATCCATTTCGATAATTTTTCGACATGCTTTTTCCGTCATCGTTCGCTATTCTTTGACTTTTTTGGTAACCCAATTCTTCGTCTAATTCACTATCCATAACTTGCTGAAGAACATCTTTGAACATCTCTTTCATTGCCTGCATAACCTCTGTTGTGCTTGTGAAGTTTTGGCTGTTCACATACTCTTTTAATAACTCTTTCGGTTGCTTTTCCATAAAAAAATACTTCCTTTCATACTTGAATTTATTATCTTAATTCTTGTCTGATTGGAAGTACCTTATTCACTTTTACACAAAATTTTCGGGAGTCTCGGTTTTTTAGAAACCTTGCATATAGTTTCACGTCTTTGTTAATTACAGGGACATTATTACTCAATAATGTCCCTGTAGTAAGTGCTAGTACTCCTAATTCGGACTCACTATTAGCTTGTGGCTGGGTGACTGAGTTTGACGATATAAACCATTGGGAAAGATGTATCAATCACTCCGACACAGGTGAGTATAATGGGGTGCAGCATATTGATGGTAAAAGAAACATAACACAACACAGAATGACAGTTGACATTGCAGCTACTTGTAAGAGTGAGGGAAAATGTCATTGTATAGATTGTGGTTATACAAAAATATTACCTAAGCATGAGCATACATTAACCGGCACGTGGCTACCTACTTGGTATTATCATAAAGATCGACAGTATTGTACGACTTGTAAAGAAAACGTAGCTTTACGTAACTGTACATATGCATGGTATACTTTGCCTGCAACATATCAAAGCGGTGTGGGTAGATGTACTGCCTGCGGAAGAGAGGTAACGATACCTCCTCTAAGTACTACATGTCCAAGTGGTAGTCAGCATGACTTTCACAATCAACAATTCGTTCCTTATGATACAGAAAACTGCGGTCTTACTTGCACAAAGTGTCATAAAATAATTAAAATCCAAGAGCACAATCATAGTGAGGGTTGTCGTTTTTGCGGTGGTTGGAATACAAATGGAACCGTTAAAATTCTTGCAAAAGAGAATGGTGACGGAAAAACGCCAAGAATTAAAGTCGGTATATGGACTAGTCCTGCTTACGGCGTAGTGAATGGTTCTACCAGTGAGACACAATTTTACGGGTATAACAAAAATGGCGAACTTCCGTATTTGTTGCCAAATCAAAACGTAACCTTTTATAACGGTTACGGCGAAATATGGATTCAAGCCCAAGACGTAGAAGTTTGGGGAAAGTTATTTGTATACTCCAGTCCCCAAGGAAAGTATGGTAGGTCTGGTTTTTATGCGAACACAGGTGAACAATGCATAGACGATTCCCCACCGAACATAACAAAAGCAACAATAACACCGAAAAATCCAGTTAACGGATATTCAAATATTGGTACACTTTCTGTAACTGCTACCGACTTACAATCGGGAGATTGTCAAGTAGCTATATATGACGGTTCTACTTGTATTAAAGATTGGACAGCAATGTCGAAGTCGGGCGATACATATACAGCTTCTGTGGACTTTTATGGTGACTTTACAATAGCTAGAAGTATTACTGTCAAAGTTAAAGACAAAAATAATGTAGTTGGACAAACAGTATCTCTTGCCAAAAACATAGAAAATGTTGCACCGGAATTAAACCTTAGTGTAAAGGATATAGGCGTTGAAACTGCAACCATTATTGCCGATGCTAATGATGGTAATGGTTCTGGAGTTAACAGAATAAGACTCCCAGACGGTACATTTGTTAAGGGTAATCATGCTGAATATAAAATAAGTAAAAATAATACTTATAGCTTCCGTGTAGAGGATAATATAGGAAACGCAAGGACGAAAGTTATAACAGTAAATAATGTAATTGATTATATATCAGCTAATGTTATCTATAATGATTTTACTATTAGCTCTGAAGGTTATAGTGGTGGATCTCTCCAAGTTACGAATACTTCTGCTTTTCCTATCAAACTTACATTAAAGCAAATAAATCCTTTACAAACAGACTTTATTATTGTGCCACCCAATACTTACTCTGATTTAGTGTGGTCACAATTAGGATTAGCTGATAGTAAAAAATATATCGCATTGGGTATACAAGATAACGATACAATTACCTGGTTAAATAATACCAGTAAATTTGAAATATCGTTACTTCCTAATCAAACAAAAGTATATCAAATCAAAGCAAAAACAGGACGATCATTTAATCAAAAGTATTCTCTTAAATATGAGTTAGTTTTTGATATAAAAAAGGTTAGTCCATGATAAAAAAGTACTTGATATTTCTTTATTTCTTTGTTATACTTAATTCAAGGAAAAGTATTCCAATATATTAATATAATATAAGTAAATAATGTGATGCGAGGTATGACTATGGAACGAAAGATTATCAGTATATCACAAAAAAGGCAAATTACTATACCACAAAAATATTTTGAAGCTCTCGGCTTTGATAACGAAGCAGAGTGTATTTATCAAAACAACACTTTAATAATACGTCCAATAAAAGATAACATCGGCGGTGAATTTGCTGAACAGATTTTAGCAGACTTAATTTCCCAAGGCTATAGTGGTAACGAATTGTTAAAGCAGTTTAAAATCCAACAAAGTAAAGTTTGCCCAGCTATTGAGCAAATAATAACCAATGCAGAGGATGCTGCAAAAGGGAAAGACTAAATTTACACCTAGATATTTTCAGTACGGAGGATTGGCAATAAAAAAACTTGTTGTGCTTCCTCCTACTGCTAAATATCTTAAATAGATAAAGATAAACAATACTGGTACTAATGACAAAAAGGAGGCTGAACAGAATGAATAAAATAAAAAACTTTGTACAACAAAATAAAGTTATTGTCTTGATAGTTGCTGCATTGTTGCTCGTTGCAGTTTTTCTTATCATTTTCTTTTCTGTAAAGCATGACAATAAACCTGATGGCAAATTTATTGCAACAGGAGCTACCCCAAGCAATCAAGCATTAGAAAACGTATCAAAATTCACTGCACCTAGCAGTAATGAAGATACTTCTTCACAAAATACTAGTTCCGCTGCATCCAGCACCATTAAAGTAGATGGCGAAGTATCATCCAAAGCGAATACATCATCTTCAAAAATAACGGTTTCTGCACCACCAAAAGCATCAACCACCAGCAAACCTACCCCTCCCCCTCCAAGCAAGCCAAAGCCACCCGTTTCATCAACACCAACATTACCACCAACACATGAAGTTGATCCAGTTACACCTCCAGTAAATCCTGATCCAAATGGACCTCAACACGGTGACACAAGGGAAATTAACGGTAAAACAAAATATTTCCATATAGGTATGAATGCTTATATATCAGATTGGATGTGGGAAAACTGGGGTAACTATCCACAAGCAAAATCAATAAAAACAGCTGATGGTTATTCAGCAGTTGATACATCATTTATGCAAGAGGGAGAAAAGCAATATATTAAAAGCATGAATTATTATATTGTTTGGTGTAAAGTTCAAAACAGCTGGGTGGTTGAAAAATCATATAACTATAATTCCCACACTGGAAACGACCACGGTCAACCTAGATAACCTAAATATTCATATAGATTTAAAAGTGTGATTAACGTCACACTTTTTTATATTACTGAAAGGAGTAATAACGTTGAAAAAGCTTAGAAAGGTATGTATGTGCTTTCTTCTAGTTATTAGCTTATGTTTTATACAATCTGACTTTGTTTTTGCATATAATCAGCCAAGTGCTGCAAGTTATGATTTTGAATGCTCTGAGATTAAAGTTTTAAGTGACACGATACGAGAAGAAAACATATTTAAAATTAAAGCTAGTTTTAACTATTATGCTAAGAATAATGGATATTGGTATCAGCCTTCCGATCAATGGGTAACATGTACAGATTGTGGCGGTAGCGGTAATAAACAATGTCCTAGTTGTAATGGTAGTGGAGGGGTTTGGGATAAGGATGATATACCATGTAATGCGCCAGGACAGCCACGATGTCAATCAAGCTGTGACGGTTGGGACTACCAATGCACACAATGTGGTCATTTTCAAACCTCTAATCGTGGGCAAAGAAACTACTGCGCCCATGTATACACTGCACATCAAAAAAGAATAGGTCGATGTTCGTGTGAAACAGGAGAAACAAAAGATGTTTGGCTCACTTGCCCCTCTTGTAATGGCAGCGGAACAATTTCTTGTCCTTCTTGTGGAGGATCAGGAGGACATTATGAAACACCACCAATGCAATGGATTCCACCTACTCGCCCATCCTCAGGAACAACACGAATTGATTTCCTAGTTGATGGAAAGATTATATCTTCTAAAGACGTTGAAATTCAAATAAACAAAGAAACAGTAAATTCATCCTGGGAAGTTTGGGGAACAATAAACGTTGAAGCTGAACTAAATGCAGGTGAAAACATAGGGATTAAGAATGTGGAAGCTCACATAAACTGGGACTATAGGAATAGAGAAATAAATACAAGTAACAACAGCAAAAGTACAAATATAAATGTTATACCAGCTACAAATCTTCAAGTGGAAATGATAGAACCCAACGCATCGTATCCAACTGATACAGACGTTATTACAACATATCGTATTATAAATCAAGATGATATTGGTGCGCTGAATATACGTCCTAAGCACAATTTAACAGCAATATTTAAAGCCCTTAATTCTACTACGAATGATGTTATATCAACGAGTAAGGTTGAGGGCATTGTTATACCTGAACAAGGCACGAATATAGTTTATTTTAAGTGGCATGTTCCTAAAGAATATAGAGAAGATACTATCAAGCTGCAATGTGAAATTAACACAACAAAAGGTGTGAATGAAACAAATTACAGTGATAATATCGTTGTTAATAGTAATGATGTAGAGAATGGTGATATATCATCTACACCCGATACAAAACTGGAATTACAACCGCCATCATCTTTTGATAGATCATTACAAGCTCCATTTGAAAGCGATTTAACATATGCAGCCTGGGAAGAATGGAAATGGGAAAAGGATTGGTACGTTAAGAAAACAAATAGTGCTTCTCTTTCTGCTACTGCAAATATTACTGTTGATGTTCATGGCGGATATACAGCAAATAACACCACAACAGGCAAGCAAATAACACGATCAGGATATGGTGTTAACAGCAAAGTAATTGCAGATAAAATTACAACCAATTCTAAGATGGTTACGGATGTTCAGCGTTGCTATGCTTTATTCAAAGAGTTTAATTATACCTTGAAATATGGTAACTACAGAACGCTAGAGCCTACTTATCAAAATGCTAATCAAACGACATATGAGTTTTATAAAAATGATGCTTCATTTGATAAATGTCGTGTTCATTTTATTCCTGTATGGGTTCCTGATGGCAAATATTCAATCTCATATAAAGTGTCTGATTATTGGACTCCTGCTGGTATGGTTAGCTATTACGCTACTGATTACATAATAATTGATGGCAGCATGTATAATGACTGGAACACTGTAAGAGGTGGAAGTTAAAAGCAAAACAATAAACCGCTGGGACATTTTGTCCCAGGCAAGAGTTCATGACACAAGGTTCATTCGCTGGGACATTTTGTCCCAGACTAGAGTTCATGACACAAATTCATCCGCTGGGACATTTTGTCCCAACGTTTTAGGGTTGATTGCTATGCACTTGGAGGTGTTAATATCAATTTTTATCTAGTATTTTGTATATGTGCAATAGTATTATTAACCATAGCTTTTATTGCATTAAAAAGCACAGGCTACCGATGTCGGTATATATGGGAGTTAATTGTTATTTTAAGCTTTATTATAATAATTGCGTTTATTATTGCATTTATCATTTGTAGATTAGTATCAATAATATGTTAATAATAAATATTTTTCTATACACTACATGGTTTAGTCCGCTGGGACAAAATGTCCCAGCTAAAAAATAAGACAAGGAGGAATTAACTATTAGACTATTCTTTTTGATAATTGACATAATGGCAATAGGTGTTCTTTTCTGTTCTGCAATTTCAGATTTGGAAACTAGAATAGTAAGTAACAAATATACTTATTGCTTGCTGGTACTTGCAACGGCTAAGTTAGCCGTTTGTGCAATCAATTCGCTCTGGTTTGATATGTGCATCTTAATTTCAGGTGGTCTCGTTATATTCATATCATTTTTAATAACGTATTTCATATTAAAGCGTGGCGGTGGCGCAGATATAAAAGTTGCATCGTCATTAGGGCTATGTTTAGGCTTACCTAATATCATATTTATCATATTAGTAGCTTTCGTATTTGCAATTATCTACTTACTGTACAGAAAAAAACACCATCAAATTTCAATAAAAGAAACAATTGCATATTTGCCGTTTCTATTTATAGGAACGGTATTTTGTTATGGATTTTTAGGAGGAATACCCGTATGAGTGTAATCAGAATATATCAAATCATATCAGAGTTAGATCTGAATAGACAGAAATTCATGAGTTTAAAACTAGAAAATGAATCTGTTGATTCATCTATTTATGCTAAGGTATTTGAGGGCAATGTGGGCACGGATAACTTGGATCAAATTTATTTAATTTTTAATGTTAACCATCCTAAAGACTTTTTAGGACATTCCCTATCCATTTCAGATGTTATAGAAATTGAAGGCTCTCCAAAGAGCTCTTTTTATTTCTGTAATACATTTGGCTTTTTAGAAATTAACTTTGATACTACTAAAGTCAGTAATGCTCAACTAATTAAAACAGTAATTGTTGAAGCTGACAAGCCACCATATGAAAAATACCTATTAAATGATGAGCGAGCATTTTTAATTGAATTAGGAAACAAAGTTGAAAAAATGCAAAGTCATGATAACCTTTGTTGTTATTACAACAAAGATAAAAATTTGTTTGTAGCTTCCGGTGAAGAAGGTAGCTATGTTTCATTAAATTCTTTACAGGCTAAACAGATAAAAGAACAATTCCACTCTCGATTGAATGAAGAAATCAAGTCACAGGCTGCATCACACACATTACAAATGTACTAGGAGGTCACTATGATAAAATTAAATCTCTCTCAATTTTTTAAAAAGAAATTAGTTTTAGGTTTAATACTGGTTTTAGTTGCTGTTATCTTACTTGCCACTATATTACCATTATCCTTAAAATCCGTTCAAAAAAGTTATCCTGTAGTTGTTGTAAAATCGAATATAGAAAAAGGTCAAGTTATAACATCAGATATGATAGAACTATCAAAAACAACTGATAAAAACATTGCTAAAAATGTTGCACAAAATACGAATGATGTTATAAAAAAATATGCTGCTGGTGACATAGTTAAAAACAGCTACATATACCCTAATTCAGTATCAAAATCGGCACTCTTTCAAGATACCTATAATAACTTAACGAATGGCTATGTTGCACTATCCGTCACTTTTAATAGTCTATCAAGCAGTATGTCAGGTAAAATACAAAGCAACGATATTGTAACAATCTTTGCTACACAGAAATCCGATAACGAGAAAAACAAAGAAGAGTATGCAACAATACCGGAACAGTTACGATACGTAAAGGTAATTGCCGTCACAGATAACAAGAGTATTGATGTAAAGAAAAAAGAAAGCAGCAAAACTGACAATGAAGAAACGCCAAGCATACCTGCAACAGCTACTTTATTGGTAACCGAACAACAGGCTTCTGTTTTAGTTGCTTTAGAAAAGAATGGCTACTTACATTTTGGATTAGCATGTCGTAATAATGAGGAACGTGCAGCTACTCTATTGAAAGAACAACAAGAAACAAACAACGCTATTGCTGCTAAGATACAAGAGGGTGAAAACAATGGCTAAAATCATTTCAATTTGGGGCAATAATGGAGCTGGGAAAAGTACTGTAGCTGCATTATTAAGTTTATTTTTATCTCAACAAAGCAAAAGCGTAATTCTAATTGATACATGCATTACTACACCACAGCTCAGCGTTTGGAGACCTTATGATGAAGTAAACTACAGTCATTCCATCAACAGCCTCATGCGTGAAGATAACCTAACGCTAGAAATTCTCTCGCATAAATTAGATATGGTGAATGACAATTTGGGTATATTGGGATTTATACGTGGCGAAACATCAATCAACAGTCGCAGCAATCAAAGAGAAGATAAGTTTTTGCAAATACTAGAGTTTGCATCCAGCCTGTCTGACTACATCATTGTAGATTGTAATACAAACTTTCTTGATGATATCTACACCATTAAATCACTTGAACTTGCAGATACAACTTTGAGAGTGCTATCTCCTGACATTAAAGGTGTCGTATTTGAACAAAGCTGCTTATCTATGCTACCAAATAGTAAATTCAAAACAGATAAGCATATTCGAGTAGGTGGATGCTGTAAAAGCTATCATAACATCAATCTCGTGGAAGGTATCATAGGTAACTTTGATGTTTTACTTCCGTACTGTGAAGACATTGAGCTTATGAACATTCTAGGCAAGTTGTTTGAAAAATTTAATTCAAGTCAGTATAACCAATATAAGACTCAACTTCTTAAAGTCATGGAGGTAGTAAAATGAGTGATTTTTCCAAGTACCTCTCTCCTTTAGTCGATGAGAGCAGCATACACAAAGAACCAATTAAATACGCTGAAATATTTGATTATGTTCAAAAGCAAATAATCAATAAACACTTAAATGATTTAAATTCTGCATTGAAAAATAACGATTTTGACAGTGAAGAAACACTAAAGAAGTTAATCAAAGAAAAAATATCTGAAATAGATGATCAATGTAGCAACTTAGTTGATGATATTTATAACGATATGACTTCTTTCGGTTTTCTTAATAAGTACTTTGCTGATAAAGAAAACATCGAAGAAATTAACATCAACTGTATCGGTGACGGGACGAAAGAGTCACCAGGATGTATTATCATTGAATACTGTAATGGAAAAAAAGTGTTTATCAACGAGCATTTTCATAGCATCAAGCAAGGTGTAGATGTACTAAAACGTATGTTACAGAAATCGGATGAAGTCCTGGATAATATGTCTCCTATGAAAGTTACATATTTAGGTGATAATATTCGTCTTTCCATTGCTCAGCCACCTATATGCAATGCTTCAGATGGTATTGTGGCAAGTATTCGATTTACTCATCCTAAAAAATTCACTAAAACCGAAACTATAAAAGTCGGAACACTTACAAAATCATCATTTAATAAACTAGAAGCATTTATCAACAATGGTGTTTCAATAGCTTTTTCAGGTGATACAGGATCAGGAAAAACTACTTTAATGAATACCGTTTTGTCAAAGGTCAGATATGATACAAGGCTTGTGACATTAGAGGACGGTACACATGACTTTGATTTAAAGCAGTATGATGAACATGGAAGAATCATAAATGACGTGGTACATCTTTATACACGTCCTCATCCAACAGCGCAGCTTAACATTAGACTAGAAGAGCTGCTTGATTTTATATTAAGATTTCACCCTAAAGTAATTTGTGTAGGTGAAATGGTTTCAGAAGAAGCTTTTATCGCCCAAGAGACAGCGAGAACCGGACACACAGTTATTACAAGCTTACATTCTATCTCTGCAACAGATGCATACGAAAGAATGTATACTCTTGCTTTAAGAAAGTACGAGTTGCCTAAGAATGAATTACTTGAATTGATTGTGAAAGCTTTTCCTATTTCAGTACAAATGAATAAATACCAAGATGGTAAACGCCGTGTTGAACAAATTGTTGAAGCTGTAAGCGTTGAAAATGGTAAAGTTAAGTTTAACGTAATTGATCAGTTTATTGTTACTGATAATATGAAAGATGCAGACGGTAACATTATAAAGGTTATTGGGCATTTTGAAAATGTAAACAATATTTCAGATAACCTCAAAAATAAGTTAATACGAAAAGGCATGTCATTAAATGAAATTGATGAAATCTTTGGAGGTGAAAATGTTGATGAGCTTGAAAATGTTTACTAAAAAAGAAAAGCCTTTATCCCTTAAGCGGAAAGTAAACATCAGTATTGGTAAGGATAAGCCGTTATATTTCATTCGTGAATTTAATGAAGCAAAAGAAACATTAAAATATAAGCATAAAGAAAGCGAATACAAAAAACTTATCGTTACATCGACTATTTTTGCTGTCTGTGGTTTTCTATTGGGACTCCTATTTCAAAATATTTTGTTATCTCCTGTTCTTGCAGTCGGTTTAGCACTGATACCTGTATGGCGAGTGAAATTAAGCCGGCACAAGTATGATTTATTTGTTGCAGATGAATTAGAAAGTGGACTATCAACTATTACATCAGCTTACATTAGGAAAAATAACCTTATAGCAGCAGTTGAAGAGAATATGGAGAATTTAAATGATCCACTGAAAGAAACCATGCAATTATTTTTATGTATCGTTAATAAAGCAACGCCAAGTGTTTCATACGGTATAAAAACAATTCAACCACTTATTAAGAATGATATTTGGGACGAATGGTGTACCGAACTAATTAAATGTCAATCAAACAGCTCATTAAGACCTAATTTAATTAGAATAGTAAGAAAGTTATCGGATATTAAAATGATTCAGTCTGATATTGATGTTGAAATGAGTAAATGTGTAAAAGAATTTATGTCCATTTTGTTTCTTGCTCTGTTAGGCATTCCATTAGTTTATGTTGCAAATTCTAATTGGTTTACTCTTTATTTTACTAATCCTTATGGGAAAGCTGCTCTACTATTTGTAGCTGTGGTTATATTAGTCTGTTTAGGGAAATTAGTGACTTTGATGAAACCAATTCGTTACAGAAGATAGAAAGGAATGGTTGATATGATTGTAGTTATTTTAGCATTGATTTTTTTAATATTGCTAGGATTATACTATATTCTTTCTGCAATATTGAAGCTTCCATTACATTCAAAAAGGAAAAAAGTAAACTTGAAGGAATCACTTGAATTGCTAATTGATAAGGCAACGCAAAAAGTAACTCCTTACATAAAATTAAATGAGCAAAAGAAAAACCGCATTCAACGTGCTTTAGAAGTAACGAACAATAAAACAACAGCAGAATTTTTTCAAGCTAAAGCTTATATAAAATTCACTGTTGTTTTTTTAATTGGTTTACTGAGTCTATGTATTAGTTGGTTTGTTACACTAATCACGACTATTCTTGCCATATTAGTGTATTTAAACGATTTTCATTCTTTGTATAAATCCTATCATAAATGCAAAAAAGAGTTTGAAAACGAAATACCGGCATTTACATCATATATCAAAGAAAAACTAAATTCACAAAGAAATATTATTAATTTATTGGATGAGTATACTCTAACCGATAACATAATGTTTGCAAAGGAACTTGAAATTACAGTCGCATCTATGAGAACCTCTAGTCCCGAAAATGCGTTATTACAATTGAATCGCAGAATATCAAGTGAAAAACTAAATATGGTTATTCAAGGTCTTCTTGGAATTGCAAGAGGTGAAGATCAGCAGTTTTATTTTCAAATGATATCATATGATTTTGATATTATTGATAAAAACAACTTGCGAAAAGAAGTCTTGAACATTCCAAAGAAACTTCGTATGTATATGTTTCTATTGTTCACCGCCATCGTCGTGGAGTTTTTAACACCTGTGCTAATAGATATATACACATATGCTCGTGAATTTTTTAAATAGGCTGGGACAAAATGTCCCAGCTTTAAATAATGAAAGAAGGACATGATATGAGACAGTTAATTTTTAAAGCAGAAATCGCAAAGCAAAACATTCAAAACAAGGCTATTGAAGCTAAAAACAAGGTAGTTGAGTTCATTGAAAATGAGGAAGGTGGCGAAGAATGGATTGGTTCAGCAATTAAAATCGCAGTTATATTCATTATTTCAGCTATCATTTTAGCTTTACTTATCTTTCTGTTTGGTGACTCAGCAATTGGGGGCTGGATGAAGAAAACAGTTAGTAATTGGTTTCCTACCGCTGGTGAAACCCGACCATCTGTCTAACCTTTTGTAAGTACAGCTTAATACCATACGAAAGGAATGATTCAGTGTTTAGTAAAATATCAAAGTTATTACATAACAAAAATGGTGTAACATCATTTTTTCAATGGGCAATCGGTATTGCAATTGTTTTTGTTCTAGGTGCAATAATTTTAAAAGCATTATCAGCCGCTTTTAGGTTAGAGATATTACCATCCCTAATTGAGCAAATAAAAGATATTCTTACATGGTAAGGAGGTCATAAAATGAGGTTAACAGATTCCATAAAACAACACATATCTATTATTGAATATGCTGAAAGAATTGGATTAACTCCAGTAAAACAAAGTGAAAATAGATATACGCTAAAAGAGCATGACAGTGTTGTGATTCGTCCCGATCAAAACGTTTTCACTTGGAACTCAGAACAAAAAAGTGGTACTGTTATTGATTTTGCTATGGCTTTTAAAAACTTGTCCCTTGATGAAGCTTATTCTGAGCTAAAAAAGCTATTAAACGATTATACCTTTGAAGTTACGAAAGCAAATAAGTATCATGCTGCGCCAAAGGCAACTAAGCCAGCAGATGTAACTTTCCCTACTGCTTTCGACGGTCAATACAAGCGACTTTGCGGCTATCTATGTAGTGGTCGTTCAATATCTCGGCAAGTTGTATACGACATGATAAAACGTGATTTTCTATACGAGGATGACAAACATAATTGCGTCTTTAAAGGATTTGATTATGACGGTGTTGCTAAATATGGATTTAAACGCTCAACAATCACAGATAGCCCATATAAGCGTGAAATGCCAGGAACAAATGAATTTAATAAACAAGTGGGACTTTACATCAACAACAATGCAAAGTCCCTTTTCGTTTCAGAAGCTGCCATAGATAACCTATCCCTTATGACACTGCTTCATGTAAATGGAAGAGACTATAACCAATATAATTATCTTGCGTTAGGCGGTACTTACGTGGATTGTTTTAAATATCACATGATGCAGCCACAAAATGCCGATATTAAGCTAATCTATCTAGCAACTGATAATGATGATGCCGGCATGAAATGTCGCAATGAAATTAAAAAGTGGCTGAATGAAATTGGCTACACAGGCATAGTAAAAGACAAAATTCCAGTGTCAAAAGATTGGAACGAAGATCTAAAAAAAATGAGTTCCAATACACAACAGCAAAATCCAGTAAACAACGTACAAATACATAATAAAGAAAGAGGTATTATCAGATGAATAATTTCTTTACATCACTTCTAAACGAAGTTAACACTGTTGCACTTGATGTTAATGTGGTTGGTGGTCTTCAACAAGCAAAAGAAAAATTTATAGAACAAATTAAGCCAATTGTTAATTTCGTTGTTTTACCTATTATTGATATAGTAATTATTATTATACTTATATTTTTAATAGCCGGCGCTGCTGCCAAGAAAAAGCAAGGACAAGAGTTTAGCGATAAAATTGTTCCAATAGCTGTCGCTTGTGCCGTGCTAATTGTCATCGGCAGTGCTCCATTTTGGATGTGGAGTATGGTAGGCGTATAAAGGAGTAATACAAATGTCTATTATTTCTAAGATATTCGAGTTTATTTTTGAGGGAATTTATAATGGTATTAACGATATTTTCACAATATGCATGAAATTTTTCAATGAGATTACTTTTGACTTTTGGGACAATTATATCATCAAAGGTTTCTTAGCATTTTCAATGTGGGTTAATGGTGTAGTATTCGTACTTGCTTTTGTTTTCTCTTTGTTTGATGCAGCTGAAGAAGCCGGATCAATGAAACAAATAGATTGGGTTGCTGTTTCTTTAAATTTCATTAAAGGGTTACTATTTGTAAGCATGTATTCCTATCTCTCTATTGGAATCATGCAAATTGCTAATTTATTAACCACTTATTTAAATCTAAAAAAAGATACTGATCTAGTCAAGGTTGTTTCGAATATAGCGACAAATCCAGCAGCCAATCCAGCACTCACACTATTTATCAATATGATACTGACTATGTGTGTAACTGTAGCTTTAATTTATTTCATGATTATATCTTTAAAACGATATGGAACCATGTTAATTCAAATTTTTTCTTCAGCCTTCTATGTACCTGATATTGTTCGTGGTGAAACAACAAAGCTCGGCGATTGGCTAAGACAAACAATTGCAATTGCCTTTACCTATACCTTTCAATATATCCTGTTTTACATCGGATTTATTATTATTTCTGATAGCAAAGGTATCGTAGATGTTTTGCTTGGTTTTGGATTATGGCTTTCTATGGGTGGTGTTTCACAAGTACTATCCAAATACGGTTACTCATCAGGCATTAAAGGTGGAAGTACTATGGTATCAATGGCGAGTCAAGGCTTACAGCTATTAACGAAACATTAAGGAGAACACTATGGATGAACAAAAAGAATATATCATACCTCCTAGACTGAATAAAAAATATCTGATATATGGATTTACATTTTTCGAACTTATCTTTTCCGTATGTTCAGCTATAATGGCGATTTTACTGCATTTATTGTGGCTATTGCCTATCTCAGCAATTGTAACGGCTGTATGTTGGAGAACACCAACCAATCAAAAAAATGCAATTGATACCATCATCTTATTACATAAATATTATGGTAAGCCACAACATTTTTCATTAAGGGAGTGTGAAAAAGAAAATGAAAGCAACTAACCTATTAAACTTTAAAATTGAAGATAATTCAATTCTATCAAATGGTGAAGAAAAGTTTTTTTATCGAATTTTACCACCTAACTTATCCATAATGACTGATAAAGAGAAGAAGCAGGAAATTAAGAAGATGCAAGGTCTACTTGACACATTAGATATTTCAATGCAAATTATCGGTATTGATAAAACAGAAAATCTTGATGCCAATAAAGAATTTTATCAATCATTAGACAATCAATACGCTATTTACCGTGATGCTATTGTTGATAAAATATCTAGTGTAGAAGTATCACAAAGTTCTAGTATTCAAAGAGCCTATTATCTTGTTATAAAGCCTAGTTCACCTGAAAAAAGAAAGCAGCTTGAAACTGCTCTGGAAAATCAGCTTATTAAATATTATCCTGTACAGAAAAAAGAGCTTGTTACAGTTATGCGAAACTTTATTTTACGTGAATTTGATAGTTTTGATATCTACACATTTGAAGAAAATTGTACAAAAGAATGTGAGGATAGTAGTAAAAAGAACGTAAATACCAAAACCTATATTTCAGATAAGCTTACAACTAGGTTAATGCCACAAAACATGAATTTTACGTCTCGTTATTGTGAGCAAAATGGTTTTATCAGAAAAACTATTTTAGTTAAAAACTTTCCTAGTCAACTGACAGTATGCTGCTATTTATCTGAGTTATCTAAAATAAAGAATACCACATTTTCTATGCATTTGTCTCCTATGACTGCCGGCATAGCAGCAGCAATAGACAGGCAAGTGAACAACGAACGTTCCAATCCCCTTGCACGTAAAAAGGTTACTGAGTTAATCAAGTCAGATATGAACCAATCTAGCATGGCAAAATTCTATAGAACCTCACAAGAGAAAAATTCAAAAGCTTACTATGTTAATATTTTTATAGAAATGTATGGCTGCAACGAAAATGAATTAAAAGAAGTTTTTTCATCCGTTAAAACAACCCTAGGAGCTCAACACATTACCTTTGAAGAACTTACATATGAACAAAAGGAAGGCTTCTTAAGTGTATCTCCTTTAGGGGACGATAAGTTTAAAATTAGTGCAAACAATATGCCTACGGATACCGTTGCTAGTCTGCATCCGTTCTCTCATTCCAGTCGCAATGATTCACATGGGATGATATTAGGTGAAACGATTGACGGTGGTATGATGTTTGTAGATTTCTTTAATCGTACTGACGATATCACAAATGGAAACTTTACTCTTGTTGGTGTATCAGGTCAAGGCAAAAGCTGGTTAATGAAAAAAATTATATCACAACAAATGTTTAAAGGGGTTAGCTGCTTTGTCGTGGATCCTGAAGGTGAATATGGATGGATGCATTCTCTCGGTGCATCTGTAATTGACTGTGCGGATGGACGCATCAAAATTAACCCATTTGAGGTGCGCCGATTACGACTTGAAGAAGAGGAATATGACGAAAAGGAATTTCCTGTTGAGGCTTTCGCACATGCTAAAATGTTCTTTCAACACTTAAGCTGGTTATCTGATTTCTTTTCTGTATTGTTTCCTGAAGCTAGTAAAATGCAAATTAAAGCGTTGCTGATTATTGTACAAGAATTATACAACCATATGGATATTGATGAGAATACAAGCTTTTCTAATTTAAAGAACAGTGATTATCCTACCTTCACCAATTTATATAAGTACATTGAACAATCATTAGATAATTACGATGTACAGCCACACAAAATGATACCAAAAGATACATTTAAAGAGCTACTACTTATTATCAAAGATGCTTATGATGGCAGCTTAGGATTTATCTTTAATGGAGAAACAAATATTCCACACAGTAAAAACATTTGCTTTGATATTCATGACTTACTAGATGGATCTGAAGACCGTATGCAAGCCGTACTTTTTAATATCATGACCTACATGTGGAGTAGAACATCATTAAGAGAATCGCAAATTTGTATGTCATTTGATGAACTATCCTTATTGATGAATAGAAAAAACTACACAATAGCAAGTTACCTAAAAAACTTTACGAAACGAGCTAGAAAGTACGAAGCAATTATTGGAACTGCAACGCAAAACATCAATGACTTTTTGGATGAAGAAATCTATCATTTATCTGCTCCAATATTCAACAATACAAGTTTTAAATTTATTTTCTATCCTGATACTCTAGAGCAAGCACAAGTACAAAAACTATTGAAATTAACTGATGGTGAAATGAGCCGTATTGAACAGCCAAAACAAAAGCACTGTTTATTAAAAGCTGGAGCTCAAAGCTATTATATGAAAGTTGGAGAACTTCCATATGAGAAGAAACTATTTGCTAAAGGTGGTGGCAGATAGTGTCTGCTACTGCTGCTATTGCAACGGTTGCTGTTCAAGTTGTTACTGATAAAAAGAAACGTAATTTTGTACTAAAAATAGTTTTAATAATTATTATGATTGTACTCCTGTTAATCTTTTTAATTGTAATTATTGTAGCTGCTCTTTTTGAGACGTTCTTTCCAAAGGACAATAATCTATTAGAGAATAAATATTATCAAGCTAAAGAAGCTATTAAACAGGAATATGATATACCTAATGATTTAGATATATCATATTTACAATACATTGATTTAGCATCAACAGATTCACTTTCAGAAGATGTGGAAGCGATTAAAAAGAAGATTGCATCTTATTACTTAAAAACAGAAGTAATCAAGACTGAGGTTGATGGTGAACCCATAGAAGAAAAGATAACTTTTTTTAAAAGTTTAACTGACATTACTACGATGGTAAGCAAACCACCTTTTAGTCTTTCAGAAAGCGATGCAAGCTTTTTGTTAACAATTCCTACTTTAAGTGATGATGTTCCTCTGCTTGGAAATTATCCTATGCCTGTTAAAGGTAACATCACTTCTCCATATGGTTATAGAGTCGATCCTGTTTTTGGCTTAACTTCAGAATTTCATCGTGGTATTGATATTGGTGCGAAGTGGCACGATAAAGTTATCAGCATAGCAGATGGAGAGGTTTACAAAGTAAACTATAATAAAAGCAGTTGGGGCAATTATGTTATTATTAAACATGATACAAGAGATGGCATGTTTTATTCTTTATCGGCTCATTTATCTTCTATCATTGTTCAGCCCGGAGAGGTTATAAAGAAAGGACAAGTCATTGGATTTGAGGGTGGCGATCAGCGTTATGATCCGAACCCAGGCAATACAACAGGTCATCATTTACACTTTGAAATATGGAAAAATTCAAATTCTAATAGTACCATGAACCCATTAAAAATTATTTCAAAGTGACGTCAGCTAAAATCCTTAGTTTTTCGGCGTTTATAATATGCTGTGACGTCAAATAATCATAGTATTAAAAACGTGCAAGATGGCGAAATCACTGCATTTGTCGCTAAATCCAAAATAATAATAAGATATTGTTATTATTCTGTGACGTCAATTATGACGTCATATAAAATCAGCCAGCTTTGCTGGTTGATGTAGTGCAGTGACGTCACTTGTGACGTCATGCTTTATCCTGCATACTTAGTATTACGTGCATACTATCACTCAAAAAAAGAGTAAATCCGCAAGAAGGAGGAAAAAATGGATATACGAAAAACAATCCGTATTGATGAAGATTTAATACACGACATCATCAATATTGCAAAAGATAATAACCAAACAGAAAATTCAGTCATTGAAAAAGCATTAAAATATTATCGTGATTTTTACTATATGCAAGTAAAGTCAACGTTCATAAATGATGAAATTATTAACATCCTACAAGCCGTTATTGAAACGAAATTGCAGAATATTAATAATAAAACGAACCAGGTCTTAAGTGAGGTTGCAATACAGAGTAATATTCAAAATCAAGTCTTAGCAAGTGAACTTGATGTTAACCCTCTTCAACTTCAGCAAATGCGATTGAACGCTATTGACTTTTTAAAAGCAAACAATCGTGTGTTAAAGTTAAATGAGATAGTGGAGTGATTACATGCCAAAAGTTATAGTAAATACTTGTTACATAAAAAGCAGCAATCACTTTTTAAATTACCTGGAGTATGCCGGCGAAAAAATAGAAGCACAAAGTATCACATTAAAAAGTGGTGAAACGATTGACACTGCTTCTGATGAAATCATTAAGCTGGATAGTACTATTGAAAAAATCAACGTTACTTTTAAAGATGGCAAAGTTGTTTCTATGGAGCCGGAACGATACCAAATGTTTACCAATGCCAAACAACTTGAATACACTACTCCCGACCTGATCGACACGAGTGGTACAGTACAAAAAGAAAACATGAACACTATGAAATACATTGACTATATCGCTCATCGTCCTTCCGTTGAGAAAATTGAGGGTGTGGGACATGGCTTGTTTGACATGAATGGATCAGTTGATATTTCAACGGCGAAAAAACTTGCGGAACAGTACGAAAAGAATATTAAGTGGTCTCATATTATATCATTGACTCGCACGGATGCAGAGCGTACTGGTTATGATAATCGTAATGCCTGGGAGAATTTAATTAGAGCAAAAGCTCCAGCAATTGCAAAGGCATATAACATTAGCTTAGAAAATCTTGTTTTAAACTGTGCATTTCACAACAAAGACGATCATCCTCATATTCATCTTTTTGTGTACAGCCGTAATAACCGAGAAGCTTTCATAACAGGTGGAAAAGAAGGTTTAATCAAAAGCACCGAAAAAATGAAAAGCATATTTTTTAATGAAATTTTCAAAGATGATGTAAGCTATTTAAAAGAAATTAAAAACGATCAGGAAAACGTTCTTGAGAAAAAGCTGAAAGAAATCACTAGGCAGATTACTAACCGTATGTACATTCCTCCAAGTGAACTGCTAACTAAGCTTCATGATTTATCTTTTGAATTGGATAAGGTCAAAGGTAATAAGTATTATGGATATCTACCTCAACCGATTAAGCAGCATGTAAATGACATACTACAATATGCCATTCAAAATGATAAGTTTTTAAATCAAACATATGCAGAGTACATGAAGACTTATCGAACATTAATAGAACAATATATTGATGATGAAGATAAAATCAATAAAAAGCTTGATGCAGTTTCTGAAAAACTTTTTAATCCAGGTAAAGCAGATAGTAAAGTTATGCAGAACATCATTATAAAAAGTGCTCTCCAATATAGCCAGGTGATTGAAAAGAAAGCTGAGAAAAGCCCTACTAAAGAAAAACAAAAGCAAGGTAAATTTGAAGCTGAAGGAAAAAATACCAATTTAGAAAAAGCTGCTGAAAAATATACTGGGGATAATAACTTTAAAGAATTGGATAATAAGGACAATCCTTTATTAGAGAGCTTTAAAAAGCAACTTCAAAAAAGTTTACGTTGTATATACAGTGATCCAAACAAAGATTTTTCATTTACATGGCAACGTAAAATTTCAGATATTAATACGCAGCTTAAAGCTTTTGAATTTCAAACATTTGATAAGCTTTCAGCTCATTCAAGACATGATGTTTTGCAAATTGTAAAAGAACTGTTGGAAAAAGATGATGTTTTGAAACAATCATATGACAAGCTCATCCAAGGTCACAAAGAGTTATTTGAACAATATGATAATTCCGAACAGTTGCTTGAAGGTTTTAAAGAATATCTATTTAGTGAAGATCAATACAAATCAAGCTCAATTGCTTCCAGTGTAATATTTTTTTCTTGTAACGATGATGTTAAATTTTCTGAGTGGCGCAATCTTAATGAGTGTAACAAAGATGTATCAAAACAGCTTTTCGAATCACTCAATAAATGTTATAAGGCTCCAGGAGAAAACAGCACACTTCTTCAAGAGAAAATCTACAAAATTGAAAAACTACTTGAAGCCGATAAAATTGATGTTTCTAAGCTGCAATCTCTTCAATCTGAATTGCTGCACTTTCTTGTTAATACGGATGGGCGCTTTGCACTAGAATATGAATGTTTAAAGCGTGAAAACAAGTCAGTACTTCAGGAACATTGTTATGACGTGGCACAGTACGAAAAAAAATATTTAGAAGAGCTTGATAGACTGTTTTTTCTACCTGGTAAGTATGGATATCAAAAACTACATTTCTTAATTGAACGATTTTCAGAGAACTCAGGTAGTTATAAGTTTAATGAAAGATTGGATCATTGCAATTCCTATAAAGCGTTTAACAAAGAATTATACAAGTCTTTGAATAAAGTATTTGATTATACTTCACCTTTTTACTCAATTAATATCCAAAAGAAGCTATATAATCTTCATAAAATAATTATCAAACTGAAAGATCAAAAGAAACTTGAAGAAAGTAAAGATAATGATGCATTAAAGCAGTCTGAAATTTCTAAAGATTTTCATTTTAGATATTCGGATTTAAACAATGAAGCAAAGCATGAAATAAAGGATATTATATTGGAGGTAATGGCTAATAACTCTTATTTAAAAGCACTTTACAATCAAACAAAAGCAGAGTATAATGAAGTTGTTCAATCAAAATTATATTATGGTGAAGAAAATATTGATAGCATCATGAAAGATTTTGATGATCGCTTTTTTAGTCCTGCTACTTATGATACAAAAAGCAGCCATAACATTTTACTAAAATATGCAGAGAACTTTGAAAGAAATCAAATTATTTCAGAGCACTATGCAAATAGTAACTACTTAAGGCTGCAACGTAAGCAAAAGAGACTACAAGCCAAACAGCAACAAATTTTGCAATTTGCAGTTAAATCAATGCTTTATGGGTTATGTAAGGTGTTTTCTGATTCAGCTATGAATAACAACATGTATTCACAACAAAATGAACGAAACACAACTTTAAAAATGGGGAAGCGTTTTACTAAGAAACGTCTTCATCAGAAGCATCAAAACATTTCTAACCCTATTCATTTTTAGTTGGGACATTTTGTCCCAGGAAGGAGCATTATATGTTTACTACAAATTTACAAAACTATTCCGATGAAGCAAAATGGCTAAATCAAACAGAAAATCACTGTGTATTCTACATCCCCGGCAGAGGTATTGTAAAAGATGCAAATGAAAAGTTTTATTTCTTTCCGTTAGGTGATATTACTAGATTTCAGTTAAATGAAATGATAGATAGTAATGCAATCGCTGAAATTTCAATGCTACAAGATCATGAAATTAACCAAATTAAAAGGTTAATTGATCTTGATAATCAAATTTCAGAGTTTGGCATACACCCTGTTAGAATTTATGAAGAAGAGGAACAAGAATATCTTATCTTTGCACATGAACAGTGTGAAGATTCCTACTTCAAAATTCAATTGAACGATTTAAAACAATTACAAAATGTCGTGAATGAATTACCATCTTATTCAGAGGAAAGAGATTTAGAAAACCCATACTGTATTCAATTTAATCCAGACAATTCAATATTAGTCTACTAAAGTATACTATCAAGCTAAAAGAGGAAGTTTTTAAAACTTCCTCTTTTCATTTTGAAAGGAGAAATAAATATGGAAGAGCTACCTGTTAAAAGTGTTATTGTTGTGCCGGTACAATTTGAAGGACGTGACTACGCACAAAAAAGAACTATGCTCATAGTTGGAACAACACCTACTGGTGAATATATTTGTAACAACTTTACATCAGATAAAAGGTATAAAGACAATGAAAAATTCCAAGCAAATGTTTATATTCCTAAGACTCATGAAAACGGTTTGAAATTTAACAGCTACATAAAATGTGATACTCAATATATCGTACCAAAGGATTACGCTGGTATATCACAACTTTCTATCCACATTACAGACGATCAATTCAATACTGTTCTTCAGCGCACTTCACAAGTAAAAGATATTATAGTTGAGCATGTTGGAAACACAAAACAAAATGAAATGAAACAGTATACGGATAAAATACTTGAAACTTTGGATAAGTTTAAAATGGATCCACAGTTAATGAAAGATTTTGTTGCTTTCAGCTCTAAATTCTATTCATACAGCTTAAGAAATAAAATGCTTATTTATATGCAGAATCCATTTGCTACATTTGTTGCAAGTTATACAGGGTGGCAACAGCTAGGCTATAACGTTCTTAAAGGCTCTAGCTCACTTAGAATTTTCAGACCGATTGAAAACGTTACCTTTTTAAGAAATGGGGAGTCTATTAAGATTTCAGAAGCAACCAATGAAGAGAAAATCAAGATTGGTAAAGGTGAATTAAAGACCTATACTCAAATAAGCTATATAAAATATAATGTATTCGATATTTCTCAAACCACTTGTCCGAAAGAAGATTATCCAAAATTATATAGCATGGGTTACGCAAGTTTAGAGCATAAAGAGTTATATGATGTTACCAAAGACTTTATTGAAACAAGTGGATTTACTGTTGAGGAAAAGAATTTACCAACAATCTCTCTTAATGGCTATTGCAATACACAAGAGAACAGCATTGTTATTAACAGTAAACTTAACGACACGGAACGTCTTAACACATTATTACATGAATATGCACATGGACTATTACATAAAACTTCAACCCAGCCTACAGCTGTAAAGGAATTTGAAGCGGAAAGCCTATCTATGATGCTGCATCACAGACTAGGACTTGAAATTGATGATAATTCTAAGCTCTATGTTTGCAATAGTTATCAAAGCATTGATAAAGATTTATTTGCTATCGGTGAAAGCTTTGAACGGCTAAGCAAAGCTTTTAAGTTTATTGAAAAAGGTATATCAGATTCAGCAAAATCAAAGGGCTTTGATATTTCAAATTCAAGAGAATTATCCCTGGGGGCAAAGAAAGAAAAACAAAGCAATATAGCACATGGGCAATCCGATAAGCAGCCTAATATTATTAACCGAAATTTTATCCAAGACCTATAAAGGAGGATGATAGTACAAAGGAAAGAAACATGGAGTTTAAGCTATCTAAATTTAAAAGCAAACGAAAGGAGAAAGATGAATAATGTTCTATGCTTTTAGTAAGACAACAAAAGCAATTTTAAGTGTAATCTTCTTCAGTTTATCCTATATTTTATTGACGCTTTTTTTCGATATAACTAAAATATATATCATTCAGCAAACACCATTCGCTTTTTTAAGTTTATTACCTCATTTTTGGTTTATTAAACTACCTTTATCTTTTATATTTGTTCTTTGTATTGTCTGGATAAATTTCAATCCGAAGCTTAATATTAAATCAAAAACAGTTGGTGACGGACAACACGGCACTGCTAGATTTGGTACTGAAGAAGAAAAATACAAATCATGTTTACGTGTCCCCTTTGGTAAGGAAAAGACACCCGGTATTGTTGTGGGAGTGGAACAGAAAGCTTGGTTAATTGATACATCAGATACCAATGCTTTATTACTCGCCTCCCCTGGTGGTGGTAAAACAAAAACCATGTTAATTCCAACCATATACTACAATGCAAAAGTTCAGAAAAATACAAATCAGGGTGCTAGTATGCTCCTCACCGACTGCAAAGGTGAGGAGCTTCGTACTACTGCAAACATGTTAAAAGAACATGATTACAATGTCTTATTTTTAGACTTCAGGCATCCTTTACAATCCTATTGTTTTAACCTCATGATTGAAGTTAATCGGTACATGGATAAGTACAAAGCTGCAACTACTGAAGAACAAAAACTAATCTATTATGCACGTGCTGAGAAATTCGCTAAAATGGTTGCTAATGCAATAATAGATAATCTCGGATCATCCAATAAAGATGAAGCTTCAGAGTTTTTTAAAGATACATCACAGGGTTTACTTTCCGCATTAATCTTATTAGTATCAGAATATGGTGACGAGGGCGAACGACATATTGTATCAGTGTTTAAGTTAATTATAGAGCTGAATGGCTTAACAGAAGACAGCTCAGACACACTACAGAAAAACAAGCTAAAGTCTTTACTAGATAAAGTAAACAATGAACGTATTAAAAGTTTTGCCGGTGCTTCTATTACTGCTGATGTAAGGACGTCTATGAATATCTTCTCATCTGCATTAAGTAAGCTGCTTGCTTTTATTGATGCCGAACTAGAACAGCTTGTTTGCCGTCACAGTGAAGAGATTAACGATATTGATTTTGTATCAAAGCCTACGGCAATATTCCTAATCTGTCCCGATGAAGATAAGACACGTCACTTCTTTGCTAGTTTATTTATCCGCTATTTTGTTACTGCTCTGATTACACAAGCTGAAGAAAATGGCGGTGAGCTCCAACGTGAAGTAATAGCCTTATGGGATGAGATGGGACAGATGCCTGCAATAAAAGATATTGATAGTATTTTTACTGCATTTCGTAGCCGTAAAGGTAGATTTTTAATAGCTTTACAAAGCTACGCACAGCTTGAAGAAACGTATGGAAAGAGCAAAGCTAAAATCATTAAAGAAGCTTGTCAAATACTTATGTTTACCAATATATCACCGAACAGTAAAGAAACATTAACAGAGCTTTCAGAAGTGCTAGGAAAACAAACCGTACTAAGTGGAAGTGTTACAATGAAAAATCAGAATGTAACGCAAGATTCTAGTAGTTATCAAATGGTGGGAAAACCTCTAATGTCAATTACTGATATTATCACGTTACCAAAGTTTGATTGGGTTCTGCAAAAGTCTAGTTGCTATCCAATTAAAACACACCTACCCCTTTATTGGGACTACTTAAAGAAATATGATCCGTATGAAGCAACAATAAAAACCGACATTATACCAATACAATCATTAACAAGCGAAAAAATTTCACAGTTGGAAAAACGTAAACAATCTAAATTATCAATTGGTATGTTTGATTGATTTCTTTCGTACCGTAGAAAGGATTTTAAAATGACAAACGATGAAAAACAGCTAATCTATTTAGAAATTTCAAATATTCAATATAACTGGATCAGACAGGTTGCAAATCAATATAAACAAACCAAACGGCTAATTATGGAATACTGTATTCAATATGCAAAAATGAATGAAGAAAGTTACCTGGATTTATGGAGCCAAGTGAAAGGCAGTTCATTTAATAGTATAAGGATTAACCTCAATCGTGCGAAGCTATTTTTGCCGGAAGACACAACAAACTGGCTTCATGTTATGCGTAAACGCACTGCATGTAAAAGCTATTGCAAAGTTATTGATTTATGCATTATGTATGCACGATTAAATGCAAGAGAGTTTAGTGAATTCTTAAGGCAACATTTCCAAGAAAAATAAAATGGTTAATACTGGTTGAACAGCGGTGGTGTTAAGTGTATAATTAACTTAAAGATTATTTATATTTTACGAGTATCAAGAAGGGAAAATTCATATGGATAAAAACCATTTTGCGTCAGTAGCAGGTGTGGTAATAAATGAAAATAAAGATATTTTGTTAATTAAAAGTCCTTTGCGTGGTTGGGAGTTCCCCGGTGGTATGGTTGAACCTGGTGAAACATTACAAGGAGCATTAAAAAGAGAAATATTTGAAGAAAGCGGTATAAAGATAGACATAATAGGTTTTATCGGTATCTGCAAAAACACAGCAAGGGATATTATCAATGTTGACTTTTGTTGTAAATATATAAGTGGTAAATTAACTGCCAGTTCTGAAAGCAGTGAGGTTCGCTGGTTTTCCAAAGACGAAGCAGTGATGGCTGTTGAAAATGAACTTACAAAAAAGAGACTAAAAAATATGTTATCGCACAGCACGAAAATTTCATGCTTTTCGTTCACCAAAGAACCATTTACAGTAAGTGAAGATGAATGTTTTAAAGTAGGATTATGAGCATAATCTCCAGTAACAATAGAATAATCACAGAAAAAGGATTGAATTCTAATTTAGAGTTCAATCCTTTTATATTTATCAACTAGTATTCAGCAAACTGTGTCAAAACACAGTCTGCTAATTTTTTGAAAGGAGAATAAAAATGAAATACATAAAGCTACCTAATAAAATATTTTTAATGAACCTATCCCCTATTGACATTCTTGTATTTGCCGGGCTTAAATATCTAGATAAACATAACAATAACCAGGTTATTGCAAAAGCACAGAACATTGCTCTAGCTTGTGGTTTGCACCGCAATAGCGTTACCAAAGCTATTAAAAGTCTTGAAGAAAAAAGGATAATTCGTAAAGTAAATAGATACTCAGATAAAGGCTACAGAATATCAAACAGTTACTATCTTGCAAGCGTTAGCAAAAAATACTTTTTATTGCCTGTTAGCATATTTACATATAATCTTACTCCGTCAACTTTTGCTGTATATTGCTATATTCTGAAATGCTCTGCTCATCATTCAAAGAGAGCTTTCCCTAGTCTCAAAAAAATAGCAGCACATACAGGAGTTTGCTTAGATACTGCTATAACTGCTATAAAAGCATTATTATCTAACGGGCTAATTAACAAGGAATACTATGTAACTATAGAAAATGACTTTGGCTGCAACAACTACACTGTTCTTACTGTATTGATAAGGGTAAAAGGCTATATAAAAAAGAAAGTTGCACGCCTATTCTCACAAATGCGTACAACTATCAAAACTTCCATTACGCTTATGATACAGCATAGTTTTCATCCTGTCAATACATTCCATATTTTTTCTGTATTGAAAAATCGTAAGCTTTATTTATTTTATTTAGGGGTACTCGAAAAAATGTGCAACATATATTAACCCACTTAAGTACGTTACAGTACGAAAAGAATAATACTATATCTATACTTTTAGTTTAGATAATTAATATATTAGAGCATTTTTTTATGTTTTATCATATCCATCTATCCATCAATCATTTCATCCGCTGGGACATTTTGTCCCAGGCTAAAATTCATGATATAAAGACATTATGCGATAAAAGTTTATACTGTCTTGTAAATGGAAAACAACATTATAAATGAACTGAAAAGTTCCCATTATCTATGTAATGTGCTTATCCATCTAAACATAATGCGAAACTCGTAATTCTACTGATAATGCTCATAACAATAAGTCAAGGTTTTCTTGCTAACTGCAAATCAATGGTATCATATATTGTAATTTGTCCACCAAAATCATCTATAACAGTTTCAATTTCAGAAAAAAATTTATTTCTTATGTTTTCTTCAATAGCTATATGGTCTGAATAAGTACCAAGCAATTCAATATATTCTTTTGAAGTAAAAGTTCTTGTTCTGTGATATAACTTATAGGATATATCTATAAACCCATATTTTTTTGCTATATCTGCTCTATTTGAAGCATATTGCTCGTTATATTCCTTTAGTGTTTCGTGTTTCTTATTATAAAATTTGTAGTAGTACATTGCATAGATGCGGTCAATTTCTTCTGATAAAATCAGATTACCCTTATCGCAATAGGGATGATTCGCAAATCTGGCAAACACACCGCCACTCTTAAGCAAATCAAAAACTTTACGGTATCCTATTTCTTCTGGTACCCAATGAAAGGCTGATGCTGAAAATATCAAGTCATATAAATTATTTTCAAAAGAAGTATCCTCAAATTTACTGACAATAGTTAAAAAATTATGATAATCTTTAAATTTCTCGCAGCAAACTTTAGCTAAATTTTCACCATACTCAACAGCCGTTAAATTGCACCCTGTTTTCAATATTGGAAGTGTTGCTTGTCCGCCCCCGATGCCTATTTCAATCACATTGCTGTTCGAGTTAAGGTTTACTAATTTGAAGATATCGTCATATAATTCTGAAACATAGCCTGGTCGCATCTTTTCGTATTTTTCTGCTTGAGTATTAAAAGTCCACTCAAGACCTTTCAGTATAGTCATATTCACCCTCCTAAAAGCAATCATAATGTAATCGACGCTATTGAATTGCCTATATCTGCTATCCACTTTAAACATAATGTGCAGTTTATTTTAATACTCTCGTTCACTTCCTACCTTTATGGAAGCCTCCTCCACCACGATATGTATTACATGAACAAGAAAAAACTTGATTACAATTATTGCATCTAATTATATGGCAAATAATATCGTCAGCCCAATATCCATCTGGTGTTCTTACTTGCTCTAATCTACAGGTAGATTCATTTTCAATCAAATCAAATTCTTCACTTCTAACTAATTCTCCAATTTCATCGAGACATTTTAAATACTCTTTTGGAGAATGAAAGAATTCATACAAAATTATATTGTTACACTTATCGCACATATTTTTTAATTCCTTTTTAAATTAAACTAATATTGTTCTATCTATGCAATCTACTTGTCTATCTTAAACATAATGCGAAGTTACAGGTAAGTTGCACTTAAGAAGGATTGCAATATCCTGCCGTCCTGAAAATGGAACAAAGTTATGATACCATTGTTTTCTGGAGTTCAAACCTCTTATGTTATAATAAGTTGAATGCCTTTCCATCAATAAAGATTTTATGGTAGCTTGAAACATCCAACTCGTTGATGATTTCATTAAGCTCTTGACTGTTCAGAGTAATAGCAACAATAATTTGAAATGATTTACCGATTTCAACAGCTGAATCAATAAAGCTTTTCATGTCTTCTGGCACAATGCTTTGCTGTGCAGGTTCATCAAAAACGATTACATTGGGATGGTTACCATTTTTCTCGATGGAAACTTGCAATAGTGACATCGTGAAAGCCCAAATTACACGAATACCATCACTAGCAGACGAGTCGAATTTCATATCAAAGCCGTCGATAGTGGGAAGAAGTGATGAATCAATGGAAATATCAATTCCTTCAAAACTCGACAAACTGCTGTAATGATACCGCTTGAGATTGTCAATAAACTTCTTTTTTAGCAAAGTAATTTTCTCAATATCAGACTCAGAGATGTCGTTTTTGGGCAATTTACCCTTTTGGTCAAGATATGTATTCCATTCTTTGGATAATTCCCTTAACTGTTGAGTCAATGTGGCAATAGTGTTTCCCAACTTCGATAACCGCTCAATTCGGTTAGTAATCTCAATTCGCTTAAGCATAATTGCTTCTGATGCTTCTGTATCGGTGGTGGTAAAAAGATCCGAACGCAGGGTATGTGCCAAACGCCGAAGTGTTTGTAGCCGTGCCTCAAGGTCTTCTTTTTCTCTATGTAGCTTATCGCGTGATTCTTTGCGGCTTCCCAATGTAAATTCCAACATCTTTTTTTGTTCCTTAAGGTGCCTAATATTATCCTCAATGTTCATAAAGCCACTTGTAACGTTTATATCGAGCAAATTATCTTGAATGTGTTGTTTGCAAACAGGGCATAGATCTGCTGAAATATCCTCTCCTGCTGCTTCAGAGCCAAATTTTTGAAGCCGTGCCGCATCGTTATTATTGCGTATATCTGAATTCACGATTTCCAAATCGGTATTTAATCGCTTAATCGCCTCGTTATGACCTGCCAAGCTTCGCCATATGTCTTGAAGACGGCTTTCAAATGCGAGTGTTTGAGTTTGCGTCTCCGAAAGTTCAGTGTTAAGTGCCTCGAAATTATCATGAACGCGAGGCTTCAACTGGCGCAACCTATCGTACTCAGCAGTCAGCCTTTGTACCTCGTCTGCAATGGATAACGAACCCGAAACAGAAACAACTATTCTCGAATAATCAGCGTCTGATAAAACCCGTGGATGCGTTGGGAGATTCGATATTTCACAAGATTCGGAATAAACAGATTGCTCCATGTCAGAAATTAACTGCTCCCATTTCCGTTCAAGTTGCGCTTTCACAGTGCTAAGTCGATCTCGTTCCTTTCCATTTTTTAAAGTATCCAACCCTAATACATATTCTACAATTCGTTTTTTCGATTCCCGGACTCCAAATATGGGCATCCCGGAAAGGATGTCAGACCAACCATGTTTTTGCTCAATGAACATGGATGCAAAGACTAACTGAAGGTATAGTTTTCTCTCATTACCATCTGATGTTCGGACCAGCGGAAGATTCATGTGAAGGAACTCTTCGAGAAACGCATGAAACCCCTTTTCGCTTGTTGCGGCATTCTGGATATTAACATAATAATCCTCGGATACTGTCTTGTAATCGCCTATTGAATCGTAACTTCCATAATAAACGGTCATAAGGCGGTTATCTTTAATCTCCGATTTAATATTCCTGTAAATTGTTCGAGTTTCGTTGCCGTTACTGATTTCAAGATAAGCTCCAGACTCAGTCACCGTCCATGGCTTACCGTTATCCTCAATGGTTGTTTTGAAAGCAGATGTGAGGACTTTGCTCCCAATGCCGCCTGCACCACCGAGAATCTGCTCGAATCCAAGGCAGTAATAAACAGCAGCGAGAATGGAACTTTTACCGCAAGTGTTATCAAGACTTGCAACAAAATTCAATCCACTTTGAAAGGACTCGTCAATCCCATACACACCATTGGCCGTGTTAATCTCAACCCTTAGCCTGTTAATTCTCAGCATCTTTAACCCTCCATTTATCGACTATTTCGTTGACTTTGGTTTCTGTTAACTTTTTCGCAAGCAAATTTAAATTTCTTATTTCAACAACCATGAGATCACCCACAACCATTATCTGATCTGCAAGCCGCTGACCGTGGTCAGTCAGCTTATATTTTGCATTTTGTTGCCGTTCGATTAACCCATAAGCTATTGCATATGTGAGGGCTCTGTTAACAGATGGATCAAAACGAACAATAGGCACACTGCCTGTCCCTTCAGTAAATTCAATGAGCCTCACCATGTTAATCTGCGAAATTAAGGCGAACGAAATCATATGAAGCTTTATCAGCGAGCAAACGTCTCCCCGACCGCAAATGCGCATGATTAGACAAAGCTGGGTGACCTTATAGCTGATACGATAATTAAAAGGAACAGCATCTGGCTTTGCGTCGAAAACAATATTTGTATATTGCAGAGAAAAATTATCCATACTCAATCACTCCTAAATTCCATTGAACAGTCAGCCAACCAGCTTGCCACCAAGTCTTGCTTTAATTCGCCGATTGATGCTTGAGTAAATCTTTGGGAAAAATCTCGTTCGAGCTTTAATTGAAATTCATTGAGGATGTTGTCAAATAACGAACGATTCATAGCCTTGTCTATGTTCATGAGCGTTTTTATTGACACTTCACGTTTATAGCTTTGTTCAAGCTGAAAAATATCTTCGTATATTTCCGGGAAATCTATACGAAGATTGTTCATTATTTCCAGCCCACTTATATAATAATCAACATAAATCCCCACTACCTGATTTAATGCTTCGTTAGCATCATCATAGACAAGCATAACTGCCTTAATCTTCCGTTGTATGTTTGCCACTTTTCTTGAATCACATTTTGTCCAATCAGGTGTATCCGAATGCTGGATAGCTAAATTGAGTCTCATGTCTGTTAATGTTGTACGGATAATTCGACTGATTTCTGGAGTAAAGTCCTCTGCTGTCTTAATGACAATACGGAAACTGTCTGAGATATGTACATAGTCTGCGGGTTTGTCTTTCTTTACTTTTACAACCTCCTGTCGTTTAGTTTCCGCATGGGCAAGAATTCGAGAGTCCTTATACTCTGGAATATTCAAGTGCCATTCGGTAACAGGGGGAACTCCAAGTGCCCGAAGTCTGTCGGCATTCTTCATCAGTTTTTCAATGTCAGATGTTAGTTTGTCCCTTTGATGATTATAAAGTTCATTGTCAGAATACTGCCGCTCTGGGCAGTAACACTGATGAACAATTCCCTTGTTGGTAAACCCTTCAATTCCAGCATCGCCTCCTTGAGTTGCTGGAATTGCGATGTAGTCATCGTTTTGATAACGAATACGGTAGCACTGAACGCATAGATCTTCCCATGCATTGCCCGTCATATATCCTTCAATGAAGCCCATGATGTTACTCACCAGAATTCCCCCTCAATAATTCTAACGAAATTGAATTTGTGTAGTCTGGCTCATCGGTCAAAGCACAGACATCTACACAAAATTCCTTTGTTTCTTGCGTATAGCGTACCTTGATAAGCCTGAACAACGAATACACTTTTATTACTACAACCTCTCTATGCATTAAAAATGGCTTATCACCTATTTGGGGAAGATTTTGAGCTTTCATATCAAAAATCCCCCTTTCAATTGAGTTATGTCATATTATATTCTATGGTGCTTCTCATTATTGCTATTCACTTTAAACGTAATGGAAAACTAGCATAGATGTAATAATAGAAACCTTAGCAAAACCACTTTAACAATATGGATGTTAATTCATTTTGTTCAACATCATTTAAAGTTTTTGACATTAATACTTCTGAGATTTTCTTTCGTATTTTTTCTTTAACACTATCATTTTCTATTATAGATTTATATGTATTGGGATATAAGTTAAAAAGCCAAGTAATATCAAATTTTTCAAAATTGAATTTCTCATATAAATAATAAAAATCAAAATTATCGTTTATACCTATAAATTCTTCAAATTCTTTCTTGGGTAATAACCCAATATGTATCCAGTATCCAACATTTTTTAAGTCATCAAATTTATCTCTTTTGGGATATACCTGAATCCCTGATTTTTCCTCCTGATTGCATACTAATCTTAAATGGTTTTTTAATAGCTCTATAAGTATCTTATTGATTTTCACTTTTCCTTGAATTAGAACTGCAAATAATCCAAAATCAAATTTTGTTTTGAGTTTTAACTTAGCCCATTTAATTATCTTATTTTTTTGATTTGTTGATAAGTAATCAAAGTAATAATTATATACTGCTTTGTACATCTGGCTATATTCATTTTTCAAGATGCGAGAAATACGCAAAGCTAATTTATTGGAACAAACTGTTTTATCATTGGGATCAACATAGTATATTAAATTGCTATAGCTCATACCTGTATGCGACGAAAGCAATTCAAAGGAATTCCCATCCTGTATAGATTTAATATGCATATCCATATAATAAAATAATTTGTCACTAATAATTCGTTTTGTGATGTCACTATATTTTTTGTGGCGGTGTATTTGTGAATCAATAAACAATATCTTATCATCTATCAGTATTTCTCTAAACTCATATTTGAAAATAAAGTTGCAAATCTCATTCACTATTTTTTGAGATAAATTAACATATTTCAAAAGGGCTAAACAATTTTTAAGTTTTAATTGTAACGGAAGTCTTTGTCTTTCAGTAGCTTCACTTTTTATCAAATAATTATAATAATTCATTAAATTTCGAATAGATTTCTCTATTTTTTCTGGATGAGAAAATTCGAGAACGTCTATTTGATATTTCTTGAATAGTTCTACTATTTCCTTACAACCAAAATATTCAATAAAACAATAAAAATCAACTTCATCAAATGATATTTTCTCTTGTGCAATATTGCTGAACATGTCATCATATATAGGCAACTTGTTTTGCACTGAATATTTGTGCACAAGTAGTGACATGAGATTTTTAATGGTATTCTTAAACTCAGAAAATTCATCCACATAAATACCATTCCCGAGTAAAAAATGTAGATTATTATTTATTCGACAAATCACTTTATCACTACTTGTAAATCCCATTTCAAATGTATTTGACTCAATAGAGTGCGATAACTTTTGCCCTTCAATAAATGATTCATAAGAGTTTTTATACAATAAATTTACGGAATTCAAATCTTTAAAATTTGCATATTCAACCTGAAATTCAACCGGAAGTTCCTCGAAAACTCTTTCATCTTTTTCGATTCCATTTAAATCATAATAATTAAAATACCACAAACTACCATTAACACTTTTCATTGCCGATATAAGATTATTTCTATTGACCTGAGATAAGTAATAGAGGAAAAAATCATTATTGTAATATGATTCTTTCGCTACCTCTGAAAACAAATTTAAAGATTCTTGGTACTTATTCAGTTTTGCCAGATAATATGCTTTTTGATATTTCACCTGTAAAGAATCAGAATTATTTTGAATAAATTTATTCATTCCCTTATAATCAAAATGAATACACTTTGATTCTGCAAATTCATATTCTATTCCGTTTATTTTTTTTAATGACCTTTCTTCTCTTAATTGTCGAACTCTTGCCTTAGAAAAAACAGAAGTAATATAATCATATTTTTGGCGAGTGTCCTTTGAAAGTTGGCTTTTTTCTTGTATATCCATTTCACTTATTTTAATGTAATATTTAAGAATATCTTTATTATCAGGCGCTACAAGAATAGTACCATCTTCTTCAACTATTACATAAGGGTGTAGAGACCTTTGCAGATCTTGAGTTTTTAGCGAATAAAATCTATTTAGCGGCTTTACAAGTTCATAAAGAACATTAAATAGCTCATCTTCGTCTTTTCCATGAATATCAAGTTGAGATGCATTATTTATTGAATCAAGAACTATTTTATATCGATCTGAAAAATCATTACTTACGGATTTATTAGCAAGTAATTTTTGATATTGTATGACGACCAAGCCTTTATCTTCTTGATACTGTAATTCCGAAGCAGATAATTCTTTGTCATCAGTATAAATAAAAATTGGTTTATTAAATTTATCCTTCAAGAGACTTTTTGCCCAGTTTAATATCAATTTTATGTTATAATCATTTAATCCATATCCAATAAAAACAACCGTATTTGTAGAAAAAACTGATTTAAGAATTGTTTCTGTTAATTTAAATTTTTCACTGTAATTTAAGTAATCCTCTTCTTTAAACACAATATTTCTATGTTTAAAATCTCCATGAAGTTTGAGAATGAATTTATTTCCATTTATATTTGGAATTTCATCATCACATGCTATTACTCTATAGCCTTTACAATAATAAGTAGCAGCATTTTCAAGAAGTTGGTCAAAGTTAGTTGTAATAATGGATTCAGGATTTAGATCAAATATTTTTTTATGAATCTCATTTGGCAGGATTTCATGTTTATTAAATAGGCTTTGAATAAAAGAGTAATACTTTTTCTCGTCTTTATTTATTGAGCAGTAATATATTTGCGGAATTTGCAAACTTTCATCAGAAGTGTATTTTTCTTTAGGATCAATATCAATTTGTTTGCAAATTTCACTGAGTAAATCCGACCATTTTGGTGCTTTTGATAAAGCTGATATGCCAGCTCCAACAAAAAAAGTTAAAGAGCATGTTTCTGATGACGTTAGAATTCTTTTAAAAATATCTTTATACATGTCTATATTTCACTTTCAAATTTTTATGTTATTAAAAAGTTTACATGGTTTTTTTGTGATTGAATACTTTGAATTTCGCATTATTGCTATAATGCGTAATATTGAGAATACTGTTCAATCGAGGCCACTATTTGTAAACTTATTCTACTTTAATGCCAAATCCAAGCCATCGACCATCTATATCTTCAATAACAAATTCTTGATTGTGATAATCTGTCTGTTGCAACTTGCGTACAATCTTTACATTAGCTTTTTCAAACTCTACTTGTAATTTTTGTTGGCTGTCAGTAATGAAATAAGCATCATAACCATAGCCATATAATTCTCTGTTTGGAATCACCTGTTGACCATTAGATTGTGTTAATATTATTTCCGTAGAATCTCTGTATAGACAAATATGTGGTTCTTTTGCTTCCAAATAATCAACTCGTCTGAACCCTAAACTTTCAACATAGTATGATGCGGTAGCGTTAATATTTAATGATGGAAAAACACAATGAGACATATATAGTTTCATTTTTTCACCCCAATTTTATTTATTAAAAATGTTAATTATGGCTATAATGTGACGTTAATTAGCCTTATATGAAACTGTACATGCTTCGAGTTATTGCTAAAACATGATACTAATTAACTTTTTACTTCACAAGTGCACTTTTTTTGAATTATATCTATGTAACGTTCAAATTCGCAAAAATAGGTATGATCATAGGACTTATACGTTCCAGCAATTTTTATATGATGATTTACAAAGCATTGTGGATTATCTTGAGCGTTATCGCTCTCGCCCTTTTCACTTGAACGAAAATTCTTTAAATTCTTGAATTGTGAGTAGTTTATTGGATAAGACAATTGTATTTTTTTCATTAATTCCGAAAATTCACATTTATTCTTTTTGTAGATAAAAGTATCTTTCCCATCCATAATAATTGCTACGTTTAGATTAAGCTTTGCAAAATTATGATATGGCTCATCTTCACAAAAAGTTTTTCCTAAATATGCAATAGCAGGTATGTGATATCGTTTTAACGCCAACATTACTAATTGTGGAACAATATAATCAGATTTAAACTGTCTATTTGCTTCTTTTACCTTAAACGAGCATGCTAAACATAAGATCCATAATTTTGTATAATTTAGTATAAATTCTTCGGTCGTTACACCCCTATATATTGAATGGACGTCTTCTAACGTGTCACTCTTTAAAGCGTCGCAAAGCTTTTCTAAGTCATAAAAATTAACAGATAAGTTAAATATTCTTATACAGTCGTCAACAGTTACTCTAGAAACATAAAACTCCGAATCAGATGGCTGACTCAGTTCCATCCAACAGGTATAAACACTTTTGCCCAAATAAAGACACGGAAAACCAGGAATACTGAATCTTTGACTTCTGACTTTCTCTCTCTTATTAAATGGGATATGATACATAGATGAGATGTCTTCAAAATTATCAGGTATCCCTGTCCTAGCTCGATATAAGCTAACATTGTTGTAATTTCTTATATTAATAGGAATATTGTTGTTAAATGCACAGCAATTATTAAATGCCGTGCATATATAGGGAACCTGCTTGAGCTCTTTAATTATCTTTCCAATTAACTGCAAAGACAAATCAATTCTACCGTCATAGTACTGTTTAACAGCTCTTTTAATAGCCTTGGTTTCGTTAATTAAACAAGCCCAATGATGTTGTAATGCAACTCTTTCTATTTCATTATAAATTTTTGATAATTCACTGAGATATGCAGAATCTTCATTTATGTGCTTTGGTGTAGAAAAAACATTCTCGCTCTTATTAACTTTAGATAAATCTAAAATAAAGTCCTTTATGCTCAAAAATTTCACCTCATCATGCTCATTTTCTTCATGGATTTCACTTATCTTCAATATGGGCTAATTCTATATTTTTTATAAACTTTCCATCATTACTACGCAAAAAAGGCAACACTTTAATTACAGAACTATTATTTATTACACCATAAATATGTGGGTAGAAACGACCACAATTATCACCATCTTCATAACACACTTTTGAAATTAAATTTTCTTCATCTATACAAAGCAAAACCATCTCATCTTTAATTCCTTTAAAGTTGGGTGCTACTCTCCAAAAATATTCAATAGTGCTACAATGGATAAACCCTTCTTTCTCAATAAGTTCTTTGCCCCATATGTTTTTATTTTTCACTTCTTCCCATGTAGACTTTTTCATGCAATGTAAAATCATATATTAACCCCCATTTTATAAAAAGCCTTTTTTCATATTCGCATTATTAGCTTAATATGAAGCCATACATGCTTCGAGTTATTGCTATAATGTGACGCTTATTATATTAATCTTTAGTGGTTGGTTAAACTTATTTTTCAACCAAAGTTCTGCTATTTTAAATTTATCGAGGGCAATATCTAAAAAAGTAAAATACATCTTTTTCTTTATAAAATTCAAATCCTAATCGCTTATATAAATTTTGTGCAGGATTTGTTTTAATTGCCACAATAAATACTGGTTTGCAAAGCCTCTTAGATAGTTTCATTAAATATGATAAAAACAATGTACCTATTCCTTTATTTTGAGCCTTATCAATGATACGAATGTATACATTGTCAATTTTATCTTCTTTCTGGTCATAACCCAAAAAGCCCACTACTTCGTCATTTAAAAGCAACTTTTTGAAAAATGTTAGTTTTCTTTTACAATAAAAAGCGTTAACCAGAATATCTTTATTCCATTCGCCAAAAAAGTTACTATGCTCAACAATATATTTACTATGTGATTTTATATCGACACCTATAAAGTCATCTAAGTCGGCTTCACTTGTGTCTATTAAAGAATAGCCCATATTTTTTAAATCCAACGTTAATTCCATATAAATTTCCTATCATAAGCTATGTACATAATATTCATTTGTTTTAGTTAATCGTTTCTGTTTTCGAAATTATAAATTCATTGTTTAAATATAAATTTATAGCGTTTTTATTCCAATCAGCCACATGAAGCATTATTGAATTAACCTGACTTTTTTGCATTTTAGAAACAGCAAATAGCAACAATTTCTTTCCATAACCTCGATTCTGAGATTCTTTCGATACAACAAGGTCATCAATTTCATTACCGTAAATTGCAACAGAGCCAACGAATATACCATCTTCTCTTAGTATAAATATTTGGGTTGCTTTTCCTAAAAGTATATCATTGCTATCACAACAATTAACAGGTTGAAGCTCTAATGCAGTTCTCATATCGAAAAAGCATTCTTCATATACACGCTTGTATTCGGCATAATCGTCAACAGTGTAGTTGGCAACGTCCAACTCACAAAAAATTTCTCCGCCAGTATATTCCATTGTATGAGCAACGATTTGCATTTCATTTTTCCTCCTATTATATTCATAACCTTTATTATATTCGAATTATTAGCTTAATATGAAGCTGTACATGCTTCAAGTTATTGCTATTGTATTACTTCCTAAAATTATTTCTATAATAATATATTTGCGTGACAAACTATATTTCTCGTATAAATATAGTATCGATATCTCCACCATAATTCTTTAACTTATCAATTGGTCTAAAACCGCATTTTTCATAAAAGCCTTTCATATCGGATGGAATATACACTTTTGTAAATCCATGTTCTTTAGCATATACAATAGCTGTTTCTATCATTTTATGACTCACTCTATGTCCCCGCATGTTTTCGTCTACAAAAACACTACTAATCCATGGAAAATATCTATTTTCAGGGTAATAATCTTCCTTTAAGAACGAACAATAACCAATAATATTATCACCCTCAGTTGCTACAAAAAAGGCTTCCCAGTCGAAAAATCGATTTTCTCTTAACATCCCTGCAATATGTTTACCGGCAATCCAGGAACAATTTTCAGCAAATTCAATTGCCTTTTCCCACAGTAAACTATTATATTCTAAACGTTTTATTTTCACTCTAACAAACTTCCTAGTATAATTTTTCTTTAGTTAAACTCTATTTAAACATAATCAGCAATTGTTAATTTTCATCAACAAATTCTACAATTGTATATAATTAAGAATAAAGATTTACATAGATGAAGGTATCAGTCTAATCAACAGTTTCTTCTTTTTTGTGTCTTGCAACTGCATTGTTGTATGCAAGTGCTAAGTATTTCTCTGGGGATGGTGGAGTTCCTTTACCAGCTTTTTGTTGTCGCAATACGCTATTATAACCATGTTCATATTTTAAATACTCTTCTCGAAATTGCTTTTTATACTCATCCACAAACTCAATAGTAGAGCAGTTAAATCCTAGATCACATAGAACCTTGTCGGCATGTTGCTTTAATTTAGGAATTGCAATATTGATTTTATTTCTAGACATATAAATTCTCCTTTTTTGTTTTTTAATTTTCCATTATTGCTATAATGCGACGTTTTTTTAACATAATGAGTTGCTATGCTCAACAATATATTTACTATGTGATTTTATCTCGACACCTATAAAGCCATCTAATTTAGCTTCACTTGTGTCTATTAAAGAATAACCTATATTTTTTAAATCTAACGTTAATTCCATATAATTTTCCTAATATTCATAATCTTTATCTTTCTATTTCTTGCTATAATACAACGTTTATTTGTTTTAATTTAACGTCATATTTCTACACCAGTGTGACAAATGGTGCTACTCAAAACTATTTTATTCTTTTGCTTCCGTCAGTATCAGATGGTCGTTTGCTTTTCAGTAAATAACAGTATGTTCTATCTTGAGAAATCGCAATATATTTACAATCACAGTTGAATAGCAAATTTTCCTCTTTGATTAGTCTATATTGCCAATTTTCCATACTATCTGGCTTAACAAACCCTGAGATTATTTCATTATAATTTTTAGAAATGAGTTGAGTAATTAACTTTTTAAAATATGGCTTAAAATCATCTAAACCTATAAAATATTCAATTTCTCTAAATAACGGAAATAACTTTCTCTTTTCAGCTTCCCCGGCATACCAATAAGACCACCAATAATTGTAGTACTGATATTTTCCATTGACATCTATTGTAAGCATTGCACGTCTGAACTTATCAAATTCTCTGTTGTTATTGTCCAATTCTCTGTTAAAATATTTTTCAAAAACTTTTTGAACTTTTTCAAGTAACTTAAAATCAATCTCATTAGCACTATCTTTAAAATTTGCACATTCCAATGCGAAAGAAATTTTACCCCTCAGAATTTCATTATCTTCAGTTTTAAATATTAATTCTTTTTGTTCAGGGTTACGATTTATTATTTTCGCTTTAATAATTTCTTCTTTCACTTGTTCACGTTCATAAGAAGATGATATGTCTTTATTTATCAAATGGCTATAAATATTACTGCAACCTGCTGCAAGTTCTCTGACTAGATTAATGGCACCATAAAAAGCTTCTGGACTTCTTACTCTATCACTTCTTTTACCATCTGCAGTAAGGTCTGCACGAGAAACAATGTTTCTTACGACTCTCATCCATTCACAATATAGTTCTTGGTTAACAACTCTATTCTTCAATAAATATTCCGTTTGTGCATAAAACAATACTTTGTGAGTATAAGAGGTGTTATACCCAAGTAAAATTTGATAAAGAAGATTATGTTCAGGTGTATGTCTCCACATATCAATATTTAGAGAAGGCAAATCATTGACGTCATACAAATTACAATACAATTCATAAGCATCATAAATATAATTAAAAGTATCCTTATCAATGTATTTTATAAGTTCTCTATCAGAATTATTTTCATTAAGCTTTCTTATAACATCAATACGTTCGGCACCTTTTAATATCTGACCTGTCGATAATTTTGCCATAACAATAGTTGTTATGAAATTCATATGTGCATTGTCTACAGAATTACACTTCTTGAAATTATGCCACAAAAAATTCGTCCACATTTCATCTATTTTGTATGAAAATTTATCTAATTCATTCTTATCCTCTTCCCAATTGCATTTTGAGGACTTATCTTGGATCTCTGCTTTCAAGTTTTCGAAAGGTGTCAGTAACCTACCTCGAGCATTCATTTTTATATACAGATCATCAGATAGTCCAAAGTTTTCAAGTATTAAAAGATGGAACACAACATTTTTGCTATTTACAAGTGAATTCCAAATATTATCCACACCTCTAAAAACAGAGTGAATAGTATCAATGGTTCTTAACATAGCTCTTATAGTAGAGTCATTTTTCCAAGATATAAAAAACCATTTTGAATCAAGAATTTGTCCGCTTACCGAATCGCATGAAGCATCCACAAGAACTGAATTTTCTAATAAGGCTTCACAAAAACGACGAGAAGACAATCTTGTTTCGTATGAAAACTTTTTTAAGTTTTCTTTAGCGAAATCATCGGTTACTTCTCTAATAAAAGCATACCAATGAAGTAAAAATAGCGTTGTAAGTCGTTGTTGACCATCTAGAGGTAAAAATACATCATCCTCTACATTGCCATATATAAAATCCAAATCTATAGTCTTATTGCTTCTAATGCTTTCTTTTATTGCTCTGAGAAAATTTTCACATATTACTACATTCTTTTCTCTTCCTTGTGCATAGTCTCTTTGAATAATAGGAACTTTTACTTTGTATTTTTGTACTAATTCATAAAAAGAATATATATCCTTATCCATTACTTATTCACCTCTATAAATTTTGTTAAAACACGAACCAAATCTTGCTCATATTTTTCACGATCTTCCTGTGTCCAAAAAGATATTTTTGGAGGGTAATCGCTAAAGTATTTTAAAAATACATTTTTTGTGCATATAGGAACAAAACCACCAGTTTTATCAAGTTCGATAATGCATTTGCGTTTCAATGGGAACACAGCATTTTTATATCCTTTATTGGTTTTTTCATCTAACAAAGCTAAATTTGAAATTCCGTCAACATCTTCTGCTTCATTCATATGTTGATTGAAATGAACAGTGACTTCATCGAATAACGAGGTAAATTCTTCTTCACATTCGAATGTTAACTTAACAATCATATTATCTATTTGCTTTATTAAATTGGGAGCTTGTTCTTTATCAATATAGCATTTTACATCTAAAAGCCAATCTTTTCTGTTTGTCATTGGAATAGAGCTTGAGTCCTTACGTGACGCTATATGTTCAATATTCCACTTGTTCAACTTAAAATCATCAAAAGGGAAATACGAAAAATCATGTTTATTCTGTAGCATTGTTAAGATGTTATATAACAATAAAATGCTCTTAGTATTTTTGTTTTCATAGTCTAAATCAAACAAGTTTTGGCTTTTGTAATAATTTTTAATAATTGTATTAATATAAGAAATAAAGTCACTTTTTCTTACTGTGGATGATTTATCGTACAGTTCTTTTACCTTTGCTATTTTTGTTGTTAAAATAAATCCAATTTTATGATATAATTCTCGTTCGCTAAACCATTCGTTAAACCTTTGATAATAAGCCTGTATTGTTTCCCAATATCTATTCATATCATCTTCAGTTTTTTCTGCTAATTTAGAATAGAAAAATCTAAATGTTGAATATGGATCAGTATCTGAAGAGTCATTCATCAAATCAAAAATATACTCTATTCGATTATCATCTTTTTGTTCGTCGCTCAAAAAGAACCACAACTTATTGTTTTGAAGAGAAGTTTCGATAATATCCCATTCGTTTGCAATTTCCATTTGACGAAGTCTCATTCTATCTGCATTACTAGAACGGAAATTTGAGCTATTTAAAAATAAAGCTTTAATAAGTTCAGCATTTGTAAGACTTATTTTTCCAATATTAAGTCTAGTAAATACTGTGATTGGATTTTCTTCTGTTGTTTCATACCAAATAACCTTTGTGTGAAATTTTAATTTTGAACGAAACTCGTTTTTGTCAAATAAATCTCCTTCCTCTTTTTCTTGAAACCATGTTTCGATTGTTTTATAGGCTTCGTGCATATAAAAGTAATCAATGCAACTATCATTATCTTTTTCAGGATTTTGCAAAAAAGATTTAGAATCTTGTCTTGTTTGATAGTCGATTAAGAATAACTTGTCTTGTCTTTTCTGAATAAAATCTTGATTTAGATAATATAAAACAAGATATACTGTGGTTAATCTCTGTTGTCCATCAATAACTTCATATTCATTTTCACTTCTAACTTTTACAACAATTGGTTGTAGGCAGTACCATGTTTTATTTTCTGTATCATCAATTTCTCTAGGTGAAAATTCATTAATATCATTTAATAAATCTTTAACTTCCTGAGCTGTCCATCTATAGCCACGTTGATATGAAGGTATATAGAAGGAGTATTGTGACAACTCATTAATGGTTTTTAATCTTATGCTGTTCATAGGTTTTAGTCCTTTCAATATTTAAAATGTTGTATTTATTTTTATTTTTTATTTCAAGTAAGTTATACAATGTTTGTATAACTTCGCATTATTCGCCTAATGGATAGTGGGGTATATAAAATTACCCTCTTCGTTATTATACAACATTATCCATTTGCATACAATATACATTTCCATATTTATAGGTTCATTTTGTATTCTATTAGTACTTACAAGCTATTATTGGACATAGCAAAACTCACTCTCTGTTACTTGAGAGTGAGTTTATTTATTTTCCTAAAAATCTACTGGATATATTCTTAGGTATATTAAATTTGTAACCTTTCTGGTTGAGCGAGTGGAGTTTAAACGAAAGTAAATCATTTGGTACTTCTAAGAGTTGTGCAATGTTATTGTAGTCCATACCTTCTTCCGCTAGGTTAATGACATCGTTATCATCAATTAACAACTCTGCTGCGAAGTAGTTGGCTTGATACTCAGGCTTTGAAGTCATATCGTATAACTGAAAGTCTTTCATAGGAGATACTTTTGCAAAGGTTTGGTGAAGCCTATCATGGCCTAACTCATGAGCAATAACAAGTCGTTGTTCTTGTTCGGATAAGTTATCATTCAAAATAATATGGCGCTCTCTATTCATTACACAATAGAAACCTTTTAGGCTATTGAATGGACGATATCCTACGAAGATATTCAATGCTTCAGTTAACTCAAACGGATCTCTCGTCTTATATTGTTTTACCAGTTGATCTACGATATCAGTTATATATTGGCTCACTCGTTCACCCCTCTTCCTATGAAAGTAATCTTATTTACTTGCGTATTTTTTAGCACGCTCTTTTGATTGAAAATAGATATCTGTGATGGCTTTGAAAAATAAGTCTCTATCTTCTTCGTCTAATTCGCCACCTGCGAATAGACCGCTAGTTTCAGCTATGATAGCATTGGCTTTATTCTTACCACTCGTACCGTATTTTTCAGTAGCTTCTTTGATAAACTCATCTTGTTCTGACATTAAGTATGTATTGGACACTTGGAATATCTCACATATCTTATTTGTAATTTGAGCAGTTTGAGGATAACGCTCTCCTGCTTCATAGTATTGTACTGTTCTAGTTGTCACACCCAATGCTTTCGCTAGTTCTGGTTGTGACATTTTCGCACTCTTTCGTAGCTGTTTTAGTTTTTCTGAAAACATCATGTTATGACTCCTTGCTGTGAAATATAATTCGTCTTTTATATTGACAACGAACGAATATTCGTATATAATTCATAATACACTATAATATGAATTTGTGTTCGTTATTATTATACTTGTGTTCGTTTAATTTGTCAAGGAGTGTTCTGATGGAAAGAATTATTCTTCACGCCGATCTTAACAATTGTTACGCCTCAATTGAGTGTATGCTAAACCCTGAACTAAAAGGAAAAGCTGTTGCTGTATGTGGCTCACAAGAAGACCGGCATGGTATTGTATTAGCTAAGAATGAATTAGCAAAGAGTTATGGAGTAAAGACTGGCGAAGTAATATGGCAAGCTAAACAGAAGTGTCCAGACTTGACAATTGTGCCACCTCACTATTCTGAATATCTTTATTACTCTAGAAAAGTACGAGAAATATATTATCGCTATACTGATATGATAGAGCCATACGGAATAGATGAATGTTGGCTTGATGTAACAGGAAGTACTATGTTATTCGGTAGTGGGTACGATATTGCATATCAAATTAAGGAAACTGTTAAATCTGAATTAGGTTTAACAGTATCAGTAGGTGTGTCATTTAATAAGATATTTGCTAAGCTTGGTAGTGATATGAAAAAGCCTGATGCAGTTACTGTTATTGAGAAAAATTCTTTTAAAGAAAAGATATGGGGGGTACCTGCATGTGAAATGATATTTGTAGGTAGGTCGACTACTTTGAAATTAAAGAAGTATGGTATCAATACATTAGGCGATTTAGCACAATCTGATCCAGAGTTCTTGAAATTTGTACTCGGCAAGAATGGCTATGACCTATGGATTGCTGCTAACGGATTAGATGTCTCTAGGGTTATGCATACCGATTATCGTGCACCCATTAAAAGTGTAGGGCATGGTATTACTTGTAATGCAGACTTAGAAAATGAAGATGAGGTATGGCAGATATTCTTAGAATTAGCTGAGGATGTAGGAAAGCGATTAAGAGATAATCATCTTGCTGCAAGTGGTGTACAGATAAGTGTGAAAGATGAAAACCTATATGTAAAACAGTTTCAAGCCCCACTTCCTTGTTATACACAAAACTTTTTAGAGCTAGCCCAAGCTGCAATTAATTTATTTAAACAAAACTACAATTGGAACTACAATGTCCGAGCAGTAACAATAAGGGCAATCAACCTTGTATCGGATGACTGCCCTCAGCAATACGGATTCTTTTTTAGCTCTAAAAAACACATCAACGGAGAAAAAATTGATAGAGCTGTTGATAAGATACGTGATCGATATGGTAAAAGTTCTGTCACTGTTGCTACTTTAATGATGGACATGAAAGTGGCTAGAAACAGGACTCCTGCCATGATGCCGAGTAGCATGTATAGGTAATATAACTTATTTACTTTATAGTGGCATCTGTTTACAGGCTAACCAGTGTTAAATCGCCCTAACTAAAGACTAAAGCCCTCTACCGTTTGGCAGAGGGCTGTTTTTATTTTTGATTACTATTTTATACCTTTTATGCTCCGTGTGTGTAGGGGTTGTAAGCTAATGCTATTGTTATTCACGGAGTTGCTATTGTAGTTATAGTCCCCGTGTATGTAGGGGTTGTAAGACGCTAAAAATTGGAGTTATGCAAAAGGTATATTGTTATAGTCCCCGTGTGTGTAGGGATTGTAAGTGCGGATACTGTTTCTTTCATAACTTGTGAAAAAGTTATAGTCCCCGTGTGTGTAGGGGTTGTAAGTGTTTGAGATACCAATTTATGACGCTTCTATACGGTTATAGTCCCCGTGTGTGTAGGGGTTGTAAGTAATATAAGTAAAATTTACTGGGATAATGCACTCGTTATAGTCCCCGTGTGTGTAGGGGTTGTAAGATTAGTTAATTTTTTAATCGGTACTTTTAAGGATGTTATAGTCCCCGTGTGTGTAGGGGTTGTAAGTTTCACATTTTGTGTATTTCCATTTCCCATTTTAGGTTATAGTCCCCGTGTGTGTAGGGGTTGTAAGCATTTTCTAAAGTGTCAAACTCTGCGTCATAATCGTTATAGTCCCCGTGTGTGTAGGGGTTGTAAGATCTTGATAGTGGAAACTTTGGAGGAGTATCTTGGTTATAGTCCCCGTGTGTGTAGGGGTTGTAAGGGCAGAGCCAAAAAATGGCTCTGCTAAGGGCTTTAAAACCCATAAAGTGCGAACCTATATTTTTAGCATAAATTTGTGCCAACAAACCGCATAAAACCGTACTTAAATTTTATGGTCGCTTGGGGTTCGCACTCAATATTTAAATTCTAGAAGCTTTTTTACTAGACTAATCATAAAATCATCATGAGCTTCTATTGGAATCGCTTTTATTTTCTTTAGATGAATAATATTATCAGTTTTCAGAGATTTAATTTTGAAGATTTTAGGCTGATTTTTAGTCTTTTCAGGTTCCAATACAAGTTTAATCTTATAATCTTTAAATAGCAAGTCTTGAATTGATTTTGTAACAGCATTTTGACGTTTTATATCGTAAGCTAAAAGTACACGCAATTTATTAATAATATCAATAATGCTTGGTTGTGCCTCAATGTTGCCAATACTTTTTATATAACATTGTGACATATGATTTAAATGAGCAAGTATGTTACGAACTCCTATTGCCTTTCTAACATCATTTACCGAATCGTCTGACCAACACAAATTGAAAAATAATTTATTATTTGTTTTTAGTTCACCACATAAATCACCAACAACACCACCATTTTCAAAGACTTTATTAACATCAAAATTTACTTTTCCTAAGCCTTTTAGTGCTGTAAGCATAAAGAACATATCTCGTTCCCAATCCTCGGCAAAAGCCGCAAACCGTCCTAAAATATCAATATGAATTTGGTGTACCTTGTAAAGCGTTTCAAATGTAACTTTTTGACGGCAATTATTATAGTTTTGAATTTCTTTTGCAAGGTTTTCATAGTTAGTAATTTGGGGCTGAATATAAGCACCTTTTCTTGCAGTAACAATTTGTTTATGTAAGTCTTGCAGTACATTCTGCTTTGCTTCAATTATAGACAAACCATCATTTAATTTTTTGTTATAGTGACAATACTGTTGATAATCAGATTGTGTAACAGTATAAATTTTTTCGTTTTGAACAAACATATCAGTATATAAAGCCATTGCACCTGAGCGACCAATTACTGAAATACTGCGTTGAAGTATAGGTGTTTTATCATCTTCTTGGCAATAAAACTTTTCATATTCTGTTTTATAGTCACCGTCTATAAACTTAGAAAAATAATCTTTTAAGTTATCTTGATAATTTTCATCTGTTGTTGGAGGTGGAAGAGTAAATTGTACCAAAGCAATTAGTTCTTCAATTTTCAACAACTCTTCATCACTAATATGTGTTGAATGTCTGTATCGTATAAATTGGTGTAAAAGTATGTTAAGCTCTCTCTGATCCAATAGCTTTAAAAACAAGTACACTCCTGTAAACTCACTAAGTGAATTATAATCAGTTTTCATTTTTAGTGATAAATCAGTGCTCACAAATACGTCATCTAACGTTGTATTTGATAATTGTTTACAGGGTGATTTTATTATCCCACATAAACTTGGAATTTTCTTTTGCAAAAAATCATTAAAAGCAAGGACAAATATATCCTTCACAAATTCAGTAAAGTGATTGTCATCTTCAATGTTTTCATCATTTTCTCTGATAGATTGTAAATGCTGCAAATTACTTAAATAATCAGATAGTTTAGTACTATCATATTCAGGCATATCATGATATTTATACTGGTATTTATTATTTAGTTTTAAATTTGCTAGCTCTTTATTCCATAGTTTGGTTTTATCTATCCAGTTTGTTATTATTGTTTCTTTACTCTGTATAGCAGGTAAGAAACTGTTATAGTATATAATTTGAAGTAAATTTTTATATGCAAGATATTCTTCATTTTTATATGTACCTTTATCCATAAACCATTTACTTTCATCTGAATTGAAATTACCTTTAGAGATGTTACATCCTCTTGTAAAAACATTTCTAAATGATGGCATCATAGGATATGGCTCTGCATACAAATAAAACCTTAAATTATGAGATTTAAATACTTTTTCAAGCGTATCCGGAGAGTAATAATCGGCTATACCGCTACTTCTTATTTGTTCTTTAAATTGAGCTTGTATATTGTTAATATCTATTTGTAAAAGATTTTTTGATACTTTTTCAGCCATAATAAATTTTGGTACAAATGTTTGTAATATTATAATTAGCTCATCTTTATCTTTTTGTAATAAACTGTCAACTTTATTTTTATACAAACTATCTTTATCTGATTTTTTAGATAATTCTTTTAACTCCTCCTTGTATTCTTGATTGTTATTATAGAGCCAATTATTTACATAACTTTTATGCTTGTATAGCATTACTTTTATTGTTTCTTTGTGTTCAGATGTATCAATTGACTTAAATAACTCATTTTTATTCATCTTTAACAAAGTGATTATACGACTAACAAAAATACTATCTTCGTTTAATTTTTCTTTAAGAACTTTTAATAAAGATGCTTCTTTGTAGTGAAAAATATTATTTCGTATTGTATAACAGCATTGGACACTATACTCAAGAAAATAGCATATTTCTTCATTAGAAATTTCTGATAAAAGCTTTTTATCATTGTAAATTTTGTTTGTTTTATCAGAATGTTCAGTAACTATAGGAAAACAAGTTGCCATTTTGTTTCTCAACTCTTCAAATTTTATTGAGTCTTTTTTTATTTTACTATAAAAACAATTTCTATTTTTAAAATCTAAGAAAATATCTTTATCATTTTTTTGAGTATTATTTAGAGTAAACTCTGAGATATTATTACTTGCATAATTATAAAAGTAATTTAACTTTGTAGCTCCAAAACATAAGGATAAGAACATTTGCTTTTTGAAAGCCTCTTCAATTTGAATTTCGGATAATCCGTTAGAATTTATTTTGTTGGTTTCCCATTTTAATTTAGCATTATCAAAATAATAATGCTGCAATTTACCATACATAATAAGACCTTGCACAAGCTGGTTTATAATATGTCTCCAAACTTGAGCTAAAACAAAATTTGTTGAGCAATAATATATCGCATTTTTTTCATTAAGATTGTTAATTCTGTCAGAGCCTTTTTTACTTTTAACAGGGAAATAAGTACGAAAATGATTTCTAATTTCATTTGAATAGAAAACATAAGCATCTATATTACTGTCCGTTTCATTAGCTTTATAAAAATTATGATTATATTCTAAAACCATAGAATAAATTATTTTGCATAATATTTTATGTCCACTATCTACAGTTTGAGTTATATAATTTTTTATTTTATCTTGTAAAATTATATAGTTGTATTTTGCTTCAAAATTCTCAAAGCTACTTTTATCTACACCATCATTCTTTAAAAGACTAAAAAGAAATTTCATTTTATTAGATTGAGGGGTTAGTTGATTGTTGTCTATCTCAAAAGGAATGCTGTTTTCAGAAATAGATTTAGTTAACTTTTCTATTTTAAAGTTAATTATTTTTTCAATATGGTTATGCAACAAAATCAATTCGTTATCTATCGCTATACCGTTATAGTAATTGACTATCAGCTCTTTTAAAGTAAGACCGTCTTTATTATATTTAAGATTTTTACCGTAACGGGATAGGCTATTGTTTATAAGGTCTTCTACATTTGTATTATTATTCAAGTGTGGTAATTCATTAGAAAAATTATGTTTGCCATTAACTAAACTCTCTACAAAATTTTTGAATTTGTTATTGTCATCATGTTGTTTGGGCTTTAATAATATTCTTCCGACCAATGATTTTGTATTAGGCAATGCTTTAATAATATCTGAAGTTATATCTATTGCAGGATTTTTTTGAGTAATCAATTTTCCTTTATCTGAATCACGAAAGAATTCGGCAGCTTGTGCATTAGTACTACGTGTTAGTTTCATGTATAGACACCTCATATCAAAATATTATTTATTATGATTTGCACTGTACTCGATTGAGCACAGTGCTTTTTTATACAGTTTATTAAGTGTATGTAGGGGTTGTAAGGCTTGTAATAAGTGTTATCAATCATAACAAGGTTGTTATAGTCCCCGTGTATGTAGGGGTTGTAAGATAAACACGTGCTAATGTATGCCTTAGATTGTGTGTTATAGCCCCCGTGTATGTAGGGGTTGTAAGCTTATCTTGTTATAAAGCAAGAATGTACTGAATGTGTTATAGTCCCCGTGTATGTAGGGGTTGTAAGAAGCTATATATTGGCCTTTAATTGTAAGATGTGATGTTATAGTCCCCGTGTATGTAGGGGTTGTAAGCGCTCCGACTTGTACGCAATATAATGTTTCACGTGTTATAGTCCCCGTGTATGTAGGGGTTGTAAGTATTAACTCAGCTAGGTATAAATTTAGATAAGGAGTTATAGTCCCCTTGTATGTAGGGGTTGTAAGTTTGATTGGACAGATTTATATAAGGAGCTTTTATGTTATAGTCCCCGTGTATGTAGGGGTTGTAAGACATTCCGCTTTCAAAAATTGTAGAAATACTTGGTGTTATAGTCCCCGTGTATGTAGGGGTTGTAAGTTGATAATAGTGGTAACTTATTTATTGCTAGTGATGTTATAGTCCCCGTGTATGTAGGGGTTGTAAGCTGTGCAAGCATATAGGGATTACTACAATGGTGATGTTATAGTCCCCGTGTATGTAGGGGTTGTAAGGGCAGAGCCTAGAAACGGCTCTGTAAAGGGATTAAAAGCCCCAAAAGTGCGAACCTATATTTTGAACAAAAATATATGCCGATAAATCCCATAAAACCGTACTTAATTTTTATGTAAGCTTCACGTTCGCACGCAATATTTAGAAACAAATTCCAATGGAAAAGCTTATAATCATCATTATATACCCAAAGCTATTTTCATATATACTTCTTCAATTAAATTTATTATCTTAATTTGCGTCTAATATAAATTTACGCAAATTGCTATACAGCGGTGAAATTTGATAATGAGTATCCGTTTCTGATAAGCCAAAGGTAAAACTTTGATATATTGTCCTTGTACACATACCAGTACCACATAACTTATCCAAAATTGCAATTATCCAATCTGTAGGTTTTTTTATTTGTAACGAAATTTTATTCAAAGTCGTATTTATTGAATTCTTAAATTCTTCTGGTTGATTTCCTATATCTTGAGGTATTTCTACGTAATTTGAATTTAGAGACTCTAATACTATAATATCGTTATATGTTAATGAATTTAATGCTTGTAAATTATCTTCAAACGAATTATCATCTATTTTATATTCACATAAAAAAGAATTTTTCAAGAGATTCCCATAAAACTTTATTTTGTCGTTTGAAGTTAACTTATTTACTGCTTCCATAATTTTAATAAAACTCATGATAAATTCGATATTATTTACATTTTCAGTTGTAATAAAGTTATTATTTAAAGTAATAACTTCTAAAAGCTTTTCTTGTTTTTTCTTTTGAAAATCTAAAAGTATATATTCAGTACTTGTATCTATTAACTCACCTATAACAGGGAAAGTATTTAATATAGAAAATAATGACTTTATTGCAGGATTATTTTTCGCACTATATATACTTTCAATTTTTTCCAAACTCATTTTAACATTATCAATTTCAGAACACATAATTTTCATCTTTCTTCACTTTGTTTAATGAATGTGGTTAGTTTTTAAAGTAAATTGTATTTACATACCCTATTTAATTTTATATTTACATATTTTCATTAACAAGACGTAAATCATCCATCATTTCTTTGAACAAGCTACGAAATTTCTCATTGTTCAATAGATAAGCAGGATTTATTCCCATATCGCTCATTATCCTCATCGACTCCATACTAATTGCACCTATCCTTCCTTCTGCAATTGCCAACAAATCCATATATGGAATCTTTTTAAACAATTTACTTATATCGACCCTATTATTTTTATTTAATAAATAAGAATCATTATGGACTAACATATTTCTCTCACGCTGCAATCTTAACAATTGATTTTGCAAATTTTCAGTTTCTTTTTCTTTTTCTTGTAATCTTCTTCGATATGCTTCTTTTTCTTTATCATTCATTTGAGTCTTTTCAAATAACTCGTCAATTATTTTTTGTTTTTCGTCTTCGGTAGACTCTAATTTTTCTGTTGTTTCACTTTCTTTATAGGATATGTGAGAGATTTTATCATTCAAATTATTCAATTTCTCCCCAAATTGAGCTTCAATTTTACCGAGAGTAACTGATACATCTTTCATAATATCATAAGATTTATCATAGAAAGCGTTACTAGTATCTGAAGCTTTAAAATAGAAAAACATTGAAATAAAAATTGAGAAAAACGCCAACAGTAGGGAAAGCAGGCTTTCGATAGAAAAATTGTTTTTATACATCATTAAGCACAAAAACACAATAATGATAATTGCAGCAATCCCACATAAAACAACTATTGTCTTATGTATAAATGTATTGCTTTTTTCGGATTTTTGCAATTCTAACATCTTGTCCAGAATTTCTGATAAATCCTCTTCTTCATCTGTTTTCATATATTTCTCCTTCAATCAATAAAAGTATGCCTATTCATAAACATAGACAGTTGTTAGTTATTTAATAGTTATTTAAATATGTTTTCCATAATTATATACCCAAAGCCAAAATAAAACAACATATTATACTAAAATTAGGCATAAAAATAGCCCTCTACCATTTGGTAGAGGGCTTATTTTTATTTTACTATACATTCCTTCGGAGTTTTATCATCTCTAAAGCCTTTAAAAACTGATTGATTCATACCTTTATTTTGTCGTGGCATCCATTGTACAGTACAAACCAAATTAGGTTCAAGCCATATTGCTTCTTCATTACCTTGTGGAATGGTTGAAAAAGGTGAGGACTCTATAGCCTTTCCTTTTTTAATTAAATCAGATTTTCTTACACCTAAAGTAACATGCCCCTTATATACCAATTCATCATTTTTATATTGCCCCAAAACAATACTTGTCATATTGTTATCTTTTTCGATGTAACCACAAACCGCAAAGTCATCGTCTAATAGCCATTTTATTTTAACCCAATCATGAGTCCTCTTTCCAAAATAATATTTACTATCCTTTAATTTAGCTACTATACCCTCAAGCTCTTGCAGTTCAGTTAGTTTATATAAATCAATGCCGTTATATTCGATATACCTTGAAATTGCAATCTGTTCATTTTCTTTTACAGTTTTAGCAAGTAATTTTTTACGCTCTATCAATGGTAAATCTGTTATTTGCCGATCCTCTAAATACAAAATATCGTAAGCTATAAAACACGCTGGGTGTTGTTTATAAGCTAACTCAATTTTAAACTTATTCGACATTAAGGTACGCCTTTGTAATTCATAAAAGTTAGGTTTTCCTTCAACCATTACAATTAACTCACCATCTAGAATGCAGCGTTTTTTTATTTGCTTGTTGATGTTCGACAACTCAGGAAATTTAGGAATCAACTTAACATTTCTTTTATTTCTTAAATCAACTTCATCTTTATCTAGATATGCAATGCATCGACTCCCATCAAGCTTTAGCTCAAATATGTGTTCATGTGAATTAAATGGTTCAACATTCTCTGCAATCAACATTGGCTTTATATTCCGAGACTCGAATAAATCCATTACGATACACCTTTGGTTTTACGTGTTCGTTTAATTGGCTTTGTCTTAGTGTTTTTCTCAATACTAGCTCGCAATGCTTCCATAATATCGATAATTTTCCCCTGTTCCTCTGGCTTTGCTTGCACAATCTCTCTTCCTGCAATCTTTTGCTCAAGGAGTTCACGCAATTTAATCTGATATTCATCTTTATATTCTTCCGGATTGAAAGGAGTATCCATTGACTTAATGAGTGTCTTTGCCATTTGCAGCTCTGTATCTGATATTTCGGGTTTATTGTAGGTTTTTGGTACATCCTTGATGTCATCATTATAATACATGGTTTGAATTAACATACCGTCTTCTCTCGGAATTATAGCAAGCAATGTTTCATGATTACCTATTATAGTTTTACCGATTGCAATTTTTTGTTCGGCCATAAGTGCAGATCGCAATAATTCAAAAGCTTTATCGCCGCCAGCTTCTGGTATGGCATGATAAGTTTTATCATAATAAACTGGACTTATTTGATTTAAATTTGCAAAATGTAATATTTGTATTGTCTTATCTTTTTCAGTTTTAATTTTTTCTAAATCGTCTTCCGTCACAACTACGTATTTGTCATCATCATATTGATAGCCTTTTACAATATCCTGACTCGTTATTTCTTTACCACAATGTCCACAAGTTTTCTTGTACTTTATTCTGCTATTATCCTCTTTATGCAATTGATTAAAACTTATATCATTATCCTGGTTTGCAGTATACATAGCAATTGGTATTGACACTAAACTAAACGCTATAGTAGTTTTATTTGCTACAGCCATATCATCACCTCATAATTATTGTTTCAACAATTGTTTTTATCATACTTTATGATAGAACTTAAATATATTTCTTTATTGTTTCTATAATATGAGATTTTATGATTATACTATTACATCACAATTTTTTAATTTCTTAGGATTTGTTTCTTTTAGCACGAATTAGTGTGCTTTTTGATATACCAGTTAAGTCTTCAACTTGTTTATATGTATGCTTATTAAGTAACTCTAGCGCATGTGCTATTTGATTACGACTGTAAACTTTAGGCCTTCCCTCTCTATAATTAGGATCTTGTCTCGCAATTATCTTTCCTGCCTGCGTTCTCTCTACTATTTGATTTCGTTCAAGCTCAGCAACAGCAAGTAGCGTAGTTATAAAGAATTTACCCATCGAAGTATTTTCTAATAAACCGACATTTAAAACATGTACAGCTACTTCATTTTTAAACAACCTTTGAATTAATTCAATTCCCTCAGTAGTAGTTCTTGCTAACCTATCTAGTTTTGTTACAACTAAGGTATCGCCAGGTAACAATGAAACTAAAATATTATTGAGTACTGGCCTATCTGTTGTTGTTCCTGTAAATTGCTCATAATAGATTTTGGCATTATCATATCGGCCCAAAATTTCTTGCTCTTGCTGTTCGAATGAGTTATTGTCTTGTTGTGATTTTGAACTAACTCTTAGGTATCCATATACCATTTTCAACTCTTCCTTTCATTTAACTTATGACACTAAAAAATGACACCTTACTATACTCCTATTTTACTAGGGTACCAGTAAGGTGTCAAAACTTTTAATTAACAATGATTTTGAACGTTTAAACGAGATTCTATGGGTTTGATTAAACTTTTTTTGTTCCTCTTTTCTAACGTTCTCAAAAGCCCAAACTACCTGTCTTATCCAATGATATTTGTCAATTACTTGAATAGCTGTTTTAAAGAAATTAGTAGCTAAATCTCGATAGGGACTCCACATGTCACTTATGAAATAAGTTACGTCAGAACGGTTCATATTTTTAAAATATTGAATTAAATCATGACTATATCTTGTTGGTAGAATATCGAGAACAACATGATTTTCGGGATCTGTTATGATTGCATTGTATTTTTCACCACCTGTGTTGCCTTTAAACTCATCTATTGCAAGAACAGATGAGAGTATTGGTTTTGGATAATAAACGAAATCAAATATTCGTATAACTGTTGATACTGATAGATTTACATCATTTGCAACACTTGTAAAAGACCGTTCGTTATGTAGCATATCAATTACAAAAGCCGCTAATCTATTTGTCATTCTATGATAGTGAGGTAAAAACGTATTCTCCTCATAAAAGCACTTGTCACAGTGTGGACAACGATATCGACGTTTTCTATACACTAAGAATAAATTCTTACCTAACATAGGAATATCCTTAATAACTTGTCTACGATAGCTGTGAATGTATTTTGTTTTAGAGTTGCAATTGGGACAATGGTGTGTTTTTACTTCCATTTTAATAAATATTTTAATATATTCATCATTTATGTCGACATTAGTTACTTTTACATCTTGCAATCCTAGCAGTTTTTCGATAAAATTAGTTGAGAGCATATTTTAACCTCCGATTATGGTTTCGTACAATCCCATTTTATCGGATTTTCGTTAAATATGCTCTCTTTTTTTATTTTTTTAGAAAGCTCTATTTGTTGACCACAACATTTATTATAGAGCCAAGTTGTTATTGGTTATAACACACATATCTTTTATATCTTTTTCAAGACTATACGAGGTATCTACCTTTTTTAGGTAGCTGACGCAACTACGCAGCAGGAGTATCATTATACATATGCTTGTCATCGCAACTTCACTGATTACCAATCAGTTATTACATACAATATTTATCGCAAGCGTATTATATGTAGGTGCTTGAACCGCTTATCACCGCTCGCATATGCTCAATGTACTCATAGGCACTATAAATAAGCTTTATAAGGGCAGTTACCCCCTACTAGTAAGTTGACACGAATATTTAAGTACCAGCTTAAATATTCGTCTTGGCTTATTATTTGTCAAGATACGGTTTATATTTAAAATGCAAAAGCATTCTAAAACAAAAAGTCAAGCTTCCAGATGCGCTGAAACGCTCTGAAAGCTTGACAGTTCTATACCACTGTGATAAAATTACACACAGAAGTTTTCTCCTATAAGTCTTCAAGATGTTTGTGCATCTTTTAGGCGTAAGCACTACGTTTGTTAGCGCAATCGTAGTGCTGTAGGGGTTTATTTTCTTACCCGTATTTAGATTGTACCATATTATGGCTTTGTTTGCCACCTTTTATAAATTATTTACTCCCTAGGTTTTAACTAGGGAGTTTTGTGTTATTTGAAATTAAATTATTTTACTTTGTTCTTGTAACCATACTGGTATTTGCTTAAAGCCATCTTCTGTTAAAGGAAATACTTCTTGATTCAATATTTCACTTTTATTATAACATAAGTAACCTTTCCAAATCTCAACTTTCAAATTTTCACTGTCAGTAGAAATTCTATAATTGAAATCGTTAGCACTTCCTGTAAATGTATTTTTATTTTTATAGAATTCTAGTGTACGAATATCTTTAAAATTAGCCATCATTTCTCCTAGCGTTATAAAAGTTAACTATGTATATATTTTTCGAAGGTCTGTTACAAGTGTATTGTAGCACAGCATGATACCAGACATTGAAGTAAACCATTTGATAGTCTCTCTTATAATACTCTGCTACAGCTCTCACCATACTTTGAAAACAGTTGGAATAATTGTCCTTTGTATTATAAATTTGCCTCATCATTATTTCTCCTCATCTAAAATTCTATCATCGATACTTCTCACCATGCTGTATGTATATGTGGTAAAATACTTATTCCAGAAATTACTGCCTGGAATGTTAATTGATTCGAAATCTACTCCACACAAAGAGTATCCATTCTCCTTAATCCATGCCAATATATTCTCTAAAAGTGAATCTGCAATTCCTTTTCCTCTATAATCTGGATTCACAAACGCACCAGTAATATTCATCATTTCTGGACTGTGTGAAATAAAGGATTCTCCTTCTTCACTGATCCTCATATACCCCACTGGTGTTTCACCTTCAAAAGCAATCCACACATGTCTGTTATTTTCAGAATACCATTCTGAAAATCCAGCTATACATTCTTCCATGGTTTCTTCATCACCTGTCATAAAGGTAGGTGCATTTCTGTAATGCTGGCTATCCTGATAACAAAGTTCTGCTAACAACGGTATATCTTCCTGTTCAGCCTTTCTTATTACAATATTTTCAGGCAATTTAGCTCCGATTGGTTCTACATCTTTAACCGCATCACAGCATCTGTTTCCAAAGCCCATTAGCATCCAGGTTTTCATACACACCTTGTCATCTGAAAATGTTGTAATTAATTGTGTAATTAATCCGTCTTTTACCCATTCGCCTGATGCAAAGGAATACAATTTCTGATATATTTTCTCTCGGTCTTTTTTTGCAGTTCCGTGTCCATAAAGAGGAATAAACACACCTTTTGATGAACTAAAAAACTCATTTTGTATTGGATACCCAGCTAGGTATCCTACCATTTTCTCATTTTCGAAGGCTATGTAAGCTGCATTACATTGAAATAGCTCACGAATCATATTCTTAATCTGTTCATCTTGTTGTAAGTCTGGAATCAAGGAGTTCATGTCCCTGATTTCCTTCATAACATTCTTGAATAATCCTACTGCCTCTTCTACGTGTTTGTTCTCCGCTTTCACTATTAGATATTTCATATTTATTTTCCTCTCTTTCATGGCATTACTAACAATCATATCTTTTCATTCTTTATTTTAACTATATTGCATCTCTTAGAGACTAATGCTTTATCATCCGATGGCGGACATCCTTTTCAACATTTCCCTCTCACTTGCAATAATGTTTTTTATTACCTGTACCGTATTTTCCATACTGCTCTCTCTATAAATCTTTGTTATAAAAAACTTGGATATTGTAGATCTTACCTGATCCCAATTTCGAACAATATTCTCCATGGTGGATTGAATCTCTTCCTCTTCGAATAACTGTCTTACAGCATATCTCTCAAGTTTTTTTGCATTGATAATATAGGTTAAGTCTTCAATAACTCTACTATACTCTTCCAGCTTAAGTTTATCCGCTAAGATGGTAGACATATATTTATTCCAGATTTCCAGCTGATTAATTCCCCTTTGTATCTCGCTCTCTTGATCCAGGTAATTCTTAATATATCTCTTTTTGTATTCTTCTGTCTTCATACCTTTCTTGCTTCGTCTGCTTAATTCAAGATGGGTGAATCCAATTCCTTCATCGTTGTCCTTGAGATTTTCTACATATCCACTATACGCTCGCAGTATGTCTTCAAATCCTATATACGTTTCCTTGGATATATTGTACTAGTCAAGTAAAATTGTAACAGAGCTTCGAAAAATCATGCAGATTTAATAAAGTTAAAACGCTTTTGTTTAGGAGACAATCCATTGTTAAATGAATGAGGTCTTGAATGGTTATATCTAGTATAAATAAAGTCATCAATACACAAATATAAAATTTTACTTGTTCTAAATTTATACAGATAATAGAACTCAACTTTAAGAGTGTTGTAAAAACGCTCCATAGGTGCGTTATCATAAGGATAACCAGCTTTGCTCATGCTCTGAACGATGCTATTATTAGCACAAAATTCAGTAAAAGCTTTTGAAGTATACTGGCTACCTTGGTCAGAATGGAAAATTACACCTTTAGGATAATTTTCTTGTGACAGGGCTTTCTTCAAAGTGAGTATAGCAAGCTTAGCATCAATTTTGTCAGAGCAAATTGATACCACAATACTTCTATCATACAGGTCTAAAATACTGCAATTATAATGTTTCTCTCCGTTCTCAAGATGGAGGTATGTAAAATCAGTACACCATTTTTCGTTAGGCTTAGATGCAGTAAAATTCTGTCCTAAAAGATTAGCAAAAACTTTGTGTGCTTCACCGCGTTCATAGTGATACTTCCGCCTTGTAATGGACTTTAAGTTTAGTTCTTTCATATAAAAATAAACTGTATTAGGACTTAAAAATACATTCTCTTTATGCAGCTCATCAGTCATCTGGCGGTACCCAGGAGTACCGTTGTTACTATGGTATATTGAAGAAATTTTATCTAATATTACCTTCTTTTTAAGAAACTTTTTAGCCTTATTTTGTTTGTTATTAATGTAAAAATAATATGAATTTGTATTGAAACTAAGCCGTCTTAACAGCCATCTCACGCCCATTATGCCCTTGTTATTATTGATAAAATCATATGTACTTATTATATTTCCTTCGCAAAGAATGCCGCTGCTTTTTTAAGAAAAGATAATGGGGAGTTAATTCAAATAAAGATTATGCTTATAACCCAAAAAGCCCACTACTTCGTCATTTAAAAGCAACTTTTTGAAAAATGTTAGTTTTCTTTTACAATAAAAAGCGTTAACCAGAATATCTTTATTCCATTCGCCAAAAAAGTTGCTATGCTCAACAATATATTTACTATGTGATTTTATATCGACACCTATAAAGTCATCTAAGTCAGCTTCACTTGTGTCTATTAAAGAATAACCCATATTTTTTAAATTCAAAGTTAATTACATATAATTTTCCTATCATAAGCTATGTACATAATATTCATTTTTACTGTTTTCATCTACCACTTTTCTCAAAAGGGAAATAAAATAGTTAATCATCCCTTTTACATCATCTATATCATAATAATTATCAATCTTTAATTTGATGGCTCCCGACAGATTGCCTAAACAATGACATAAATGATAGAATTCCATCCTTTTCTGATCAAGTTGTTTATTTATTAAATTCTTATAATTATTCCCAAATCGAATTTTCAAAAAACTTGTTTCTTCTTCTAAATCACAATATTTAGCACCTTCAATATCTATGAGAAAAGCATTATTACTTTCATCTACAATGACATGATTGGGTCCTAACTCTCCGTGTATAAATGTATACTCATCTCTTGTAGTCATACTTTGAGTTGATTGACACAGAATATCAGATAATTCTGAATATAACTCTTTATTCTTATCGTCAACTTGAATAAGATAATCAATATCCTTCTGTGCACTGTTAAATGAAAAATCTATTATATTAAATTCCGATGTTTGAAAATTATTAAGTTGTCCAACAACCGCACTTTTTATATTGTGTAAATTGTCAATGCTGTTTTTTAGAGAAGGCAAAACAAAATGCAAGCGTTCAGGATACTTTGAAATTATTTCATCCATATCAATACCATCTATATATTCGACAAAGGCATATTCATATTCTTGATTCTCTTTACTTCTATCCATATAATATAGTTTTGGAACATTTACATTGTGTTGCATCATAAACTTATTGTTTTCTTCAAACAGTTGTGCGCTGCTCGAAGAAAAAACATCTTTTTTGCAGTCATAGGAAAAATACGATGTACTTTTATCCCATATATAAATTATAAACTTAAAATTGTTTTCAGTTTCAGCCAGATAAGTATGCTTCTGTGCACCGCCTAAAACTCGTTTCATTCGATTTAAAATAAATGCATTTCCAAAAATTTGTCCTGCTTTTTGTGCCATAAATTCTTTTATAGTTTCATTTTCCAATTTTTATACACCTCACAAAATCCTCTTTATTTCAACATCCCATTATTGTCCCAATTATTAGCTTACTATGATGCTTTACATGCTTCAAGTTATTGCTATAATGCGTAAATGGGTATATCTAATTACCCTTCTCATTATACAACTAATTCCATAATCAAACAACAAATTATCCAATATTATTCAATTTATTTCATGTAAAGTTTATTTAATATCATCCATACAGCATCATAACAATACCCTTTAGCCGATTGGCTAAAGGGTATTCACTCAATCATATTTTTACGTTTATTAAATGTAAATGACAGCTTATATGATTGAAATTTTTAGAAATTATTATATATTTCTAATATCTTTTTTTTATTTTGGTTATAAAGATTCATATCCTCTTCAGAAAAGCACGTTATCTGAGCCTCCTGAAGTTCGGAGTAAGGTAAATTTTCATATACCTTATAATATTTATTTTGCATTTGATTATCTAATAAATATACATTAAAGCCCCCAGTAACTACATAAGAATATTTTAATTCATCAGTTTGATTGCCATGGTGACGATATTTCTTGCTAAAAACAATATACTCTTTATTCAATTTTAATGGAGCTGTTAAATTGTTAGAATAAATTATTTTATCTTTTATATGTATTTCAATAGGAAGAATTAAATAAATTATATTACTTTCTGTCTTTCCTTTATATTGATCTAATAATTCAGCCTCATACATACAGTAATTGCCGTAGTTTGGCACAATTATCTTACCAGTTATTTTAATTTTAAGAATATTTTCAGAATTACTTTTAATCAATTCATAGCTTTTATTCTCTATCGGTAATGTGGTTGTTTCATTACTAATATCCAAAAAAGCTGGCGGAAGTAGTTTTCGTTCTTCTTGTGTTAAACTCTCACTGTCACCTGCAAATTTTTTCATTAAAGAAACCCGTTTTTTAAGCAACTTGTCGTATGCTTCATCAGACGGCTGATTGTAACGGTCTATAATATTTTCATCCATCGACAACATTTGTCTATTATTATCATAAAGTAAGAGCTGCTCATTGTTAAGATCGTAACGATCATTTATCTTGTTGTCGCTAGTTTTTTTAATATATATAAATTCAATTAGTGAAATTGATAAAATAGCTAGAAAAGTAAAAACAATGTATTTTTTAACTTTCGTTTTCATTTTTACTACCCGCCTTTTCATTATTCATAATAGATACTTTACCAGAACTAACTTGGTATATTTCATCAGCCAAAGCATCAATATCATCTCGGTTATGGCTCGCAATAAGTACAGTTGCTCCACGTTCTTTTTGTTCGACTAAAATGTTTCTCACATTCTTGCAACTTTCCTCATCTAATGCATTTGTTGGTTCATCTAAAACAAGCAATTTAGGCTTCTCCATAATTGCTTGTGCGATAGCTAGTTTTTGTTTCATACCTAAAGAATACTTTTTATATTTGCGTTTGTCATCTGGATCTAGTCCCACACGAGATAATGTATTTTTAATTTCTTCATCGTTAATTTTATTATTAATAGATGCAAGTAATTTTAAATTTTCGAATCCAGTATAATCATTCCACAGCCCTATATTTTCAATAATTAATCCTAGATCATTGGGATAGTCTGTATCTTTACCAATTGTTTGTCCAAAGACTTTTATTTCTCCATGATTTAAATAAATCAAACCGGTTATAGCACGAAATAGCATTGTCTTACCCGAAGCATTTTTACCCCAAAAGCCATATATATGACCTGATTTTAGTTGCATATTTACATGGTTTAAAATTACATTGCCCTTTATTTCTTTGTATGCATCATTTATTTCAACTGTAATCATTCTTTTTTCTCCTTCGTAATTTAAAAAACTTTTGCCGTTGTAAAATAATATATCCCATAACTATTATCGTTAAAAATAATGTTAATAAAAAGCTTAATCTAAAAATTAAAGTATAATTTGGAATTTCAAAAATATTTATGGATAATCGCATTGTGTCTTGAAAGTTTATTAGTATATTATTAAAAGTGCAATATGTTGTGGACAAGGGGATATATTTAATTATGTAGTATAACTTTTGATTTAGTAGCATGTAATATGCCATTGAAGGAATTATAATAAAAAAAGACCACACAAAAAGTAATGAGAATATTTCTTTTAAAATAATGGCTAATACAGCTCCACATAATGACATACAAATGCCTAAAAAAATATAACCAATTGAAATATATGATATTATTAACCAATAAGATTGACAATTCACTGGTGATTTATCTGAAAAAACGCAGCAGATACTTATACACAAAATAATAAATGTTGTCATAAATAAAGCTGAATGAATGACAATAAAACAACATTTTTTTAGATACCAACTTAATTTAGATTTCATACGAGTAAAAATATAGTGTTGTGCTTTATCATAATCATTTGAAATATAGAATACAGTACACAAACTAACACCTATGAATGGTAATGCATGTAATAATTGCTCTACAAAATCAATTTCTACTCGTCTGGAAATAAAAATACGCGGAGTAAATGTCGTCCATATCGATTCAAGTAAATTGCTACGATGACTTGTTAGAATTAAAGGAAGCATGTACAGAAAAGCACACAATAATAAACATAATGTAGAGTATAAGCTTAATTTTTTTATAATATTTCATCTCTCATTCTTTTATACAGTATATAATTTAATAAAAACAATAAAATAATAATAGCAAATAGAATACTATTTGTTGATAAAAAATCTTCCATTGTTATTAAATTTAAACTATATGTATTGTAGATGCACATTGATGACAAAGAAGTGAAATTCACACCACACGCTGATAGCATTCCAAGTGCCACTAAAAGATCTAGACATAACCAAACAACTGCAAAAACAACACCTATATAAATAGATTGACAAATATGCGAAATAGTAATTGCTATTAAATTAGCTATTAGCAGATAAAGCGAATAAGATAATAACAAAAGAGTAATGATGTGAAAGGATGTTTCTCTATTTTGTGGCTTTATAAATATAGTTGTATATACCACAAATTCAATAAAAAACATAAAAATCACAATAAAAACATTCGCAAATATTGCTATTATCTTGTGTTTTAAAACTATGTATTTACTGGTAAACCGGTATAAAGCACATAAGTTCATATTATAATAATCATTTTTACAGTTTAATATCAATAATATAATTGATACAAATGGATAAAAAATAATTGGAGAAAAAAACTGTTTTCGCAATTGATCCAAGGTTAAGTCTATTAAAATAAATCCGTTTCTAATATAGCATATACAAATTGTCATACAAAAATAAGTTAATGTAACCATTACATACATTAACACTTCTTTATAACGTATATACATTAATTTATTTTTCATTCTATAATATATCACCTTTTCTTCTTGTTTTACATGTTATAATAACTAAAGAAATAACTAATTCAAATAATATGAAAAAGAGATACCAATGGAAATCTACTGCATTTCCAATGGAAAAGATAAATGTTGCTACCGGAAAATAGTCGTATAATATAAAACTAAAAACTACGTTAATAAAAATAAATGCTGCTGCTATAAAAAGTAGGACTATGTTTTTGTTAATCTTTGACGGCATTAATAGAGATATTGAATAAAATAAAAGTGCTAATGTAGCACAGTATATTCCATACATACCGATACAAATAATATTCAATAAATATGGATGATTTTTATATAAATATGAAAAACAGGTTAAGCTACTAATAAGAGGAAGATTTTGAATGGATTCACCATAATTTAAACAAATATATGTTTTAGAAGGAAAAGAAATATATAGTATAATATGTTCTAATATACAAGGAATGATAACACAAAAGAAAGTACTAATTAAAATGGCAATACCTTGGCTCCAATATATTCTTTTTCCAGATTTCGTTAATAAAACTTGATAACGTCCTTTTTCTCTATCATCTAAAAAGAAAGAACCTATAAAAAATGATAATAATAGCGGTATTATGAATGTAATAATAACACGCCAATTCGAGTTTCCACTATTTAAAAAACCCATTGCCAAAAATGCGGGATTCTCAAAGGATTCCGTATTTTGGGGATAAAAGGAACTTAAAATGAAAAATTCATTTATTGCCCCCCATAGAGTTAATATAACAATAAGAGCATAGATATTCTTTTGTGTTAAAATACGCTTAAATTCTAATTTAAGTATGCTTTTGCATTTCATAGTGTCTCCTTTTATATTCGCATTGCTAATAATATAGTAAAATATTCATGCATTTTATATTATATTATTTTTTTATTTTACCGTATGTACGATTTTATCCAAAATCAACCCATCCTGTAAAATTAGGATTTGTTGATGTAACATTCTGAACTTGACCATTTAATTTAAGCTCTTGATTTGTTGGAGGTATTCCGTGACTATATCTCATACGGCCCGTTTGACCTGGCATAATATAGTTTGTCCAACCAGTCCAGTCACCTGAATTATCTCTTGAAGCAACATAAAATCGACTACTTCTTCCTGTGTATAAATTTATTTTAGCAACAGAAGTTCTATCTGTATTATGACCACTTTGTACAAAAGTGGTGTTTCCATTACCCCATAAGTCAACATTCAAATTACTATTTGAAGCAAATACAGGCACTGAAAGAGAACCTACAGCCAAAGCTACAATAACAAATGTGCAAATTAAATTTCTTTTTAATTACATAATTATACCCCATAAAATTTATATATATTTTACCAATATATTATACATTTAAATATAATATATGTCAATAATGTTAATGGAATTAACCATAACTAAACAGACATAAAAATGAACCAGCCTACTTGATTTCAGCTGGTTCATTTTGGTTGCTATAATGTTTGAGTCGCCTTGCTCCCCCTAGCGCTCACAATCGCAGGCAATAGCCGACGTTTGTGCTTTTAGTACGTGGTCGAAATGACCCTTTGTTTGTCAGATAGGTGGTTGACAATGCCTCTAGACCGCTATTGTGGCGAGTTATAGAGTGTCTATCAGGTGTACTTTTAACATATTCTACTTTCTCGATTTTTCCACCATCTCAAGGAATATATCTTGCAGATCTCCTTGAATGTTTTGGTTTTCAGCAGTTAATCCAATTTCTGGTTCGAAATCGGCTAGTGTAGAACTACCATCAATTGCACCAAGCATATTTGAAATAGTATCAATAACGGTTTGTTCAATGATTCTCAACAAAATCTGTTTATCATCATCTGACAACTTTTCGTATAACCCTAATGATGACTTCCAGTATTCTGTAGTTTTAGGTCCAATTTTTGTTGTCTCAAATAAGCTTTTGTAGATTTCAACGTTTTCAACAAGAATCGAATTATAAATTGCTGTTATTAACTCCTTCTGCATCATTTCACCCTCATTTCTGGATACATTTTTTTGTTTAATTCAATTAGTTCCTTTAATGCTGAGTTTGGTATGTCATCGTAAACACGTCTAAGCTCCATAATATCGCGTGCTAGAAGTTGACGAGCTGAGTCAATTCCATTCGTACTTCTTGAAACAATACCATTAGGTCCACTAATTGTATGTCCAACTTTTGGAACATTAATTGCTGGAGCAGTTTTAGGATTATAATTTTCGACTAGGTCTTTCATTAGGGATTTTTGACCAACATGATGCGCATCTAGTCCTGGAACGCCTTTAATATCTTGATAAGCACCAACCAGATACTTTCCATCTGTCGCCCCCTTAAGAGCATCACTTGCATGATCTAAAGCCTTTGCTGCATCTTTGATATCATCTACTTTATCAGCAGCTTTTCCTACCTTTGATACAACTTTAACGGTATTTACTCCAACTCTACCAACTTGTGCAATATCTCCTACGCAAGGTATCGCAAAAACAACACTTAGTCCTGCATTTCCCCAATCGCCTTCAAATGCATATATAATTCCGTTTAATGGGTCAGTAATAATGTCTACACCAGGAATAAATCCAACCACATCAAGTCCACCATGTATATACTCACTTGCTTGAGACCACCATGACTTCCTATTACTTTGTTTTCCTCTTTCAGCAGACAAGCCAAATGGGTCAACAAATGAAATCGGGTTACCATTTACATATGCATATTGATTTAACGTTACTGATTGCTTGATATTACCTTTTATTATATCAGCATTTATGAATCTTTTCAATTAAGGTATAAATCATAACCACCCGTCCAACGGGTGGTTTGCTCTGGGGCTATAAGCCCCTATTACCTGCCAGCGCCTAAAGACGCTGGCTTTCACTTTGTTCAAGCCTATTGCACTTGTCACTTTTGCCGCCCCTTAAAGGGCGTTCGTATTACTTGCCTTGTCCCTTAAAAGGGTCTTCGTACTCTTTTACACTCAGCTTATCTAAAGCTATATCATGTTTTTCTTGGTCTGCTATGTATTTTTTTATTGTGGCTTCATTAAGTCCCACTGTACTTACATAGTACCCCTCTGCCCCAAAATGTCTGTTACCATATTTATACTTCAAATTTGCGTGCCTATCAAATATTATCAACCTACTCTTGCCTTTCAAATACCCCATGAACTGTGCTACACTCAAATTCGGCGGTATACATACTAACATATGTATATGGTCTGGGCAGGCTTCCGCCTCTACTATTTCTACTTCCTTCTGTTCGCACAACTTTCTTAATATTTGTCCTATATCTGCTTTTATTTTTCCATATACTTCTTTCCTTCTATATTTCGGCGCAAAGACAACATGATATTTGCAATTCCATTTTGTGTGTGCTAAACTTTGATTATCCTTCATGGATATTCCTCCTTCGGTTTTGATGTGGTTGGCAAACCTACATCTATTTTACCCAAGGAGGTTTCTTATTTCTGCTCATCGGCTTCCGCCTTTTTTGAACCACAGGCATAGCCGTGGTATTCTGTTACACAACTAAAACAGCGCCGCCCATAAGGGTAGCGCTGTTATCTTAATTGCTAATTCTAATTTATTGTTCCATTCTGACAATTAAAGTTATTCAAATCCAAATAAAAATTCGCTTTTGACTTCCGATTTAATTTTTTTTAGAAACCTCTTGTATGATATCTCTGAACTTTCCACAATTAATTTTTTACCTGATTTGGTTTTTATGACGATTCTTTCTGATTTCATCTGATTTCTTTTAACTTGGCGCACAGCTGAAATAATTTCACTAAAAGTAAATGTAAAAGGTTTCACAAAAATAGAGTATACCGTTATGTCTTTACCTTTTACAATTACTCTGAATTTAAGCGTCTTCAAAACCAGATATGTTTAAGCCAAAGGAGCAGCCCGAAAACAATATAAAATACTATGTGTGGTAATTCTTTAGAAAAGCATGTAAATCCAAGTATTATCCCCACAAACACTAAAATACCAACTATTCCGATGGCCAGAATCATTCGGGGAATAGAAACAACAAAATGCTCATCTGACATTGTTTTACTTGTCTTACTGTTGGATTTTTGTATTACAGAATAAATAGTAATTACACAAATTGGAATAATAATTGCAGATAAAATTATGCTTAAAGTATCCAGGTCAATCACCTTCATTTTAGTTGGTCGAAGTCACTATAATAGGTAACGAATTATTCACTACATAATTTTATTTATACAATGCACCATAGGCTAAACATGCTTTATAATCTGCTGCCTCTGGGTTTTCTGTACCAAAAGCCGACCAACAGTGTGGACGATAGACCTTATCCTCGGGCACATTATGCATTGTTACAGGTATACGTAGCATACTTGCTAGTGTGATTAAATCTGCTCCAACATGCCCATAAACAGTTACACTGTGATTTGCACCCCAATTTGCCATAACGCTGTAAACATCTGTAAATGCACCATGACCTGTAAGGCGTGGACAGAACCATGTCGTCGGCCATGTACGGTCTGTACGCATATCAATTGTGTTATGTATTTCCTCGGGCAAATTCGCTGTAAAGCCCTCAGCAATCTGCAAAACAGGGCCTACACCCTCTACAATATTTACACGCAACATTGTTATTGGCATTTCTGCTGTACATTTAAAGTGGCTTGAAAATCCGCCACCACGGAAATACTCATAGTTTGCACGGCACCAATCAGTTGCTTTTAAGCAAGCATCTACGTCTTTTTCCGTCATTTGCCAATATGGTTTCATACAGCCCTCACCTGCTTCGTTTTTAGCTGCACCGCTACCATCAAGCGCTGTTGCACCGCTGTTTATTAAATGAATGAACCCATTTTGTGCAACGCCATCGGGTTTTTTACCTGTTACACGCTCGCACGCCTCGCTACTCCAATATGTACGCACATCATGAAAACACGGTGCTGTGTTTGTAACCAATGTGCCAAGCATCATTGCAACACCGTTCATTGTGTCGTTTTCTGTTGCAAAAGGTGTAGGCATTTTTGTACCATTCCAATCAAAAGTTGATGCCATTATAGCCTCGGTAAAATCGGCATTAGGCAACCAGTCTGTCCACATTCGCTGACCTTGAAAACCTCCAGCAATAGCATTCTTACCAAGGGCTTCTTCGTACCAGCCAAGTTCGGCAAGACGTGGGTTCCCATAAAGAATATCCCGCATGACAATCGTCATCTTTGTTATGAATTCCCAATCTTTATCAGCAGGTACAACCTTTGACTTTGTAATAACATCAGACAATATTTTCCCTTTATTGCAATCAAAGCCCTCATTGCAGTTTGCTTTTACCCATGCAAAAGCTTTATCGTATTCAATTGGGTCATAAATACCAAGTGTTATACGGCGAAGAATTTCGGTCATATCCACCCACTCAGCTCGTATACCAAAATATTTTTGGAACATATTTGCATCGCAATAGCTACCAGCAATACCCATTGCAACACCACCAATGTTTACATATGCTTTATTTTTCATCCAACCTACCGCAATTGCGCAACGAGCAAAACGTATAATTTTTTCTGCTACATCATTAGGTACACTAAAATCGTTTGCATCTTGAACATCATGCCCATAAATTGAAAAAGCAGGCAAACCCTTTTGAGCATGTGCAGCCAATACTGCCGCCAAATAAACTGCGCCCGGACGCTCAGTGCCATTGAAGCCCCATACTGCTTTTATGGTTTTATTGTCCATATCAAAGGTTTCACTGCCATAGCACCAGCAAGGCGTTACTGTAAGCGTGGCAATAACATTTTGGGTTGTAAACAAATCTGCACATGCAGCCGCCTCGGCACCTCCTCCTATTGTTGTGTCGCTTATTACGCATTGCACAGACGTGCCATCGGGATAATGCAACGTATCACTGATAAGTTTTGCTGCGTTTTTAGCCATTGCCATTGTTTGTTCTTCAAGAGCCTCACGAACACCGCCCCACCTGCCGTCAATAGCAGGTCGTATACCAATTTTAGGATAAAGCATTGTTATAAATCCTCCTTAAAAAATTTTTTACAATTATTATATGCTTTTTCCCACACATCACTTTGTGTAGGATAATATTTTATAATATGTTCAGTGTTCGCAATAATTTGCCTACCCTCATCTATACTTGGTATTTTACCAAGTGCCACAAGCTGGATAATAATATTGCCAAGCGCTGTTGCCTCAATAGGGCCTGCCTCAACCGTAATATTACAGCTGTTGGCAGTCATCTGGCAAAGCAGCTTATCCTTTGTTCCACCGCCAAGCACATGTAAAATAGTAAAGTTTTTTTGTGTAATATTTGTAATTTGCATAAGTGCATAGCGATACTTCATTGCAAGGCTTTCATAGATACAACGCATAATTTCGCCAACGGTATCGGGAACTTTTTGCCCTGTTTTTTCGCAAAATTTCTGGACACGTGAAGGTATGTCACCCGGAGTTGCAAACTCTGAAGCATCTGGGTTAATAAAACATTGCAGCGGCTGTGCCTCTAAAGCTAGCTTTTCCAATTCTGCATAGCTATACTCCTTCCCCTGCCTTTTCCATTCTCGTCTACTTTCTTGTATAAGCCAAAGCCCAATAATGTTCTTAAGAAAGTTAATTTTACTGTTTGCTCCTATCTCATTGGATAAACAGTTATCAAAGCTTTGCTTTGTAAGCACGGGGCTGTCAAGCTCGGTGCCAAATAAGCTCCATGTACCGCAGGATAAAAAAGCTACATTTTTACTTTTGCATGGCATTGCCGCAACAGCACATTGTGTATCGTGACCAGCAACCGCAATAACCTTTGCATTTTTATATTCACCAATTATCGTACCGCTTGGCACAATAGTGCAAAGTTTATTTTGAGATATGCCAAAGGTATTAAGCACTTCATCCTGCCAATGCATATCTGTTGGATTAAACATCTGTGAAGTAGATGCTATTGTTTGCTCACACACTGCATTTTTGCAAAGCATATAGCTAAATAAATCAGGCATAAAAAGTATTTTTTCTGTACCGCTTAAATCATCGCTTATAAGCTGAAAAAGCGTATTCATGTCCATAATTTGATTGCCTGTTTTGCGATAAATATCGTATGCGGACATCTTTTCAAATGCCTTTTTAGCCACGCCCCTTGTGCGTATGTCACGATAGCTAACAGGGCGTTTAACAAGATTGCCATTTTTATCAAGCAAGCCATAATCAACACCCCAAGTATCAAATCCAACACTGTTAAACTCTCCTGCTTTTTCTATTGCGGTATAAACGTTTTGCATCAATTCATCAATATCCCAGCAAAAATGGTCTTGATAAAAGTACGGATTATTCTCGAACCTATGTATTTCATGATATGTTAAAGTTTTGCCGTCATAGCAAGCTTTTATTGCGCGTCCGCTTGATGCGCCAAAATCAAATGCAAGCACAGTGGTTTTGCTCATTTAACAACATCCTTTTTAAGTAATATTTGCATAAATAGCTATTTCTCCTGTTGCAACAATTGCTATGATAAAACCCAAACTATATTTTATAGCATAGGTCTATCCCTCTACTTTATTATACTTTTTATATCCTGGATGACGGCCTGTAACTCCGTAATATTCACGCAAATCTATTAACTTTTGAATATTTTCACGACTTATATCATGGCTACCGCCCAAAATGATGGCATTGATTGTAATTTTTGCCCAAAGTTCCAAGCTCTCCATGCGGTAAAATGCCGTTATAACGTCACTACCAACTGCAAGTGCACCATGATTTTCAAGCAACATAACATCATGATCTTCAAGATAAGGCTCAATGGAATTAGGTACTTCGATTGTTGATGGTGTACCGTATGGAGTGAGCGGAACACTGCCAATAACAGCCACATCCTCTATCATATTGTACATGTCCATTGCCTTATGTGCTACCGCAAAGCCTGTTGCTCCTGGAGGGTGTGCATGAATAACACTCCACACATCGGGACGTTTTTCGTAGCATCTTAAATGCATTTTAATTTCACTTGAAGGGCGCAATCCATCTGCAGCCTCTAAGATTTGCCCTTTCTCATCTATTCTTATAAGCTTTTCAGGAGTGATAAACGCCTTGCTCATTCCTGTTGGAGTTGCAAGAAAAGTACCGTCATCCAAACGTGCAGAAACGTTGCCATCGTTTGCAGCAACCCAACCAAGCTGCCATGTTTTGTGACATACATCGCATATTTGATCTTTGATTAAATTTATGTCCATTATTTTGCTCCTTTAATTTATTCTAAATTATATTATACTGTTGTTTTTTGCACTTATCTAGTTGTATAATAAGAAATAATATAACAATATTCACTTTCTGGAGGGTGTAATGAAGTATCTTGCCTGTCATGAAGAAAAGGTGCGTGGAACATTTGATTTTCCAATTGAACTTTATTATGTAGATTATGCAAACCCAAGATATGAAATGCCTTTTCATTGGCATATTGAGTGCGAATTTGTGCTTGTGCTTAATGGGGTTTTAACCCTATCGCTTGACGGCGAAAGCATTGTTCTCACCAATGGTGACTGTGCATTTATAAATGGAGGCGTTATTCATGGTGGTATACCCCAAAATTGCATTTATAAATGTGTAGTGTTTGATATGGAGCGTTTTTTACAGGACAATATCATTTGCCGACAAAAGTTCAGCTTAGTGTTAGGGCACAACGCAAATATACAAAATAAGTTTGAAAAGGGTAGTTACTGTGCAAATATTATTGATGCTGTTTTTGAAGCTATAGATAAAGAGCAAGATGGTTACGAATTTATAACAACAGGTCTTTTGTTTGAATTTATAGGTATTGTTATACAGCAAAAATTATACAAACAAGTTACAGATGCAAGTCTAAAAACCGAAAAGCGTGCATCGCAGATGAAAAATGTTTTACGAAGAATACGCAATGACTATTTTCTACCACTTACGCTCGATGATTTAGCCCTTGAAGCAAACATGGCACCAAAATATTTTTGTCGTGTTTTTCATCAGGTTACAGGGCATACTCCAATAGATTATTTAAACTATTATCGCATTGAATGTGCGGCAGAGCTGCTGTGCTCCACCTTTGATAATGTTACAGAAATTGCCTTAAGCTGTGGATTTAACGAGCTAAGCTATTTCATAAAAACATTTAAACGCTATAAAAATATTACGCCTAACGCATACCGCAAGGTAAGAAGGAGAGCCATAGATTTTTAACTATTTGTAAATTAAATACATATCAGAACCATTACCAGCTAAAGCCGGTGGTGGTTTAGTTTTTGAATTTTGGCCCCCATAATAAAATTTGAGCCAGCGTCGTTTTGACGCTGGCTTCTTGAAAACACATATTCTAGATTATTTTTCTATTTCAAACTAGTTTTATTATATTTTGTTTTTTACCCTTCTCGCTTTAATCTATTTACTAATTTCATAAATTGTATATTACTTTTATAAAATCGATTAAACCGTTTGGGTTCCTTTGCAATACGATACAGCCATTCTAAATTCATTTTAATAAAAAATTTCGGTGCTCTTTTTTTAGTGCCGCTCAAAACGTCAAATGTACCACCTACACCAACAAAGATACCTTTTTCCATTTGATTATAGTACTTATGAATCAATAATTCCTGTCTTGGAATTCCCAATGCGATCAGCACAATATCAGGTTTCTTTTCAACAATATCTAAAAAGACATCATCATCCACATTATGATATCCGTCTTTTGCTCCAAGCACTACTAAATCAGCGTATTCATTTTTTATTTTAGCAACAAAAGCATCCAGCACCTCAGGCTTTGCTCCATATAAATATATAGATTTCTGATTTTGATTTCCAACGTCTAACAAATGCCTCGCAATATCAACACCTGTAATACGCTCTTCTACATCCATGTTTAACATAGATAACGCTTTAACTACACCAATACCATCCGGAGTAATTGTTACATCATCTTCAAGCAAAACCTGATTAAAATCAGGAGAATTAACACCAATCATCAATGTCTCAGGATTAGCAGTGATAATGAACATTTTCTTATCTCGTTTTATATTAGATTCCACCAACTCAAAAAACTCCTTTTGAGTTTTACCAAACACTTTTTCCAAATACTTTTTCATATTATCTCCTATTACTATTAAAAAATAGTTTCGGTATTTACATGGTTCTCATATGGAAAACAATACAAATACTCTGGTAACATATTTTCGATAATTTCAGCTTCTCTTTTATAAGAAGGATTCGCACGGAACAATTGCGTATTGTTAATAGAAATCTCGGGCTTAAACTTCTCTTTTTTACGAATATGATCTGCTGGCGATAAATCCAAAAAATTCAAAATTGCTTTTATAGACTCATCATAATTATAAACTAAATCTTCAAATTTTAAATAAATTACTTTCTTACTATCTGTCCTTCGTTCCGCCTCTCTCATTAAACGATATTGTCTACAAAAATCTTCAACTTCTGTTGAGAACGGAACAATTTCATTTTGAGCCGGCCAAATATATTTGTTGATAATAAAAACATCTCTTGGATCTCTTTGAACAACAAAAGCTTTTAGATTAGAATCAAAATAATGATCAATTCTATGCATATTTTGCGGTAGTAATAATTGATCCAATATGATATGATTTTTCTCTACACCCAGCATATCAAATATTTGATTCAAATAAGCTTTTGCTTTTTCATAAAACTCATCTGGTTTTACATAAGAAAGCCAAATCTCCGGATATAGTAATGGCTTTTTTAGATGAATTTTTTTAAACGTAGCTATAGAAACAAGTTTGTTCAAAATCAGCTTAAAAAACATTCTAGTGTTCACATTTTCTTGCGGATACCAAAAATAATCCGGTTTACATTGAATTAAACTTTCAATGAAGTTTTGTGTTACAGGCCAAAAATCTTCACCGATTATTTCTTTATAATGACCTACCCACCAATACTTTTTATCATATAGCATCTTCATCGTATTATAAAAGCTATGCAGTGCTTCATCACTTCTTAATGTTGTATTTCCCACCAAGAGCTTGTCTTCTAAATCAAAAAGCCCGTTTGGGCAATGCAAAAAAACGAACTCAAAGATACCTGCTTTGGCTTCATATCCTTTAAATTCAGATACTAAATGTGTTATAGCAGAAGATCCTGACCCCATATATCCAACAGGTACAATTATATTATTTTTCATTTGTGATTTCCCTTCTTAGAAGTTAATTCTCTTTGAAGTAATTTAAATTATCTTTATTATGTATCATTATTTTCAATTAGAATCATTATATCACTTTTTTAAATAGATATCAATGATGGGCTATCAATTTTCACTTTCATAAACGTATTCCCCAAAACCATTATAATTGAACAGTATTTTTGATAAATATGGTTCATTAGAAAACATAATTTGTATAAAAAACAATCTTTTTGCTATTGACTTTGTTCATTTTTTTTATTAAAATGAAATAAATTGAACAAAGGAGAATTATTTGACATGAAAAAAATACTATCAATTTTACTTATACTAACTTGCATTTTATCCTTTACTGCCTGCTCAGGTAACAAAAACAATAAGGTTGTTATCTATTCGAGTGCAGAAGATTTTAGAAATGAATATATACTAAAAAGATTAAAAGAACAATTTCCTAAATATGATATTGCTTTACAATATCAATCTACAGGTAATAACGCTGCAAAGCTAAAGAGTGAAGGTAAAAGCACTGAATGTGATATCGTTTTAGGACTTGAAAGCGGCTATATGGAACTGCTAAGTGATAATTTTGCGAAACTTGATTCTTACGATAACGCAAAATACATTAATGAAATGAAAATCAGCAGTGACAAATATGCAATTTGGGAACGTTATAGCGGTACTATTGTTATAAACAAAAAAGTTTTGCAAGAAAAGGGCTTACCTGTTCCTAAAAGCTACAATGATTTATTAGATCCAAAATACAAAGATTTAATTGCTATGCCAAATCCAAAGGCTTCCGGAACAGGATATATCTTTTTAAAATCTATTGTTAACGCAATGGGCGAAGAAAAAGCATTCCAATATTTTGATTCTTTATCAAAAAACGTTCTTCAATTTACTTCATCAGGCTCCGGACCTGTTAAGCTACTCGTTTCCGGTGAAATCGGCATTGGCTTAGGCTTAACACTTCAAGCAGTAAAAGAAATAAACGACGGCGTCAATTTAGAATTGATTCAGTTTAGTGAAGGACTTCCATATACTACAACCGGATTTGGTATTATTGAAGGAAAACAAAATAAGCAAGCAACGAAAGATGTATTTAACTATCTATATTCTACACTCATTAATGAAGATAAAGATAAATATTCTCCGGAACAAATTTTTGAAGGACAAACTATTAAAGTTGAGAACTATCCTAAAGAAATTAAATACTCCAATATGGACGGAATTAGAGATTTAAAAGAAAAAGACAGATTATTAGCGAAATGGAAGTATTAACATGAGTTCAAAATTACAAATACGCAACCTAAATAAAGAATTTAATGGTAAAACCGTTCTTGACAATATCAGCTTTGATGTTGAAGATGGTGAATTTTTATCTATACTTGGTCCTTCAGGATGTGGTAAAACTACAATATTAAGAATTTTAATCGGTCTATTAGAACCAACGAACGGTTCTGTATTAAAAGATGGCGTTGACATTACCAAATTCCATCCCTCTCAAAGAGGGATGGGTATTGTTTTTCAAAACTATGCCTTATTTCAAAATATGACTGTTCTACAAAACGTTGAATATGCATTAAAACTGAACAAAAATACAAAACCTACTGCAACCAAAAAAGCAATGCAGGTTATTGAGCAAGTTGGTCTAATCGACCATATTCATAAAAAACCTCATAAATTATCGGGTGGTCAACAGCAAAGAGTTGCCATTGCAAGAACTTTAGCTTTAAATCCTGAAATTATTCTATTTGATGAGCCAATGTCTGCGCTTGATGTTGAAAATCGACTTGTTTTAAGAGACGAAATTAAAAATATTCAAGAACAATTTGGAACAACAATGGTTTACATAACCCATGACCAAGAAGAAGCTTTTGCTATGTCTGACCGAATTATGGTTATGGAAAAAGCAAGAATTGAGCAAATTGATACTCCAATCAACATTATTCATAACCCTGCCAACGAATATGTTGAGAAATTTGTAATTGATAATTTAACTAAAAAAATTAAATCATTAAACAAATTTATGGAGTACAACTATGAATAAACATAATTTTAAAATCAACACATTAAAACTTTTAATCGGTGTTTTTCTTGCTGTTGGGTTAGTAATCCCGATCATAACCATGTTTTTTAATATGTCAAAAGAAAATATCGGACAAGTTTTAACTTCCCCACAGTTTGGTAAATCAGCGATTAACTCACTTTTGGTTGCAACAACGGCAACCATTCTCTCTGTAAGCTTTGCAGGACTGCTCGCTTGGTCTATTGCGAAAACAAATATTAAACTTAAAGGCGCTTTCTGTGTTTTGTTTACATTTCCCATGTTAATACCATCAATTTCGCATGGTATGGGTCTTGTTATGCTTTTTGGCAAAAATGGAGTTTTGACGAATTCACTTCATTTAACCTCTAACATCTACGGTTTTTGGGGAATTGTAATCGGTAGTATTATGTATTCATTTCCGGTTGCATTTTTAATGCTATATGATGTACTAGCTTATGAAGATTGCACTGCTTATGAAGCGGCAGATGTATTGGGAATTTCAAAATCAAAACAATTTTTATCTATTACCTTACCCTATTTACGAAAACCGTTAATCTCTATCGTTTTTGCTGTTTTTTCACTTATCATTACTGATTACGGTGTTCCTCTTATGGTTGGGGGCAAATTTACTACATTACCTGTATTGATGTATCAAGAAGTTATTGGACTTTTAGACTTTGGAAAAGGAAGCGTAATCGGCGCAATCTTAATGGTTCCTGCTATTGTTGCCTTTTTAATCGATATTTTAAATTCTGATAAAAGTAATATGTCCTATGTTGTGAAAGCAGCAAGAATTACAACAAATAAAGTTCGTGATGCATTTGCTTACGTCATAAACAGTATCTCAATTGTATTTGTTTTATTGCCTATTATAGCTTTCATTTTGTTAACATTTGTTAAAAAATATCCTGTGGATTTATCCATAACAATTGACAACATTTTGCAAACATTTAATATGAGCGGAACTCAATATCTTGTGAATTCTGTAATTATCGCTTTACTTGTTTGTGCTGTTGGTGTTATAATAACATATATTACGGCTTATATTACTGCGAGAATTCACTCGAAATCATCTAAATTGATACATCTTATTACAATCACTTCACTGGCTGTACCGGGTATTGTATTGGGTTTATCTTATGCACTATTCTTTAAAAGCTCATTTATATATGGAACAATCGCAATTTTAATTTTCGTTAATATCATCCACTTTTTTGCCTCTCCATACTTATTAGCATATAACTCTTTTAATAAGTTAAATGAAAATCTTGAATCTGTAGGAACGACTTTGGGCATCAATCGATTTTATATGATAAAAGACGTATTTGTTCCACAAATGAAAACCACCTTGTTAGAAATGATATCTTATTTTTTTGTAAATTCAATGATTACCATTTCAGCGGTTTCATTTTTAAGCACCGTTAAGAATATGCCGATTTCCTTGTTGATTACTCAATTTGAAGCACAAATGCTATTAGAATGCTCTGCATTTGTATCATTGCTAATATTGATTATTAACATCGTAGTTAAAGGCGTAATTTATCTATTAAAACGAGGAATTATAGCAAAAGAGGGAATATAATGGAACTAACAAAAAAGCAATTTGACATACTAACTTTCTTAGAGCAAAATAAAGCTATTGTAACTCAAAGAGAGATTGCAGAAGCAATTAACTCTTCACTTGGCACTACGAATAAAGTAATTGCACAATTACAAGAGCTAGGCTATATCAACAAAAATGAAATTACTCCTGAAGGATTAGCCGCATTAGAACCACATCGTGTAAAACGAGCTGTGTTTATTGCTGCAGGTTTTGGTTCACGACTAGTCCCTATTACATTAAATACGCCAAAGCCTTTAGTTCGTGTAAACGGAAGACGTATGATAGATACAATTTTAGATGCAGTTGTAAAAGCTGGAATCGAAGAAATCTATATTGTAAGAGGTTATTTGAAAGAACAATTCGATCAACTTCTATATAAATATCCTAATATTAAATTCATTGATAATCCTCTATATAACGAGGCAAATAATATTTCTTCTGCTCTATGTGTTCGCCATCTACTAAGCAATGCTTACGTATTTGAAGCTGATTTAGTTTTATATAACGAAAGCCTTATTACTAAATATCAATATTCATCTAACTATTTGGGTGTACCTGTTCCTGTTACAGATGACTGGTGCTTCATTGTTCGTAATGGATACATATCTGAATTGAAAGTCGGCGGAACAGATTGTTACCATATGTATGGTATTTCATATTGGAATGAAAACGACGGTGCGAAGCTTGCTAACCATATTGAAAAAGTATATGCTATGCCAGGTGGTAAAGAGCGATATTGGGATCAAGTTCCTTTAGAATATTATTTGAAAGAATACAATATATTTGTTCGTGAATGTACCTTTGATGATATTATTGAAATTGATTCCTATAGCGATTTGAAAAAAATTGATCCTATTTACAAGCAAGGTAAATAATAATCCAATAGAGAAAAGTGGTAGCAATATGCTGCCACTTTTCTTTATTGGAACCGTTTAAAGTATATTTTACAACGATGCGCTGCTTTACTACATAATTTATTCATACAAATCAATAAAGTTTGCATTTGCATATCCGGTTATACCTTGATAATTCACCACATACCAATCGTTGTATTGGCCTAAAACAGTAATGGGTGCACCGTTATAGGCTGTTGCTAAAACAGCTGCACTTGTAGACGGCTTACTTCTGATATTTAAGTTACCCCCACTAGTCCGAACTTTTCCGTATTGCTTTGGTTGTGGATCTACTAATGGAAGTCCGAAATATTCTGCAATAGATAAAGCAATTTCTCTTGCAATCTCATCAATATTACCCTTTATCCAGTTAGCATCTTCCACATTATCATGATAAGCAACTTCAATCAATGAAGCTGGTGCCTTTGTTTTCGTTACTTCCCCTAAATAAGTTGTTGATAAAATACGAACCTTTTCCGGAATAGGATAAATATTTTTAAAATTATCTGCTACAATGGAAGCAAACCATTTGCCACTTGGGCTATTTGGTGCATAATAGACATCGGTTCCTCTATATTGTCCCGCACTTTCTTCCGGAGCAGCGTTAGAATGAATGGCAACGTATAAATCATAATATCCTTGATTTGCTTGTCGCAAGGAAGATGCTGCAGTCATTTCAGGAGTATTTCTTGTGTATTCTATACCGCTGGAACGTAAGTATGGAGTTAACTTATCGGCTATTCTATTCATCCAATATTCTTCTGTTCCACCATTCACAAAGTCATTAAATTCTTGTGTTGATGGACTGATGTAAACTCTAGGCATGATGTCCCTCCTATTTCATTATAAGCTATGTTATATATTACTCAAAAATACTTTAATGTGTGCAGTAATATGCAAAACTAAGCTATTTAAAAGGTATACATATTGTTGCTTGTGAAAGGATAGAAATTGTTATAGAATATAAGAAAAGGTATTGAAATATAAGAAAGAGGGTCTTTTTATTATGTGCAAAATGTGTGAAAAGCAGAAATACATTAAGGATGATCCTCACTATATCATGGAACTTGAAACCGGATATGTAATTTTAGGATGGTATCAGAGATTCAAGGGATATACTGTGTTTAATTGTAAGCAGCATGGTCCCGAACTGCATAATTTGGAGCATGACTTTAAAGTTAAGCATCTTGAAGAAATGACTGTAGTTGGAGAAGCAATTTGCAATATTTTTAAACCTGATAAATTAAACTATGAGTTGCTTGGTAATGGTTGTCCCCATATTCATTGGCACCTATACCCAAGAATAAAAGGCGATACTCCAATTGTGAGTTCTGTTTATCAATTACCGGATAATATCTTATTTGATGAAACCACAAGACCTAGTGACGATATGAGAGAAGAGCTAAAAATTAAAATAAAAAATGAAATTGAAAGATTGCTAAGAAAATAGTCCTTCCCATGCATAGCAACACCAGCCAAAAATATTTTTGGCTGGTGTTTGACTGTTTTTTTACGGATATTATTACAAGATTCTTTATTAACAATTGATTTCAATTTCTTTTTCTAAATGCAAAGAATATAACAAGCATTGTTTTACCGATTGATGGAATGCACTTTCTACTGCTTGCTTATAAATACGTAACTGATCATAATAACGTTCTACTAACACGTTTTCATCATTTGTATAGTCTGTTTTATAATCGACAAGTACAATCCCGTCCTCTTCAAACAGCAAGCAGTCTGCAATACCTTGCATCAAAATTTGTTGGTGTTGATAAGCCTTTGGCAGAGAATTATCCATTTCTGAAGCTTGAATAAAATGCAAAAACTTATACTCCCTTACTACCTTTTTCGCTTGATTCATACGCAGAAACAAATCTGAATTCAAAAAAGATTCGATTTTGGGGATATTCAACGCATCAACTTGTTCTTGGGTTAAAAATTGCTGTTGTACTAACCGATTGAGTTCAGAATGTAAATCGGTTTTGGCATTGTTGTAATCTGCAAATTGCATGAAACTATGCAATATCGTTCCTCGCATTGCAGGAGTGATTCCCTGCTTTTGTAAAAAAGATGGCTGTGCTTTGAGCGTAATTTCAGTTTCTCTTTGTTGTTTTGCAATTTGCGTTACGGTTAGCTTAGCAGGAATTTCAGTCAATACCTGATACGGATATTCAAATGTGAACGTTTGATTCAGTTTCTCAATAATTGCTTCATTTGGCTTTGCTATATGTTCTTTTTCAACAACCGCACTCACAGCATCTTTCTCAGTTGTATCAACTAAGAACCCTCTCATCTTAAAATTGCTTGCTAAAATAGGAACATCTGTAACATTGATTTCTTTTCGGATATCGAATAGACTTTCATGTCGAAGCGTAGCCGATAAAATCCAATCGGCATAGCTGGTTGCACTATATACATCATAAGGCGAAAGCTTTGATTTTATTGGTAATGATGCCGCAATTCGTGCTAATTTATCATATGCCTTTTCCATTGTCATAACCATTATGAGTTTTTCTTTCGCACGAGTAAGCGCAACGTATAACACACGCATTTCCTCGGAAATAGTTTCTTTTTCGGTTTGCAATCGGATTGCTTCATACGGAATATTCGTATAACATTTTAGCTTTTCTTGATCTGTTATTTTCATGCCAAACCCAAGCTGAGAGTTAAATTGATAACTTTTATTCAAATCCATCTTATTGAACTTCTTACCGCAATCCGCCAAAATACAAATAGGAAATTCCAACCCTTTTGAAGAGTGGATACTGATTATTTTTACGGTATTTGCATTTTGGGAAATCGTATTGGCACAAGAAAAATCTTGTTTATTTTCGATTACTCGCTCAATATATCGAAGAAAGCCTGATAATCCACTCGTTCCGATTGCTTCATATTGCTTTGCATAAGTTAACAACAAACGTAAGTTTGCGTCCTTTTGTTCCCCATTTCCCATTGCATAGCACAAAGAAAGAAAATCCGTTTGGTCATAGATTTCTTGTATAATTTCATTCACTTTTATAGTAGCGGCTTTTTGCCTTAGCGTTGCAAGGATATCGATAAACTCCTGACATTGTAAATCACCGTGTTTTGCACATCTTGTAACGGCAATATAAAGCGGTACATTTTTAGCAGTTAATCGTATTTGGGTTATATTATCTGCACTAAAATGAAACATTGGTGACATCAAAACGGATAGCAAGCTGACATCTAACAATGGGTTATCGATTACTTTCAGCAAATTCAATGTTACCATAATTTCATATTCATTAAAATATCCTTCTGTAGAATCGGAAAAACAAGGAATATCCATTGCATTCAATTCATTTGCAAAGATACTGCCTTTGTCTTTTTTGGCACGTAGTAAAATTGCAAAATCACGATAGGTACAATTACGCATACCCTTTATACCCTGAACCTGATAGCCTTCTTCTATCATCCGTTGAATCATATTACCGATATAATGTGCTTCCACAACTGCCTTTTCTCGATCATCTTCTTTTGCATAGTTAATAATATGCACTTCAGGACAAGCCGCTTCATATGGCTCATATGTCGCAGCAGGAATAAGACTTTCTTCTTCGTTATAATTGATTTCGCCCATGTTCTCGCTCATAATTTGAGAAAAAATAAAGTTTACTGCATTACAAACCTCACTGCGGCTGCGGAAGTTACTTTCTAATGTTATGAGTGCTTGAGCATCTATTTGATGTGTTTCTTGATTATATTTAGGAAATACATTTTTTTTATCTATGAACAGCTTAGGCATTGCCTTACGGAAACGATAAACACTTTGTTTTACATCCCCTACCATAAAAATATTTTGCTCATCTTGCGATAACACTTTAAAAATCAAGTTTTGTACTTCGTTAATGTCTTGACATTCATCAATCATAATTTCATCTATATTAGTAGATAGTTCTTTTGCTATTTCGGTTTTCTCGTAGCCTGTTTCGGTTCGATGAACAAGAAGTTGAACAGTGTAATGCTCTAAATCAGCATAATCGATAATTCCATGCTCTTGCTTTTTCTCTTCAATTTTATCGTAGACCTGATTAACCAAAGAAAATAATGTATGTAGCTGCGGCAATAGAATTGCAATATCTTCCTTGAATTCTAATTCACTGCAGCACAAATAGTGTTTTGCAACTGATTCCAACGTTTTTTGTGCAGAGGCTCGTTTTCCTTTTAATGTTTCTAAAAAGTCTTTGTCCTCATATCCACGAACAGCTTTTAACTTCATTTTATCAAAATTGTTTACATGTGTAATTGCTTCGTCCCAATCACCTTGTTGTAAACATTCGATAATATTTTGCAGTTGCTCTTTATCATAAGCAAAACATTGATAATAACAATCTTTAATCTTTTCATCTGTTTCAATTTGGTCTAGTGCATCGGTTAATACCATAACACTACTATTTAACGCATCTACTATGTGCTTTGAAATACTTTGATACCATACGCTCTCTTTAATTGAGTTTGCATTTTGATACATAACAAGCGTATCTTCTAAAAACTTCTTTGGAAACGCAAATGAGCGAATAAAATCGTAAATTGAGAGAATTAACTCAACCAGCTTTTTATCATCTTTGGTACAAGTAAATTCAATTAAATGCAAAAAATCTTTATCATCAGTATCATATAATACTTCGAATATTTCATTGACTGAGTCATTTTTGATAATGGTAAGCTCGGTTTCATCAGCAATGCGGAAATCGCCCGATAACCCTAGCTTTTGAAAGTTATCACGAATCAAGCCGGAACACAAGGAATGAATAGTACTAATTTTTGCATTTGCAATTAAAAGCTGTTGGTTTTGCAACGCTTTATTAGTAGGATCGTTTTCGATTAGTTCGCTTAGCTTTGATTGAATTCGTTGGCGCATTTCATCCGCTGCTAAAACGGTAAATGTAACGATTACCAATCGATCTGCACTAATTGGATTTTCCCGAGTCAATAGCTTAATAACACGTTCTGTTAAAACTGCGGTTTTTCCGCTTCCTGCGGCCGCAGATACCAATATATTACCGCCACTAACATCAATACAGCTTTGCTGATTTTTCGTAAATTCCATCTTACTCATCTTGCTCCCCCTCTCCAGCTTGTTTTTGCATTTGGTCTAATACTGCTTGTCTATCATATTTAATATATTCTCTTTTAGCGTCAGAAGGGCGCACTCCACAAACACCTGAATAATTGCAATAATCACAGGTATTTTCAATTGGAACAGCTTCAATATTACCTAAATGCAATTCGTCTGCCATATTCGTAATCAGTTTGCTGATATACTTATTTACGTTACCCAATTCTTTTAACGTTACCAATGCGTTGAAACTAGCCGTTGTAAAGCTGCCGTCTTTTTTGGTAGAAACAGGGATAAATACGCCTTTATAATCCTCTTCCATCGCATTTAAAACTTCTTCATCTTGCAACAACAGTCCGTTCATGCGGTAATGCTCCAGCTGCGCTTTTTCAGTATCAACCTCTGTTGCATCACGAGCAAGCGATGGTGTTTGTTCACTTGCCGGCATGTATAATATACCTGCAGGCAAACTATTTTCATATTTGCCTTTACCGTTTTGATAAATGCAAAAAAGATAGATTAGCATTTGAAAATTCAGTCCAAATAATACATCGTTTAGCTTAAACACTTTTTTGCCGGATTTATAATCGATGATACGAATATACTTTTCGCCTTTTTTATTGATATAGCTATCTATTCTATCAATTTTTCCTGCAACGCTAATTCTTGTTCCATCTTGACTTACTAATTCCAAAGGAGTGATATCACTTTCATTTGTGATTTCATATTCAAAATCACATGGGGAAAAGCGGCTTTGCACCAATTCTAAATGCAATCGTTCGATAATTTTAAAGATGGATAATCGCATTCTGTTATATAAATATATAAAACGCTTTGATTTATCGTCAGCTCCGCCCATAACCTGCTCAATATATAAATCCAACTCTTCTTTTATCATCTTTTTAATTTGCTTTTCATCAAAATGTTCTTTTAAATCCACTTGTTTTGTAATATTGTATAAAACGCTATGAATTAACGTTCCTGTTTCCATTGGATTCAGCTCTGCTTTTCTTAATGGTTGAATTCGCAACCCATGCTCACAAAAATACTTGAATTTACATTGATAAAATCCCTCGACACGAGTTGGAGAAATGCTCATCTTTTCGCCAAAAAGTTCTTTGGCATTTTTATGATTGGTAATACGATATGGCTTTTTCTCATAGACTTTATCTAATGAGTCAAGCTTTTGCGCATACAACTCATCTTTTTTTAATACCTCAGCAATAGACGCCGTAAGCTCAGTATCTTCAGAGATATTTTTAGCAAGATAGCCAAATGCGTCCCATTTCGATTTGCAGTAAAATAGCCCGTTAAAATCTTCTGTATCTTGAATCAATTCTTCTTGAAACATCTTTTTTAATTGTGTGAAAATTACAGATGGCGTCATACTCTTTCCCGCAATATCTGATTTTCTTGCAGTAAGATAAAGCACTTTTGTTGGTGATGTCAACGTTTTATAAGCAATAAAGCGTTCTTCTAATACACGTTTTTTTGCTGGTGGTGCAATTTCAATTGATAACGCAATCAGTTGTTCACGCTCTTTATCGGTAAATACTCCACCTGTACTTGGCACAAGTGGAAATACGTTTTCATTCACGCCAAGAACAAATACTGCTTTCTTATCCGTTATACGAATGCGATCAGCACTACCAATTATTACGCAATCCAATGATTGTGGCAATGAGCCAAGATTATAAGATTCACATAATAAAGAATAAAGCTGCTCATAACGTTTTGGCGTTACTATTGTTTCCGCAATGGTAACAGCCATTGTATTAATAAGCTCCATTAAAATATCCCAAATACGAGCATACTCTTCTGCTAAATTCTCTTGCAAAGAAAGGCTCGTTATCAACCGCTCTGTATTCTCTTTCACTTTCATATCCAGTAAAAAAGCGATTAGTGCCATACTGATTTGTTTTCCAGTTGCATGTTTCGTTGCTTGTTCTAGCTTTGTAATATGACCTATTACAAACTCTCGCAGCTTATTAACCCGCTCTAAGCATTCGGTGTCTTCGTCTAAAAAGCTTTCTTTATAGCCTCTTGGATTCGCTGTAAATGGTGCAAACCATTGTTTACCCTTAATTCCCCATACATATATATAATTTTCAAGCTCAGCTATTTCTTCAACGCTATATTCGGTTAATCCACATTTCAGTAGCGATAATATATCTTCACTTTTATAATGATTTACAATACAACTGAATGCGTTAGCAACAAAACGAGTTAATGGCTTCGTTGTTATTTTAGATAATGAATCCGTATAATATGGTATTTGGGCTTTACCAAGTGCTACTTGTAAAATAGACATATAGCCTTCTAAATCACGCGAGATTATTACAATATCATTATATCGATAGCCTTTTTCTTGCACCAATTCAGCAATAGATGCGATCGTATAATCCACCTCATCATATTCGTTCTTACAAAGAGTAGCCTGAATTGCATTTTCTGTTCCGTTATACTGATGAATAACAGGGCTGAATAAGTTTTGTTCTAAATGAGTCAGAACTTCATTTTGAAAACGCTTTTGTTCTTGCATCTGAATAGATGGTTTTATTGTTACATTTCCTTCACTGCAAAACCGTTTTAATTTTTCATAAGTTTCTTTCACACTTTGGAATACACTAATATCACTATCGTTGGCTCGAATTAATTCTAAACATAGGGAAACATAAGTATTTTTTGCGGTTGCAAATATCATTTTAATTAAATCATATTCATTTGCAGTAAATCCCTTAAACTCATCAAAGAAAACGGTATAACCATCAAAAAAATTTGTTCCTTGTAATTTCTTTGTTGCTCTTGTAATATCATCAAGCGGATCAAGATATGTAGTATATAGTAAAGCATCGTATGCACTGTATAATAAGGCGATTTCTTTTGCTTTTTGGCTTAAATGGTTGCTTTCGAGTTGTTTTGAAGTATCGACTAACGTGTTTGGAGTAACTCCTGCATTTTTAAGCTCTGTTACAGTATCTATCATTGTGTTTGCAAAGGTTTTGCTTCTTGCAGCCTTTTGATAGATTTCAAGCTCGTCCTTTACTTCATTGATTGCAATGTCCATCAAAATTGTTTTAGCAGGATCTGATGCATATTCACCTGCACAGCCACCATATAGCTTGAATACCTCGCTTGCAAACCGAGTAAAGCTTGTTACATGAACACGCATAAACTGATTTGGCCCTAAACGTTGAAATAAGCTTTTTTCCGTTTCATAGGTAAATTGCTCGGGAACGATTAACATAATTTTATTTTTTTCATTTTCGCTTAGTTGTTGGATCATTTCATGAACAAGAGTTGTTTTTCCAGTTCCGCTTGCACCTAGTATAAATTGCAGCATCTTTATAATCCATCCCTTCTGTTTTCACAATGGCTGATTTTATATTATTTATTCGTTATACTCTTTATACTGATTTTATCAAAATATCCGTCCATAAAAACGGACTTAAGCCATATTGGCTTAAGTCCATTTTACAGTATTGCATTTTTTTAGTCAAATAATTGTTTCTTTATCTTTTGAAACAAATCTACGGATGCAAATTTGATTTCATAATCGGAATTGATTCTTGATTGCGTAGATTGTTTTTGTTCTTTCGGAAAACTCTTTTCTATTTTTTCTTTTATTCTTTCAAAAAGCTCAACAGAAGCAAACCGCACTTCATATTTTGAGTTGTTTTTTAAGAAATTAAGCTCTTCTTTGGTAAATGTCTCTTCCATTTTTTCTTTTGAAGTTGCTGCCGGAACACATAACGGTGGATATAATACGCACCACCAGTTATCGCCCTTTGCTTCTCCTATAGTAACTCTTACTGCATGATATTGACCTGCAGGAAGAGTAAATGTGCTATATTCACGAGTATTGAAAAACATTTTGACTACACTTGCTTTTACATGATAAGTATAACCTTTTTCATATACCACACTTTGTGCTGTTTTTTGAATCAGCTCTAAATTTTCTTCGGCAGCTATTTTAGCATCGGATAGATTTTTCGCTTGATCAAAGAGGTTTGTATCTAATTCTAATATTTTATCTCGTACTGCAAGCTTTAGCTGTTGGTCAGCTTGAGAATTTGAGTTCGCTAAAATGTGTAAACGTAATACACTATTACGCACTGTATTACATTCTTTTGCAAAAGCACTAAACGGTGAAACCAAGATTGCTATTAAAAGTCCAATTATAATTGCTATATTGATTTTTGTTTGCTTTTTCATCATAAAAATTAGTCCTTTACTCTTTATTGTTGATAAGAGTATTGGACTAATTCCATATATTATTCAAATATTTACTAATATTTATAATTAATCGATATTTTAATCTGTTGTTTGAGGCGTGCATTGTACACCATGTGAAATCGGCTTGGTTAAATAAGCAAAAAATCGCTGGCGTTTTAATTTTCCAACACATTTATAAGCTTGGGATTCATCGGTAAAAATTCCGAATACAGCCGAACCACTACCCGTCATCATTGCGTTCATTACTCCGTATTTTTTCATAGTCTGTTTGATTTTCGTAATCTCTTTCAACTGAATTGTTTGCTCGAATACATTGCAAATTTCAGAAGAAATTTTTGCTAAATCCTTTTGCTCAATACCTTGTAACAAAGCTTGTGTATTCGGATGATGAATATCTGTTGCATTGTCATATGCAGTAAATGCAAGCTTTGTGTTAATTGATTTATATGGCTTTGCAATTACAATATAACATGAAGGCATATTATGAAGCGGAGTTATTTTCTCGCCAATTCCTTCAACAAAGCAAGTTCCGCCGACTAAGCAAAATGGAATATCTGCTCCAACTTTTTGCCCAATCGCAATCAGCTCATCCATAGACAATTTGGTTTGATAAAGCTCATTTAAGCCAACTAAAACTGCTGCTCCGTCTGCGCTGCCTCCGCCTAGACCTGCTCCTGATGGAATACGTTTATGCAGTTGAATTGACACACCTTGATACTCGATCTTGGTATGGTTATAAAAAGCAGTTGCTGCTTTATAGGCAATGTTGCGTTGATCGTTTGGAATATAAGGAATATTAGATGATAGAAAAATCCCTTTTTCCGCTGTTTCTTCTATTGTAATTGTATCACTTAAACTTACGGATTGCATTACCATTTCCATTAAATGATACCCATCTTCCCGTAAGCCCACAATATCAAGCGATAAATTTATTTTTGCAGGTGCTTGAACTTGCAATTGTTTTCCCATATGATACTCCTTAAATTCTTTTTTCTTAGTATATCAAAAATGAATGTTATTGTCTATTATATTAGACTTTTTAGTGCAAGTAAAAAATGTAAATCTATTCATTCTGTCACTCTCTTTTAATGTCTAATTTAAAAATATATAATTTGAAAATAACTGAATACCATAAAAATTAACAGCCATTTCACCGTTTGTCATAGGTCTTTTTATAGCATACACTCCTACACCCATTGAATTGTATATAGAATGTATCATAGATTTATTATGGTCGGGTGAAGCTTTCCATCCGTCAAACATTTCTTTAGCAACAGCTTTCAATTCTGTGGTTGTACTATTAAAATAATTCTGTCCTACAACGTGATTACTAAAACCTGTTAAATTTTCAGCACCGATACCGCCACCTACAAAACTGACTTCATCATAAATGGTACTCCATCTACTTCCGTTTGGTCTTGTATGACTAAAGTTTCCTTTAGTGCTACATTCATTTGCTCTAATTCTTGCACCTTTTGTCATAAGTGGATCAATAGTGTATGGTGCTAGTCCTAAAGATGAACGATAATTATTTACTAACCTTGCAATCTCATTTTCGATTACTGCAATTTGACTAGTGTTAGGAACAACTAATTGTTTAGGTGGCTCTACTGTACTGCTAGTTGGCGGTGGTGTTACCGTACTGCTTGTAGGTGGTTTAGATTTTGTTGATGTACCACCACTTGAATTAGGTTTAGAAGTAGTGCTTGGCTTTGATGTAGTGCCAGTAGATTTTGATGATGTGCTAGATGTTTCTTTATTTGCTGTGGATGAAACACTACTTGAAACATTTTCACTTGATACAACTTTACTTGAAGTAGTATTGCTTGATTTATTTTCACTTGATGTATTGCTATTAGTTTTTGTTTGTTCTTTACCACAACTCGTGAGAAGTAATGCGGTTAAAAGAAATAAACAAATAATCTTTTTCATATTCTGTCAATCCCCTATTTAAAAGTCAAATAACTTAAATCTTTTAATATCGATTACTTTAATTGGACACATTTCGTGGCAGCAAAAACATTTAATACATTCTTTATAGTTGATATTTGCTTTCCGATTAACAATTTCGATTACCTGAGCAGGGCAACTCTCTGCGCATTTTCCGCATCCAACACATTTACGTTTTTGAATAACGGGTTTTGATACCAAAAATGTCTTAGCAAAAGGAGTACAAACTTTTCTCCAAAATGGTGAAATATTATTCATAAAGTCTACACCTTTTACATTTGGCATCTTGTAATCTTCTACTGTAAAAATTTCATCACCAACTAAATCAAGCTTATTGATATTATCAACACACAATCCACGTTTTATCGCTTGATATACGGTTGGAACAGTATCCAACTCTACGTTGATGACTTTACATAAACATACATCAAGGTTATAAGGGCTTTTTGACGCTAAAATCAGACCTGTTTCTCTTGGTGTTCCGCCAGAAGGGCCATCCCCTTCCATAGAGATAATGGCATCCACAAAGGTTACATTCGGTTTTACCGTTTCACAAAGGTCGATTAACATATTAGTAAAATCATCTTTATCGGGAAAACGAAAATGAAATTCAGGTTTCATCAATCCCGGAACTGTACCAAACAAGTTTTTTACTCCACCACTCAACGTTGTCATGCAATGCGTTTTCAGCTTTGCAATGTCAATGATAAAGTCAGCATTCTGAATCGGGTTAATTAACGTAAAATTTTGCACCATAACTCCATTTTCAACCTTACATTCAAAAGAACCAAAATCATAATTTAGTTTAATATCATATTCTTGTGCTAACTTCTTCATACCCGATACTTCGTAAATTCCTGATAAAGCTTGTTTGGTATATGGTCCACCTGGGCTATCTGCCAATGTTATATCGGTAACTCCCAATTCCTTTAAGCATACAATAATTCCTGCAATTACTGCAGGATGAGTCGTTGTAATTTCTTCAGGCTTCCGCTTCATTAGAAGATTTGGCTTTAATAGCACACGCATATTCGGTTGAAGGAATTCTTTTAATTTCAGCAGCTCAAAATGACGACGTATACTTAGTGTTACTTCCTCTTGATTATATGTAAGTGTTTTAGTTATGCTAACCTTTTGCATCGCTAAGACCTCATTTCTAATTGATAATAACAGTAAATTAGGACGTAAATGATATACGTCCTAACTATATTTATGCTTTTAATTCCTCTAAAAATTCGCCAATTCGTCTTACTGCTTCATTAATATGTTTAATGGAATAAGAATAAGATACACGGACAAAACCTTCTCCGCAATCACCAAACGCAGTACCCGGTACAACTGCAACTTTTTTAGAGTATAACAGTTTCTCGCAAAACTCATCGGAAGTTAAGCCTGTGCTTTGAATAGACGGGAAGATATAAAAAGCACCTTCCGGTTCAAAGCAAGTTAGCCCTAATTTATTAAAACTATCCACGATATAACGCCTACGTCTATTATATTCTTCCACCATGTTTTGAATGTTTTCTTCACAGCTTCTTAAAGCTTCAATTGCAGCATATTGGCTTGTTGTCGGTGCACACATGATTGCAAACTGGTGAATTTTTGTCATTTGCTTGATAATTGAAGCAGGTCCACAAGCATAGCCCAACCGCCAGCCTGTCATGGAAAATGATTTGGAAAATCCATTTACCAAAATGGTACGTTCCTTCATACCATCTAATTCTGCAATCGAAACGTGTTTCCCGTTATAGGTTAACTCAGAGTAAATTTCATCGGATAAAATCATAATATTTGTATTACGCAAAACGGCTGCGATTTCTTCTAAATGTTCCCTACGCATAATAGCACCCGTTGGATTGTTAGGAAAAGGAAGAATCAAAAGCTTTGTTTTATCTGTAATTTTCTCTTTCAGCGCTTTTGCTGTTAATCGAAACATATCTTCTGCTTTTGTTTCAATCGGCACAGCTACTCCGCCTGTTAATTCAACAATTGGAGAATAAGAAACGAAGCATGGTTCTACTACTAAAACTTCATCTCCAGGATTAACCAATGCACGAATGCAAATATCAATTGCCTCAGAACCACCAACGGTTACTGTTATTTCATTTTTAGAATTGTATTTTACATGATATTTGTTCTCTAAATAATTTGAAATTTCATCTCTTAATAATTGTAAACCTGCATTTGCAGTATATATTGTTTTTCCTTTTTCAAGCGTTTCTATCGCTTTACTCCGTATAGCCCAAGGTGTTTTAAAATCGGGCTCACCAACACCCAGCGAAATAACGTTATCCATTTCATTTGCGATATCGAAGAATTTACGGATACCTGATGGTTTTAAAGACAACGCACGCTTTGATAGTAACTCTTCATAGTTTATCACAGCGATGCGTTCCCCCTTTCATCCAAGGAGGTATTGTTAATAATAACGCCTTTCTCTTTATAACGAGATAATACAAAATGAGTAGCAGTAGAAACAACAGAATCCAATGTTGCTAGACGTTGTGATACGAATAGAGCAATATCCTTAAATGTTTTTCCTGATAGTATTAAAGCCAAGTCAAATCCACCTGACATCAAATAAAGATCTTCTACTTCAGGATATTGAGCAATTTTATCTGCAATTTCATCAAAACCGAAATCACGTTTTGGTGTTACTTTTAATTCGATTAAAGCTTCTACATGATTTTCGCTTACTTTTTCACGATCAATAATCACTTTATAGCCACGAATAATGCCTTCTTTTTCAAGCTTATCAATTTGCGCTCTTACATCATCGGCAGTTGTATTCAGCATTACCGCTATTTCTTCGTTAGAATAGCGAGCATTTTCTTCTAATAATTTTATGATTTGGTTCATAAAAAATCCTCCTTAAATTCTGTATATTGACTTAAAACAAATTAGATTCTTGTAAAAGCCACAACTTTTATTATATTTTTAACATTACCGGTTTTCTGTTTTCGTAATAAGTTACATATTGGAATCCCGCTCGTTTTGCAAGCTCATGTCCGTCTTTGATTCCTTTAAATACATCATTGGCGTTGTGTGCATCAGAGCCAATTGATAAATATACTCCGCCTAGTTGGCGATATAGCCGAATAATATCCTCACTAGGCATTGTTTTATTCATAGTTTGACGCAGCCCCGAAGTATTGATTTCTATGCCTTTGCCACGTTGAATAACCTCTTTTAGTATCTTTGTTATACTTTCTTTACACGACTCAAACGGTAAAGCAATCTCACAATCGGTTAATTTTGCTTGGTAATAATAGCGATATGGATATGTGATATGACCTAATATATCATAATCGGAATGTGCAGCCATATCGTAAAGCTCTTGATAATATCGATTTAGCATATCTATAATCGCTTCGTGTGATGCATTTTTGAAATCGTAATAATAAAAATCCTTTTCTTTATTTAAATTATGCAAAGAACCTATGACAAAATCGAGGCCTTCCAGTGACAAAAGCTGGTTGGCTCGTGCGGTATCCTGTAAGGGCTGGCCGAGCTCTATTCCTGCAATGATTTTCATGTCTGAAAATTGCGATTTTACATTGCTTATTTCGGCTAAACTATTTTGAATGCGATTACCGATATCATATTTTTCAAATACATTTACATCTGCATGATCTGTGATTGCAAAAGCAGTTAGCCCCGCACGTTTTGCAGACAAACACATATCATATACAGAACTTTCTGCATCAAAAGAATAAGATGAATGATTATGGCAATCGATAAATTTCATAACTAACTCCTTGGTATAGTAACTATTTATTATAAATTGATTTCAAATTCTATTTCATGTTTTATTGGTATTTCATAGTCGCCCAATAAAGGTATGGAAGGTTTCAATATTCTAGCATATGATACGGCATTCGGATATATCCTAACCATATCAAAGCCTCTTTTTTGATAAAATCTCATTGCATTCAAATTATCATTAGTAGTAATTAACTTAACTTTTTTACATCTTTCGTGCTTTGCTTTTTGAAGTACAGAATCAACAAGCCTCGTTCCTATTCCTTGTTTCTCTTTTAAGCTATCTAAAGACAGTATTTCGCATTCATTATCAATCCTTTGATATGTAATCAAACCGACTATTTTTTTCTCTTCATATACAACATATCCATCCAGCATGGTTAAATCGAAAATTTTGCCCCTTATAACCATCTTAGTTGAGTACCATTGCTGCTGTATCAATTCATTTACTTGCGCTCTATTGGTTTCATTCACTTCTTGCAAAAACATATTCAAACCACTTCACTTAACAAATACCTATAAAATAATTATTTTAAATTATAACATATTCATAACACAATTGCACTATTTTTACTCTATTAAATATTAAATAATTGTAATTCCTACTGCTTTCTTTCCAAAGTCTAATATGTTATACTATTAACAAATATAGAGATAGGTAAATAATTCAGAAGCAATTACCTATAATATTTTTTAAGATTGATAAACAAAATGAAACTTGGAGGTACAAAAAATGCGTGCAGTAATCACCGTTATCGGAAAGGATTCCGTTGGAATTTTAGCAAAGGTAAGCACAATTTGTGCACAACATAATGCAAATGTCATTGATGTGACTCAAACGGTTATGCAGGATTTATTTGCTATGATTATGTTAACAGATATCAGCGGGCTAAACTCTGATTTTACAAAACTTGTTGATAAAATGAATGAACTTGGAAAAACATTAGGGCTGGAAATCCATGTCATGCATGAAGATATCTTCAACTCTATGCATAACATATAAAATAATATTAGTATTTTTTACACTCTAAACTAAATATACAAAGGAACGATAATATATATGGTAAATGTAAACGATATTCTTGAAACCATTAAAATGATTCAAGAAGAAAACCTAGATATCCGTACAATTACAATGGGTATTTCCCTTTTGGATTGTATTGATAGTGACATTGATAAAGCTTGTGAAAATGTTTATAACAAGATCACCCATTGTGCAAAGGATTTAGTTAAAGTTGGCGAAGATATTGAAAAGGAATATGGTATTCCGATTATCAACAAACGTATCTCCGTTACTCCTATTGCAATTGTTTCTGCAGCTTGCAAAGGTGCTAGTCCTGTTAAATTTGCATTAACTATGGAAAAAGCAGCAATTGCTTGTGGCGTTAACCTAATTGGTGGTTATTCTGCTCTTGTTCAAAAAGGCTTTAGCGCCGGTGATTTAGAACTTATTGAATCTATTCCTGAAGCACTTTCCGTTACAAGCAGAGTTTGCTCTTCTGTAAACGTTGGTAGCACAAAAACCGGTATCAACTTAGATGCTTGCAAGATTATGGGCAAAGTTGTAAAGCAATGTGCTGAAAAAACCAAAGATCAAAACTGTTTTGGTGCTGCAAAGCTAGTTGTTTTTTGTAATGCTCCCGAAGATAATCCATTTATGGCAGGCGCATTCCATGGTGTAGGTGAACCCGATTGCATTATTAATGTAGGTGTTTCCGGCCCTGGCGTTGTAAGAGCTGCTGTTGCAAAATGTCCAGATGCCGACATTACTGAAATTGCTGATGTTATCAAGAAAATTGCATTTAAAATCACTAGAGTAGGTCAATTAGTTGGAACTGAAGCTTCTAAACGTCTTGGCGTTCCATTTGGAATCGTTGACTTATCCCTTGCTCCTACTCCTGCTGTTGGTGACTCAGTTGCTTATATCCTAGAAGAAATCGGTTTAGAGCAATGCGGTACTCATGGTACAACCGCAACACTTGCACTATTAAATGATGCAGTTAAAAAAGGTGGCGTTATGGCTTCCTCTAAAATCGGTGGTTTATCCGGCGCATTTATTCCGGTATCAGAAGATGCGGGTATGATTGAAGCGGCAAGAAGCGGCGCAATCTCTATTGAAAAATTAGAAGCAATGACTGCTGTTTGTTCAGTTGGTTTGGATATGATAGTTGTTCCTGGCGATATTACCGAAGATACAATCGCTGCTATTATTGCTGATGAAGCTGCAATCGGAATGGTCAACTTTAAAACGACCGCTGTTAGAGTTATTCCTGCAATCGGCAGTAAAATTGGCGATGAGCTTGAATTTGGCGGCCTATTCGGAAGTGGGCCTGTTATGAAAATCAACTATAAATCTCCTTCTAAGTTTATCAATCGTGGTGGTCAAATTCCAGCACCACTACAAAGCTTGAAAAACTAGATGGTATGTTTTTTAGCACAAATTGACTTAGTGAATTTTTAATGAACAGTTTTTGGCATTATGCACAAAATACTACTGTAAACAATCGTTAATTTTCCGTTAATGCTATTGCTTTTATTAAAATGGAGGAGTATATTATTAAAGTAGCATTTCGCTCTGATTTTTTTGCATAAAACGACATATTTTTTAAGAAAAAAGTCCTACAAAGATAAAACCGCCACAACTGATTTCACTTAGCTGTGACATTATTTGTGGGGGTTTTTTACGTTTTCTTAGAAAACAACAATTGCGCAATATTTCTGTATTTATGTAAATAATAAATGGGGAGGGATTAAATTGTCAAATATCATTAATCAAATTATCGAAATTGATTCTGTTGCTCAACAAAGACTAGCAGCAGCAAACGAAATCAGCCTTACAATGAAAGAGCAAATTGAAGCTAAAACGCAAGAAATCAAAATGAAAATTATGAAGAAATGCGAAGACCGTATTCAGAAAATAAATGTTGTTGAAAAACAATGCGCAGAAGAAAAAATGGCCGAAATTAAAGCTGAGAATGATAAAATTATTCAAAAGCTTGAGCAAACGTATGCAGAGTCTCATAAGCAAATCGAAAAAGATATTTTTAATAACATTATTGCTATATGAATTTCTTTTTTAAATGAAACCTTTTTGGATAGAATGGAGAACAAAATATGCTAACGTCTTTCTCAAGCAATGCAATAGCTGCAAAGGCGAGGGCAATTTACGGTAAGCGACTAACTGTCAACAATTATAATGACCTGTTAAGATTATCTACCGTTGCCGATGTGTGTGCTTATCTTAAAAATAATACAAGCTATTCAAAATATCTTAAAGGTATTGATGAATCCACAATTCACAGAGGACAACTTGAAAATCTTTTAAAGCGCTCTCGTATTGAAAAATATTTAAGCCTATGTCAATATGACTTTAGCAGCAATAATAGCTTTTATCAATTTGCTATTACTAACGCAGAAATCCACATTATTCTAAACACAATTATCCTGTTGGGATCTCATAACACAACTGAAATTATTTCTAAGATTCCATCTTATTTACAGGATTATTCATGTTTAGACTTTAAAGAAATTGCAAATGTAAAAAGCTATGATGATTTAATTAAAGTTCTTGAGCATACCCCGTATCGCAATATTTTAAAATCGTTTATGAATTCTAACGATGAAATAAACTATCGAGATTGCGAACATTCTTTAAAAACCTTTTACTATAATAACTTGATTGACACAATTGAAAAAAGTTATACAGGTAAAACAAGAGCGACTCTACTTCAAATGGTAAAAACAGAAGTCGATATAACGAATCTTGGCATTATTTATCGATTGCGGAAATATTTTAATGCCCCGCCAGAAGAGGTAAAACGCTATCTTCTTCCTTTTTACTATAAGTTAAACCCAAAAACAATTGAAGACTTATTATCAACGACTTCAAAAGAAGATTTTATTCAAAAAATGAGATTAAATGCTTACACCGTTAAAATGCAATCAGTGAATTTTAACTATATTGAGGATTATACAAAACGATTAAAAAATCTTCTAAGTCGAAAGATGATGCGCTTTTCAACACATGCCCCTATTCCTTTTTATGCACTATCGTTATTGACAGAAATTGAAGTTGATAACATCATTAAAATTATTGAGGGTATTCGTTATCAAAATGAAAGCTCTCAAATTCAAAAATTACTAATTCTAGAATAAATAAAGGTGGTGCTCCATTTTGGCTATTGAAAAAATGTCCTTAATTAACATTGTAGGCAATGTAGATGAAATGGATAAAACTCTACTAAGATGTCTTAACTGTGGATATTTTCATCCCGAAATGTCAATTCACTCTTCAGAGCCCTCGAAAGGATTAACAACCTTTGATGAGGCTAATCCATATACAGTCCCACTTAATAATCTTTCAAATTTAGCTGCTAAATTGAAAGTTCAAATTCACAAGGATGAATTTGATTTCAATCAGTTGAATTTAGAGGATATTCAAAACTTTATCAAAGAATTAAACGAATCTGTTTCTCTTCTTGATAAAAAGAAACACGAATTGAAAGAAAGTATTGCTCAGCATGAACAAGCTTTAATTCAAATTCGACACTTAGCGGGATTAAACGTAAGTTTTGACGACATTTTTAGTTGTAAATACGTTAAAGTTCGTTTTGGTAAGCTTCCATTCGATAGCTTTGAAAAATTGAATTACTATGTAAATAAAACATTCTTTTTCTTCCCTTTTGATCACGACAGTGACTATTACTGGGGCGTATATTTTGCCCCTGAAACTAAAATTGAAGTAATTGATGACATTTTCTCTTCTTTATACTTTGAACGTATGCATGTTCCAGATTATGCTCATGGTACTCCTGAACTAGCCGAGAATAACATAAACGCATTATTGGAAACAGAACATAAAGACTTAGATCAAGTCTACAAAGATCTTGAAGCTATGAGAGAAAAACATTCTGAAAGAATTAACAAAGTATTCAGTTTGTTGAAATATGCAAATGAAATTCAATTATTGAAGAAAAATGTTGCTACCATTCATGGACGATTTTACGCTATTGGTTTTATTCCGGCGTGTAAAGCAGACGATTTTACAAATTCATTAGATTGTCTTGAAACAGTTTCGTGTGTAGTACAACCACATGATGCAGACCCAACGCTTGAGCCACCGGTTAAGCTGCGAAATAATCGTTTTGCCCAACCATTTACTACGTTTGTTAATATGTACAGTCTACCATCTTATAAAGATATTGACCCGACAAACTTTTTTGCAATTTCCTATACCTTATTATTTGGTATCATGTTTGGCGATTTAGGTCAAGGACTTGTCATTGTATTATTAGGTTTATTCTTATCAAAATTTAAGAAAATGGAATTTGGTAAGATTTTAACACGAATTGGATTTTCAAGTTCGTTATTCGGCATTTTATACGGTTCCGTATTTGGATATGAAGATGTATTGGATCCGTTCTATCAAGCCGTATTCGGTTTAAAATCAAAACCTATCCATGTTTTTGATAACGATACAACAAATCTTTTACTTGGTGCTGCAATCGGTATTGGTGCATTGTTAATCTTAATCTCAATTGGAATTAACATTTACCTTGGTTTCAGAAACAAAGATTTAGGAAGAGCATTGTTCAGCCATAACGGTATTGCAGGTGCAGTCTTTTATATTTCAGTAGGTTTTGCTGCTGTTGGCGCACTATTATTGGATTTACACGTATTAAATCTTGCTTATGTTTTAGGCTTAATCGTTCTTCCTCTACTGGTCATCTTCTTTAAGGAACCATTAACGAAATTAGTTTCAGGCAACAAAGATTTTTGGCCGAAACATTTTGGCGAATACGCTATTGAAAATTTCTTTGAATTATTTGAATATGTACTTAGCTACCTTTCAAATACTATGTCATTCCTCAGAGTCGGCGGTTTTATTTTAAGCCATGCAGGTATGATGGCCGTTGTTATGTCACTTTCTGAAATGGCAGGAGGAGCTGCAAGCCCAATTGTTATGGTTATCGGTAACCTATTCGTTATGTGTCTAGAAGGCCTAATCGTTGGAATTCAGGTATTACGTCTTGAATTCTATGAGATGTTTAGCCGTCACTACGAAGGAAATGGTAAACCATTTGAGCCTGCAACAATATCTTATAAAATTGATGAATAAAAATTCGTCATTTTACGCTTAATGCAAAACACTTTAAGCATACTATAAACAACTACAAATTATTTTGGAGGATCTATTTATGTCATTACTACAACTATTATTACTTCCACTTTTAGCAATCGTTCTTATCGCTAGCCCACTAATCCCTGCATACAAAGGTGTTACATCCGGTAAAAAAGCAAAAAAATATGTTATTACTAACTTAGCTGCATTCGCAGGTGTTTGCGTATTAGCATTCATCCTTCCTGTTGGTGGTATTGTTTCCGCTGCTGAAACTGCTGCTGCTCTTCCTGGTTCTGCTGTTGGTATGGGCTTTATTGCTGCCGCTGTTGTTACAGGACTTTCTTGTGTTGGTGCCGGTATTGCCGTTGCTGCTGCTGCTCCTGCTGCTATTGGTGCTGTTAGTGAAGATCCTAAATCATTCGGTAAAGCAATGATTTTCGTTGTACTTGGTGAAGGTGTTGCTATTTACGGTCTATTAATTTCTATCTTAATTCTAAACAGATTATAATCAACCCGTAGCAAGTACTCCGGAATACGAATTCTCATTCAAAACGATATTTAATTGTTTTGAATGAGATCAGTATAAGAAAGGACGAGATTTATGAAGTTTTATGTTATTAGTGACAATATTGATACTTGTATTGGCATGCGTATGTCAGGCATTGAGGGTATCGTTGCTCATGAAGAACAAGAAGTTCAAGATGCTTTAAAAGACGCTTTTTCCAACTCAGAAATCGGTATTGTTCTTATGACAAAAAAATTAATTGATTTATGCCATGATACTGTTTTTCAATACAAATTAAATAACAAACGTCCTTTAATTGTTGAAATTCCTGACAGACATGCTACTTCTAAAATTAGCGATACAATTTCTCGCTATATTAGTGAGGCTGTCGGCATACACATTTAGGCATTTCCCTTACTAATCAAATTTCAAGTTAATGGAGGTAGCTATGGCTAACGAAGAATATAAACTAGCAAAATTTCAAGCTGCTGTTTTCGCTGAAATAGATGCAAAAGCTGCTCAATTAGAGCGCGAAGCCGAAGAGTTGAAAGAACAAGAGCTTGAAAAAACAAAAGATGAACAATTAACAAAATCATTTTATTTAATTCAACAAAAAACAGAAGAAATAAAAAAAGAATATAAACATGAAGTTGCAAAATATAGTTTAGAGCAAAAACATGCCGTTTTAATGAAACGAAATGAATTGACAAACAATATCTTTGCAAATGTAAAACAACAAATTGTTGATTATACAAACACTTCAGAGTATAAAGAGTATTTACTGTCTTCTATCTCTCATTTTGCAAAGGATGCAAGTTACGAAAACTTAGATATTATGGTAACAAGCAAAGATTTGGCTTTTGCTGATGAAATCAAAAAAGCTTTTGGAAAAGATTGCAATGTGAAAGAAAGCAAAACGATTGAACTTGGTGGGTTTATTGCTTGTAACACAGAACAAGGAATCTATTTTGATGAAACCCTTGAGCAAAAGTTAGCTGAACAAAAGAAATACTTCATTGAGCACAGTCAGCTTGACATCTAATACTAATATTGTTTAAAATCAACCAAACTATTTTTAAAAAGCTTTGATATATGTGTTTTTTAATAATTCTTAATTGATATTTGAAACGAGCATTAGTAATATCCATTAGATCGTTACAATCATAAACTATGAGGTGAAACTATTGATTAACAAAATATACTCTATAAATGGTCCAGTTGTTACTGTAAAAGACACAAAGGACTTTTCTATGCTAGAGATGGTATATGTAGGTGAAAAAAGGTTGATTGGTGAAGTAATCGGAATCAATGACGAATTCACTACCATTCAGGTATATGAGGTTACTACTGGGTTGAAACCGGAAGAACCTGTGTTCAAAACCGGTGCACCTATTTGTGCAACCTTAGGTCCTGGTATCTTATCTAACATTTTTGACGGTATCGAAAGACCACTAAAAAAAATCAGTGAGCTTTCAGGTTCTTTTATTGATAAGGGATGTAATCTTCCTTCATTGGATATTGAACGTGAATTCAACATTACTATGGTAGCTAAAGTTGGCGATTTCTTAAAAGGTGGCGATATTTACGCTACTTGTCCTGAAACTCCTGTAATTGAACATAAATGTATGTTATCTCCACTATTAAGTGGTACTGTGAGCTATGTTGCTCCAAATGGCAATTACAAAGTAAACGATGTAGTTGCAAAAATTAAAACAGAAAAATGCGAAGAAATTGAATTGACACTTTGCCAAAAATGGCCGATTCGTCAGCCACGTCCGGCAATTGAACGTAAACCAATTTCCATGCCGCTAGTAACCGGTCAACGTGTTATTGATACTCTATTCCCTATTGCCAAAGGCGGCGCTGCTGCTGTTCCTGGCGGATTTGGTACCGGTAAAACAATGACACAGCACCAAATTGCAAAATGGTGTGATGCGGATATTATCGTGTATGTTGGTTGTGGTGAGCGTGGTAACGAGATGACTCAAGTACTTGATGAATTCTCTGAACTGATCGACCCGAAAACAGGCAACAAAATGACTGACCGTACTACATTGATTGCAAATACTTCTAACATGCCGGTTGCTGCACGTGAGGCATCTATTTATACAGGTATTACTCTTGCTGAATATTATCGTGATATGGGTTACCACGTTGCTATTATGGCTGACTCAACTTCTCGTTGGGCTGAAGCACTTCGTGAAATCTCCGGACGTTTGGAAGAAATGCCTGCTGAGGAAGGGTTCCCAGCATACTTACCTTCTCGTTTGGCTCAGTTCTATGAACGTGCAGGTTATATGAACAACTTAAATGGTACACAAGGTTCTGTAACGATTATCGGAGCTGTTTCTCCTCAAGGTGCTGACTTCTCTGAGCCGGTTACGCAAAATACAAAGCGTTTCGTTCGTACATTCTGGGCATTAGATAAATCATTGGCTTATGCTCGTCACTATCCTGCAATTAACTGGACAGAGAGCTATAGCGACTATATTGATGATTTAACAAAATATTATAACCAATATGTTTCAGAAGACTTCTTAAAATGCAGACGACGTTTTGCAAACATTTTAGCAGATGAAGCATCATTAATGGAAATCGTTAAATTGATTGGTTCTGATGTTTTACCTGATGATCAAAAACTTGTTATCGAAACTGCAAAAGCAATTCGTTTAGGTTATTTACAACAAAATGCATTCCACGTTGATGATACTTATGTATCCTTGGAAAAACAATTAAAAATGATGCAAATCATTCTTTATGTAAATGATCAATGTTCAAAATATATCAAACGCAACTATGCTTTATCAGAAATGATTGACCTTGGTCTATTTGATATCCTTGCAGGTATGAAATATCAAATTCCGAATAATGACCTTAGTGCTTTTGATAGGTTGTATGCTGAAATTAACGAAAAACTTGAAGCATTCAAAAACAATAACCGCGTGGAGGAAACAAAATGAGCCTACAATTTATTGGATTAAAAGAAATCAACGGTCCATTAGTGGTGCTTGATAATGTTCCGAATGCTAGCTTTGAAGAAATGGCTGAACTTTATCTTGAAGATGGAACAAAACGACTAGGTCGTATTGTTGAAATTCAAGGTGAAAGAGTTATTATTCAAGTTTTCGAAGGCACCAATGGACTTTCCCTTACAAATACAAGAACCAGACTAACCGGTAAACCTATGGAATTAGCACTTTCAAAAGAAATGCTAGGCAGAATCTTTAATGGTGCAGGTACACCGATTGATGGTCTTGGCGAAATTTTCGCTGATAAATATGCGGATATTAACGGTCAACCTCTAAATCCCGTTGCTCGTGAATACCCAAGAAACTATATTCGTACCGGTATTTCGTCTATTGACGGTTTGACTACTCTAATCCGTGGTCAAAAGCTGCCAATCTTCTCTGGTTCCGGTATGAGCCACAATAAGCTTGCTGTTCAACTTGTTTGTCAATCTCAATTAAATGACAATAAAGATAGCGACGAGAAATTCGGTATCGTTTTCGCCGCAATGGGCGTTAACAATGACGTTGCAGATTATTTCAAACGTTCATTTGAAGAATCAGGTGTATTGGAAAACGTTGTTATGTTCTTAAACTTATCTAACGACCCAATCATTGAACGTATCCTTGCTCCTCGTTGTGCATTAACTGCTGCTGAATATCTAGCTTATGAGCATGATATGAATATCCTTGTTATAATGACAGATATGACATCTTATGCAGAAGCACTACGTGAATTCTCTTCTTCTAAAGGTGAAATTCCTGGTAGAAAAGGTTATCCTGGATACCTTTATTCTGACCTAGCATCTTTATATGAAAGAGCCGGTATTGTAAAAGGCGGTAAGGGTTCTGTTACTCAAATTCCAATTTTAACAATGCCTAATGATGATATTACCCATCCGGTTCCTGACTTAACAGGATATATTACAGAAGGTCAAATCGTTTTGGATCGTAACTTGAACCAAATTGGTATTTATCCTCCTGTTGCAATTCTTCCTTCCCTATCTCGTTTAATGAAAGATGGTATTGGTGAGGGCTATACTCGTGGCGACCATAGTGCCGTTGCAAACCAATTATTTGCGTCTTATGCTCGTGTACAAGATGCTAGAGCTTTAGCTTCCGTTATCGGTGAAGAAGAGTTATCCAAGAGCGATAAAGCTTATTTGGAGTTCGGTAAGATGTTTGAAAAGCATTTTATTTCACAAGAATTTAATGAAGCAAGAACAATTGAACAAACTCTTGAGCTTGGCTGGGATCTATTAAGTTTATTGCCGAAATCAGAATTAAGCCGCATGGATGCTAAACTGGTTGAAGCAAACTTTGATCCAAAACGTACAGAGAGATTTAAAGATTAGGCAAAAATCATCCGACATTTCGTTGGAAGGAGGGTATGAATTTGGCTAATACAATATTCCCTACCAAAGGAAATTTGATAGCAACAAAAAAATCACTTGTTCTTGCAAATTTAGGATATGATCTTTTAGACCGTAAAAGAAATATTCTAATACGTGAGATGATGATGCTTGTTGAAAAAGCTAAGTCACTTCGTGGTGAAATTGAGACTACTTATGAAAAAGCTTATGCTGCTTTACAACGTGCTAATATTACGTTAGGTTTATGTGAAGGTCTTACCAAAGACACAAGCATAGAAAATGGTGTGCATATCACATATCGTAGTGTTATGGGTGTAGATATTCCTGAAGTATCGTTGGAAACGACCATTACTACTGTTCAATACCCTTTATCTGAGTCAAACTCACAATATGATGTTGCTTATTTGAATTTTAATAAAGCAAAAGAACTTACCGTTATTTTGGCTGAAGTTGAAAATAGTGTTTATCGTCTTGCTGATGCAATTAAGAAAACACAACGTCGTGCGAATGCTTTAAAAAACGTTAATATCCCTCGTTTTGAGGCGACTGTTAAGTTTATTACAGATGCTTTAGAGGAAAAAGAACGTGAAGAGTTTACAAGACTAAAAGTAATTCGTCATACCAAAGACAAAGCTAAAAAAGCTGCTGAAAAGAAAGCGGTATAATAAAATGTCCCTCCCCAATATGGGGAGGGATTTGTTATTTGGGTAAAATTCTTTAGTCGTCTTGATATAGCAATGGGCTTTTCCTAATACCTAAGATGATATAAAAATGTAACTGTATCCGCCGACCTCGGTCGCCACTCTTCATAAAAGTATTGCTATGCAAAACTTTAGAGGAAAGCAAAAAGGCTTAAGCTGGTAGCGATAGCTGACTGATAGAATTAATCTTATCTACTACTTGTAGGGTGCGGTATCCTTGACACACCGGTGTTATTTATGCCTATCCATTCATTCACACAATTTTTATTGCTACAACAGTTATATCGTCAAAATAATTTTGTTTGCCAAGCGCGATATCTTTTGCCTTCAATATTAAATCATCTATTCCATCTTTTAGTCCTTTAGTCTGAATTGACCTAATAATATCATTTGAGGATATATAATCACTCAGCCCATCACTACATAAAACAAGAATATTGTTTGGTTTTATAGGGTACTGTTCGATTACATTGTTAGGCACAATTTGAGGGACATAGTAATCAAAACAACACTGCATCATCTCATGCATCTGGCTTATATAACCTTCATATTGTTGTTTTGTAATATATCCTGCATCAATCATCCATTCATATTGCTTTTTATTTTTAGCAACTCTATTGATTTCTACACCATTGTAATAAAATGCTGGAGAATCCCCTAAAGTTGTTATTGTTAGAATATCGTCATCCACTACAGCCAAATTCAATGTACCGAATACAAGCTTCTTAAAATATTGTGATGTTTCAATTAGGCGATTGTTAATCTTCCAGAATAATTGGTCAATATATTCTTTTGCATTTAATTTGGTTGAATCGTATTCAAAATTTTCAATAATTTCAATGCATATCTTTCCCATCAAAACTTTTCCGTCATTTCCTGCACCTGAAGCACCATCAGCTAAAAGATACACTTTGTGGTCAGATGAAATATAAAACACATCGCCATTCACATTTGAGCTACCAACACATGTATTTCCATAAAAATCGATATCCATAGTTATGCTCCATTCATTAATTTAACTTATTTGTTCATTATAACACAACTTCTACAAAATGAAAATATTGCTAAGTATAATATACATAACCTGTGAAGTGTAGCTTTCCTAATACCTAAATCTCTCTTTGAAAAAGCTGGTAGCGATAGCTGACCGATAGAATTAATCTTATCTACTTGTAGGGTGCGGCATCCTTGACGCACCGGTGTAGCATACCATTTATATTATACAACGACGGGCAACCACGCTGGCTTTACTACTATAAAAGCGGCACGAAAATTCGTGCCGCTTTCTTTGTGTATTAGTCTAAATTCTCTGACATTGCTTCAAATAACTGATGATTACCATACGCCCAGTACATCATACCGGCAAGACCTTTTTCCTTTACAAAGTCGCATTTAGCTTTAATAGAAGCTTTATCTTCAAAAGAAACAAAGTTTTTACCATTAAATAAGTATGGTGCTTGCGCTTTTTCATCAAAGTATTTTGTGTAGCCATGTAACTTGATTTGCTCTTCATCTTGAAGATTAAAACGGACATGACCGCTTCCAGTAGTTTTTGCAACTTGACCTAAACCATTATTCTCAGTTGAAGTTACGTTTTCCCACACTCTACCGTAAAATGCTGCTCCCAATACCATTTTCTCGTATGGTACACCAGCATCGTGATAGATTTGAACCGTTCTCATACTACATGGTCCGTTCTCATCGCCAGTTTGAGGTCCTAAACTTGCATGGTGTCCTGCTACATGAGTAAATCCTCCACGCAAGTCATATGTCATTAGGTTTACATAATCAAGGATTTGAGCGACTTTATCCATTTCTGTGCCTTCAATGAAATATGATTCACCGCCAACAGCGGCAGTTAACAAGTACTTTTTACCGTTCATTTTGCCTTTTTCATCGAGTGTTTTTCTAAGTTCTTCTAATAGTAAGGTGAAATTCACCTTATCTTCAGGACCATAAGCAATGCCTGCTTGATCGCTACATGGATATTCCCAGTCAATATCAATTCCATCAAAATCCCATTTTAAAACGATATCCATTGCAGTTTTGGCAAAGCTTTCTCTACCCTCTTTCGTTTTTGCAGCTTGGTTAAAACCATCTGCACCCCATCCGCCGACTGATAAAATTACCTTCAATTCGGGATTAACACTCTTATAAACAGCAATCCGATTTAAGTGTTTTAGATGTTTTACAGTTACTATACTATTTTTTACATGAGCAAATGCAATATTTAAATGTGTCATTCGTTGTAGATCACTAACTCTGATCTCATGAACTGAGTTTTCCATAAGATATGGTGCTAATATATGTTTTGGCATCCTTTTTCTCCAATCATTTGTTAAAGTTCTTTACTAAAGACATTCTACTATAACATTGAGAAAAATGCAATACTTTTTTTAATCGACAAAAATTATACAATCAATTATATTACTTTTACCCCACCTTGCTTACGTATATTAATACGATAGCAACAATTTTCTCCAAAAACTAACTTCATATGCTTAATATAATCATCTGTTACTGAAATTGGTAGATAAACTTGAATCGTACCTGCAAATCCTCCACCATGTACTCTACAGGCTCCCTGTCCTTTCAAAAACTGTTTTGTAAGGCATAATGCCAATGCAATACTCTGTTCAGTAGGATTATGTGGACTATACACATTTTGTAGATAATCGTAAGATGATTGCCCTGATGCATTGACTTCTTTTAAAAATGTGTCAATATCTTGATGTATTAAAGCATCGGCTTGCCGAGTAACACGATTTGTGTCTTCAAAGAAATGAATTGCCCTAAGAATTGCTCTATCACTTACTTGACCTCTTAACTTAGGAATATTTTGATAAAATACAGTAGTTTCTACTTCATTTAAATGTTCTTTATCAAAGCAGCTTGCAATATCTTTCATCTCATGTGGTATACTTGCATAATCATCCGTTAAATCTGAATGATTTGCACCTGTATTCACAATTACTAATTGATAGCCATGTTTTTTTAAATCAAATGTAATTGGATTTATAATAGGCTTTTTGATACAAGCAAAATCAATTGAAACAAAACCGCCTACTGCGCTTGCGGTTTGATCCATCAGCCCACTAGGCTTTCCAAAATAAACATTCTCTGCATATTGTGCAATTTGCGCAATTTCTATTGCCTTAAGCTCACTATTGCAATAAAGGTCATTTAAAACTGTACCTATCAACACTTCAAATGCTGCAGATGAAGAAAGCCCTGAACCACATAAAACGTCAGACATTGTATAGGCATCAAAACCGGATACAGGGTATCCACGTTCCTTTAGCCTTGATACGATCCCCCGAATTAACGCAGCTGATGTTTCTTTTTCATTTTCAACCACATTAAAATTATCTAATACTACTTCAGTTAATCCGAATCCTTCAGAAAAAACACGAATTACATTTGCATTTGTTTTATTCACAACTGCAATAATATCTAAATCAACTGCACCTGCGATAACACGCCCGTGCTGATGATCTGTATGGTTACCACCTACTTCTGTTCTACCAGGTGCACTAAATACAGATATATTATCTCCTTTTTGAAATTGTTGTTGATAACCTTCTATACAAGATAAATAACGTGCTTTTACTGTATTGATATTATCACTATATATGTTTTGCAATACGCTATTATATGCACCACTAACAATACTATCCTTAAGTTGCTCTATATTCATTTTCATTCCTCCACTCATTCTTGCTATCATAATTCATATCATAATACTTTTTCATTAAAATACAATGTAAGATTGTAGAACGTAATTTAATATATGTTGCTAAATTAGAAAACTAATATGATATGATTTATCTGATAAATCGTTTACTTCTTTCACATCATGATGTAAAATTGTAGAATTTAATTTTATATTTGTTGTTAATAGATAACATGATTTATTCCAAAATTACATTATGTTATTTACTTTATTCACAATATACAGTATAATAATTGTATAAAATATATATGGAGGCAACTCACTATGACTGGAAAAGAACGTTTTGCAAAAGCGTTAAGACGAGAAAAAATTGAAGGACATGTACCACACTTTGAATTAGTGTTTTTCTTAACAATGGAAGTATTGGGAAAAGTTCATCCTTCTCATCGTTTTTATGAGCAATGGAATCAAATGTCCCATACCGAAAAAAAATTACAAATGGAAGATATGGCTGATTGCTATATCAAAATTGCAGAGAAATATCATCACGATGCTATTTTCGTTCACCCTAACCCATGGGATTTAGAAAATGTAAAATGGTTACTAGAAACTATTCGTGAAAAAACTGGTGATCAATACTTTTTACTAATGCATGGTGATACAACTTGTGGTATTCCTGATGGTGAATCCATGATGGAATTTACAACACAAATGTACGAAGAGCCAGAGAAAATATTAGAACAACAAAAATCTTGGCAGGAAAATGCTTTTAAAACTGCAAATGCATTATCTAAAACCGGTCTACTAGACGGCTTTGCACTATGTTCTGACTATAGCTTTAATGTAAACCCATTTTTCTCACCTGATATCTTTGGTGAGTTAATTGCACCAAACTTAAAAGAAACTATCGACACTTATCGTAAGCTTGGCTTCTACTCTATTAAACACACTGACGGTAACATTAACCCTATTTTGGATCAAATTGTTGCTTGTGGACCGGATGCATTACATTCTATCGACCCTCAAGGCGGAATGAGCCTAACTGAAGTACGCCAAAAATATGGCGATAAGATTTGTACAATTGGTAATGTAAACTGTGGTTTATTACAAACTGGAACTGATGAAGAAGCTGCTGCAGATGTAAGAAGAACCCTTAAAGAAGGTATGGCAAACGGATATGGATATATATTCTCAACATCCAACTGCGTATATACTGGACTAGATTTAAAACGTTACGAAATGATGAATCAAATTTGGCGTGAAGAAGGCATTTATAGATAATAGCAATCATATTATCATAAAAAAAAGAACCGCATGAAGCGGTTCTTTTTTTAACTTTCGTAATCCTCAATAATCATTCTAAGCTTTTCATCATCTTGAACAAGTATACCTGTTTTTAACTCATGTTGGTCTACGGAAGGTAATGTATAAACAAAAACATCTATTGTTCGAAACGGTTTATTCTCATTTGTTTTATAAACACCAATTTGGTTATTATATTCCTTTAAGTAATATTTATATTCAACAGTATTTGTTTGTGCTTGTTCTGAGTTGTTTTTATTTGAATAATAATAAATAGCAATCAAACTGGTAATAATAACTAAAACAATGATTCCAACAAGAGTAATACGATAACGCTTTGCATTCAAATAAGGTCACCAACACTTTCTAAATGGAATGTATATGCTCTAGTATTACCAAAACTACCTTATTATATGCAATTATAAAGGATTGTGATTTTTTGGTTACAAATATTTAACTTTAAATATTGCCTATTGTGTGATATAATAATTGCTAAAGCAATTATTATATATTTTATTGGCGATGCGAAATTTGGCTTTGCCAAAGCCGCATATCGCCGATTATATCAACGCTTACGCTTCTTTGATATAATACTGTAAGTAAGGAGGGTTCTTATATGAATAATAACAACTCGACAACTCCAAGGGTAGTAAGAACAGGCCCAAAGACAACCAATAAAAGAAGTAGGAAAAAGCCATCATCTCCTACTGTTAAAAAAATGAAAAGAGCATTTGCTGTCATAGGCAAAGTTTTACTAACTACTATACTTGTTTTAACAATAACCGGATGCATTGTCGGTACTGCATTAACGATTTATGTAACCAAGTTTATTGATTCTGGTTCTGTTATTGATTTATCAACATTAAAATTAAGCTTTACTGGTACGATCTTTGCAAAAGATAAAGATGGAAAAGATGTAGAAGTTCAAAATATCAGCAACGGCGAAAATCGTGTGTGGGTGGACTATGAAAAGGTTCCACAAGATTTAAAAGATGCAATTGTATATGCAGAAGATGCAAGATTTTGGACGCACTCCGGTGTGGACTTTAAACGTACATTTGGTGCATTTTTTGGATTACTAATTGGCGAAAAAGGCTTTGGTGGTGGTTCAACCATAGCCCAACAGCTTATCAAAAACTATAATGGTGATATTAACAACCGTACAATTGAAGTTAAAATTAAAGAAATTATCACCGCTATGAATCTTGATAAAAATAATCCAAAGGAAACTATCTTAGAAGCATACATGAACTATATTGCTTTACACTATAACACTTATGGTGTGCAAGCGGGTGCAAAACTATACTTTAATAAAGATGTATCTGAATTGAATTTAGAGGAATGTGCAGCTTTAGCGGTTATTTCAAAAAGCCCTGCTACTTGTAATCCAATTCAAAATCCTGCAAGAAACAAAGAACGTAGACAATATGCGCTTAAACAGATGCTTAAGTATGGTGCTATAACGCAAGAAGAATTTGATAAAGCATATAATGCGGACTTAAAGCTTGCTGGTGATAAAAACAATGATCATGTAAAGGATGATAACGTCAAGACAACAGGTCCTGTTCAAAAAGTTCAAAGCTACTTTATTGATAGCGTTATTGATGAAGTTGTTAATGATTTAATGGTAGAAAAAGGCTATAACAAGAGTAATGCAACACAAAAATTGTATTCACAAGGCTTTAAAATCTACACTTCAATGGAAATTGAAACTCAAAAAATACTAGAAAACTATTTTGAAAACCCGGCGAACTTTAAATTCAAAGGCGAAGAAGCAAAATCACTACAAGCATATATGTCCATTATGAATTATGATGGTAATATCGTTGCAACAGTAGGCGGAAGAGGTAAAAAAGAAGGCAACCGTATTTTAAACAGAGCAGTATCCTCAAAACGACCTGCCGGTTCAACAATGAAACCACTAGGTGTATATGCGCCTGCTTTTGAACAAAACTTAATTAACTGGTCCACTGTTATGGAGGATAGTGCTGTTCAAAAAGTAAAAGATCCTGAAACAGGTGAAGAACGTGATTGGCCTAGCAACTATGAAAAACGATACGAAGGTCCAGTTACTATCATTGACGCATTGAGAGTTTCTAAAAATACAATTCCGGTGCGCATTGTAAATGCTTTGACTCCTCAAAATTCATTTGACTTTGTTTATAATAAGTTAAATTTAAAATCACTTATCCCTACAGGCAAAATCAACAATGTCAACCCAGCTAGCTTGGCTTTAGGCGATGGTGGTATTACTGTAAATGAATTAGTAGCTGCTTATCAGATTTTCGGTAATGGTGGTTACTATATTCAACCTAAGATGTATACCAAAGTAAAAGATGGCGAAGGAAAAGTTATTTTAGACACGACTACACGTGAAAGAAAACAAGTTATTTCCGGTGATACAGCTTATATTATGAATAAGGGCTTATGGAATGTTGTAGACAATGGTACTGGTAAATATGCAAAACTAAGCAATTGGGAAACCGTAGGAAAAACAGGTACTTCCAACGACAGAAAAGACCTATTGTTTATGGGCTTAACACCTTATTATGTTGCTGGTATTCGTTATGGATTTGATGATAACAAATTAGAAATCAACCAAGACCGCAGTGGTGGGTATGGACATCATTTAAAAACTTGGAAGAATGTTATGGAACAGGTTCATAAAGGACGTAATAAAGCTGATTTCGAATTGGATGGCTCAAACGTTGTTGAACTTGAATTCTGTAAGGAAACAGGATTGTTAGCTCAATCCGGATGTCCTAAAAAAGAAACAGGTTATTATAAGAAAAATAGTTTACCTGATGTTTGTAGCCTTCATGGCTCTACAGCTCCATAATTTTATCAAAAGCTACTACAAAGACTTATTAAACAAAAAGGAGGGCATTAGCCCTCCTTTTTGTTTAATAAGTCTCAGCTTGTAGAAAAAGTCTCCTAAATTCGATGATTTAGGGGACTTTTGACGCGAAAAATGGTATAATTAAATAGGGTGATTAAATGTTAGTTAAAGCTAAAAAAGACCGAACACAAGTAGAGTTTTTGTGCTTAGAAGAATTTATTCCAGCAGAACATTTGCTTAGAAAAATAGATAGTGCAGTGGATTTCTGTCATATATATGATTTCGTAGAGGATTTGTATTGTAAAGATAATGGAAGACCAAGCATAGACCCAGTAGTACTAATCAAAATGGTCTTAATACAACATTTGTATGGAATAAGTTCGTTGCGCAAATTGGTAGAAGAAGTACAAATGAACTGTGCATATCGTTGGTTTTTAGGATATTTAATGACAGAACAAATACCTCACTTTACAACAATAAGTTATGCCTTTAAACATAGATTTAACGAGAATACTATTGCATGCATTTTCAACTGGATATTGAATGAAATCAATGATATGGGATATCTTGACCCAGAGGTGGTATTTGTAGATGGAACCCATATAAAAGCAAATGCAAATATAAAAAAGGTTGTAAAGAAATCAATCCCCGTAGCAGCAAAACATTATGAGAAACAACTAATGGACGAAATCAATAAAGATAGAGAAGAACATAAAAAAAAGCCATTTGACGATACAAAGCCACCTAAAATAGAAGAAAAAATCATCAATGAATCAACCACTGACCCTGAAAGCGGTGTATTTCATAAAGGAGAGCATAAGAAATGCCTTGCTTATGAAGCACATACAGCTTGTGACAAAAAAGGCTACATTGTAGATGTTCATGTAACAGCAGGCAATGTACATGACAGCGTAGCATTCGATGATTTGTATGATAAATTAAAAGAAAACCACCCCGAAATCCAAACAATAGTGGCAGATAGTGCCTACAATACTCCCTATATTGCAAAAAGACTTATAGATGATGGAAAAGATTTATTAGTACCATATCGTAGACCAATGACAAAACAAGGCTTTTTTAAGAAATATGATTTTTCATATGATGAATATTTTGACTGTGTAGTATGTCCAAACAATAAAGTTTTACACTATTCCACCACGAATAGAGAAGGATACAAAGAATTTAAAAGCAATCCAAACGACTGTAAAATCTGTGGGTTTCGTTACAAATGCACTGAAAGTAAAGAATTCCAGAAACAATACACAGTTCATGTTTGGCATGAGTACTTAGAGCAAGTTTCAGATATTCGTTATGCAATAAAATACAAAGATCTTTATGCACAGCGAAAAGAAACGATTGAGCGAGTTTTTGCTGATGCGAAAGAAAAATACGCAATGCGTTATACACCTTATCGAGGTCTTGCCAAGTAACAAACTGGGTTAGGCTTAAATTTGCGTGCATGAACCTTAAAAAGCTGGCAATACATAAGTGGAGGGTGAACTCTCCTTTTTGTATCCTTTGCACTTTTTTCAAATTTTCAACCATATATTCAAAAGCCCGACTTTGGTTACGCCAAAATCGGGCTTTTTCTTCAGACTGAGACTTATTAAACAAAAAGGAGGGCATTAGCCCTCCTTTTTGTTTAATAAGTCTTTCAACTCAAAAGCAATTTGATAATATTGTTGTGCTTTATCTTTTTTCTCTGATGATTCTTCAATACTTTTCGCAATTTTTATTTGTTTTTGATATTGACGTTGTATATAAATTTTGGCTTCCTCTGATTGGTTCTCAGGTATTTTACCGACTAATAAAAACAATGCAGATGGTTCTTTTACCACACCTGTATATGCTACACACAATATCGTATAAGTTTTATTTTTATCAATAACGGGCATTTCGCTTAAAATTTCATACCCATTTTCACAAAGATATTTTCGTAGGTATGGAACAAATGTCATTGGCTGTAACAAAAAGCGTTTGTCTTTCTCTTTGGTATAAGATACACCTTGCAATATTTTCGCTATCAACTCTCCACCCATACCAGCAATTACAATATCTTGTGCTTTTGCTGACGGAACATTTTTAAGCCCATCTGAAAGAATTGTTTCAATTTGTGCTTCAAAGCCATAGCTTTGAATATGTTCCTTAGCACTTTGTAATGGCATCTCATTTATATCACAAGCAACACATTGCTTTGTAATACCCTCTTTTACTAAATAACAAGGGAGATATGCATGATCTGTTCCTACATCGCATACATAGCTGCCTTTTCGGATTAAATTTGCGATTGCCAATAATCGTTTGTCTAACATTCGCTATTCTCCTTAACGACTGCGTAATTTTTCGCACTCTTTAAAGTTATTTTTGCAAACAAAACTGTAACATATTGAGTTACTGTTAATATTACTAATGATAAAACATAATAAAAATTCGTTTGTGGTAATACCATAATTAGCAATACGCCTAAAATACGACCGAAATTCTTGTAGCATTCGGATGTAGAAATTAACTCTGTTTTTAATTCATTTGCATTTGGCACAAGCTCTAAAACAGTATACATCGTTGTTGTAGTTGGATTCACTACAAAAAATCCTAAAAATGAATTTGCAATAGATAACATCAAAATGGTAATTGTATTGAGCTGGAAGAAAAGAATACAAGCTAATGATGTTAAAATGGTAGTACCAAGCAACATTAACTTCATGCGGTTATTCGGCCGCATAATCTTTCCCGCAACAATGCAGGAAATCATAGATGTTACTCCTACTAAAGTTGTATTTAATCCTACCAAGCCCTCGCTTTGAACTATCTTAAATAATAAAACATTTAAGAAAAAGCTAAATGCACCTTCACGAATTCCTTTAAAGAAATCCATATGAATAACAAAAAACCATACTTTCTTTGTATATATGTTTTTTAATAACAAACGAAACTTGGTTTTTCCGCCTGTTGGCGCAACGACCGGTAATTTTGTAACTAAGTAAACAGCATATGTTGCTATAGCAAAACAAATGCCGAATACAACGTAATATCCAAGAAAGCCCGGTAAATTTTGAATTGCAGCCCCCGATACGAGAGGCATTACCAATGAAATAATACCTGCAAATATACCTAAAAAGGACATTGCAAGATCTCTTGTATCATCATTTGAATATATTAACAACGAATCAAAATAAATAATCCAATAAAAACCTGTAGCAATACCATGAACCATTGCTACAATTGCATATACTTGGTCTAAATTCTCCATGAAAATAAAGGTTAACAAGTAGGTAAGCATTGATAACGACACACCTATTACGATAATTACTTTATTATTGAACTTTTTCATGAACATAGCTGCCCAAGTCATAGAAAGTCCTACAAAGACGAAGTGAACCATATTATATTTTAATGCAATTGTATTTGGATCTGCGGCAACACGCATAAGCAAGGTATTAACAAATACCATCGTAATACTTGTTGCTAACAAGTACATTAAATGCATTCCAGAAAACTGCAAAAACTCTTTATTTAATCTATCAGCTCCCACAGCAAAAGACACTTTTGTTTTCATTCGATTTAAAATTAATTTCATAGAATGAAAGAAATTTTTCAAATATATGCACTCCATCCCCTATATGTAATTTATGTATTTATTTTAGCTAATACTATTATTCTCAATATTATGTCATTTAAAATAATTGATTGCATACATTAGGCTATCGTTAAAAACGATAGCCTTTTTCTATCTATTTATTGATATGTGCATTTAATTTTCCAACTAATTCGTCAACTGAGACTCCATGTACTTCACAAGCTTGCTCAAGCGTTTCTCCACGAGATGATGGACAACCTAAACAATGCATCCCCATTTCAAAAAAGTACTCTGCAGTTGTGCTGTCGTGATCTAAAATATCACCAATAATGCTATCTTTTGTTATTGTATATGCCATTTTTCATTACTCCTTTATTATGATATATGCCCGTTTCATATCATGAACAATAAGCGCATATTCGTAATGTTATTATACCCATTTCGACTACGCTTTGCAAGTTAATTTTTAATATTCTCTTGTATTTTTTTATTACATTATTCAACTTTTGAAAGTATAAAGCCAGGGCAAAATTGACCTGGCTTTTTGATATTATAGCGTTACTTTATGATATACTTTTTTACCTTTTTTAATTACAATATATCCTTTTTCAAAGTGATCTTTTGATACTTTCATAGTAGGGTCTGATACTTTTTCATCATCAATTGAAATACCCCCACCTTGAACCAATCTTCTTGCTTCACCATTGGATGGTGCAAGTTTTGTTTTTACAAGCAAATTCAAAATACCAATTGCATCCTCTTGGAAATCCGCTTCTGTAATTTGTGTACTTGGCATATCAGCATGGTTTGCATTCTGAGTAAACAGTGATTTTGCAGTATCCATTGCTTTTTTTGCTTCTTCTTCGCCATGAACCATTTTAGTAACTTCAAATGCTAGTAATTCTTTTACTGGATTTAATGCACTGCCTTCTAAATGTTCCATTGCTTCAATTTCTTCAATTGGAACAAAAGTAATGAGTTTCAAGCAATTGATAACATCTTGGTCATCAACATTTCTCCAGTATTGGAAGAACTCATATGGTGTTGTTTTTTCAGGATCAAGCCATAATGCGCCTTTTTCAGTTTTGCCCATTTTTTTGCCTTCTTTTGTTGTCAAAAGCGTAAATGTCATACCAAATACTTGCTCATTATTTACACGTCTAACTAAATCTACACCACCTAGGATATTAGACCATTGATCGTCTCCGCCCAACTCAACTTTACATCCTAATTCATTGTTTAAATGCAAGAAATCGTAGCTTTGCATTAACATGTAGTTAAACTCCAAGAAGCTTAATCCTTTTTCCAATCGAGATTTAAAACATTCCGCAGTTAACATTCTATTTACTGAGAAATGAACGCCTACATCTCTTAAAAATTCAATGTAGTTCATATTCTTCAGCCAATCACCATTTCTCACAATTAAAGCTTTACCATCAGAAAAATCAATAAATTTAGACATTTGTTTTCTAAAGCATTCAGCATTATGGTCGATTTCTTCCACTGTAAGCATTTTTCTCATATCAGTTTTTCCTGTTGGATCGCCAATCATAGTCGTACCTGTTCCTAATAGTGCAACAGGACGATGTCCAGCATTTTGCAAATGACGCATAACTACTAATTGTAGAAAGTGTCCTACATGTAAGCTATCTGCAGTTGCATCAAAGCCGATATAGAAAGTTACTTTCTCCTTATTAAATAATTCTTCAATTTGGTCTTCATGGGTTGCTTGAGCAATCAACCCACGTCTTCTTAGTTCTTCGAACACAGTCATGGTTCATTCTCCTTTTCCTAGTTAATACTCTTGTTACGAATATTTTAGGCATTATAAAAGCCCTCTATTCGTAAACCGAATAGAGGGCGAATTAATCGCGTTACCACCTCAATTTGTTATCACTTCACAATGATAACCTCACCATCTACCAGACACTTCTGAGAGATGCACGACACTATAACGGGTGTACCCGATGAGGCTTACTTTAGGCTTTGCTTTTCTTCCTCACAGCTCAAAGAGGTATTCACAATTCCTTGTTCCACGTTTTCACACCAACCAAACGCTCTCTTAAGGTAACATCGGATTGTTACTTGTTCTTATCAATGCCATTGCACTTATCGTATCACAATATGTTAATAATGTCAAGTTTGTGATTTGAAGTAACAAAAAATAATTAATTTGTAAATATTACGTAATCGACATTGTTGATTTAATATATTACAATGTGTATAAGAGGTGTTGTATATGAAAAAATTATTATTTTTGTTAATCGTTTTGGCTATCGTTGTTCTTTCTTTTTCTTCTTGCAGCAATAATACTCAGAATGAATCTATTCCAAATTCACAAGAAAATCTCTCAACTACTGATTACTATGCAACTGTATAATCGTACGAAACAGCAACAATACTGATTCTTTATCAAACATATAAATAAACTACTTTTCATTCGTAAAAATTATTATAAATAGTATTTCTATTACCTCTCAGACTTTTCTGAGAGGTTTTGGTTTTTCAACAATCATTTAACCCTGCTTAAAACTAAGCAGGGTTGAATATTACATACTTAAATTATTAAATTCACTTACATCCATTAGTGTATCATCTAAAACGGTATATTTAATTTTAATATTGTCACCTTTCATCGTTAAAGGCAGCTTTGCACTGGATGTAAGGTTTGCTCTAAATATAACCCCCGGTTTCTCTGTCATAGTAAAGCTATAGAAAGTTTGGTCGCCTTTGATTGTGAAGTTAATTCGGTCAACGGTTCCGATCGCTTCTAATTGAACCTTTTCTTCCCCTTTACCTAAGTTCGGTTTATCGGAAATATCATTCATTGTCTTTGCGTAATCAGCTTTTGCTTCATTCATGGTATCGCCAACACCAACAATCATATAATCCTTTACTGAAACAAATGCATATTTTTTAATCAGCTTTGCTGAGTCTTTCAATGTCATAAAGTAAGTTGGCTCGTTATACAAGTTCAAAATAAGCGGCATGGTTGCTGTATAGCCTAAATCTTGTACTTTACCTTGTGCAGATTGCATTGCAGAGTGTTCAGTAGCGCCACTCATACGATATAGAATTGGTTGTTTTGTAACCATATCAACCATGATAAACCCTGTTGCGCTTTCATCTACACCAACACTGGTAATTCCGGTAAACAAATAACAGTTTCCATCGTTATATACAATGTTACTACCTGCTGAAGTTTTATATTTATCTTTATTAGAGAAGTTAAAGATGCCATGAACATATTTACCCTTATTGTTAATTTGGTTCATGATATAATCTTCCGGCTGTACTCTATCAACCCATTTTGGAATATTATCTAAAGTATATTTTTGTGAAGAACCGGTTTGTGCATCAACAATGATTACACCATTCGCTTCAGGAAGCGAGTAACCAATTGTATTCTTATAGGTAGTCACTACCCAGAAAGGTTTACCTTCATCATTAAGTTCAAAAGAATAATCGGTAATACCGGAGAAGATACCACTGCTAAAACGAACTTTACGAGCTAAGTCATGTAAAAAATAGGAGTCTGGTTGAATTTTAATTTTATAATCTGCAATATATTTAACATCTTTTAAATTTGTTGCAGATACTGTAATATAGCCTGCTGATCCACTCATATTAGAAATCCATTTGAAGAAACCTGAATGACGTAATGGAACAGCCCAAATCAGCTTACCGTCAACAGATTGTATTGTTGGCTCCCCTAATTCAACTTGGCTACCTAGTGATGGCTTTTCGCCAAGTTTTTTATCAGCTAACGTTCTTGCTAGTTCTTTATCAACTACAGGAATTTGGCTTAAATCAATTGGTGCAACTTCTTCAGTAAACTTTTTCGCTTCCGGCTCTACCATTTGGTCACGATAGCTTTTCCAAAAAAAGATAGGATTGAAGATAATGTTAGCAAGAATGAACAATGCCCATAAAGTCACAACAATAATAATTGCACTTTTGTTAATCTTTTGCCCTTTATCAAATTTTATAGCTGGCTTTCCACGATCATCTGTATAATGAATTAACTTAAAAGATGAAATGTTCATGATTACAGTAAAAGCTGTGATCAATACTAGCCAAAAGATAGCTCCATCAGCATATAGCGGATTCAAGTTTGGTGCTGCAAAAAACACATATAACCCAATTAACAAAACTGCTACGAGAATAAGCCATATTTTTTTCTTTGGAGCTGAAATATTTGTTATCATTTGTATACCTCTTTCACATTTGATAATTATTGCACAAGAATACGATTGTCAAAATAGTAGTAAAACTTCCGCAAAGTAATATATAAGCGATCTTAGGCTTTTTACCTACTAAATAGTTAGACGCAACCCCAATTAGTACTACTCCAATAGCCAAACCAATAATTACGATTAATGATTGAATATCAGCTGTTACAACCTTGCCTAAATACTCATTTAAAATATTAGCAATAAGTTGAAAAAAAGGCACAATAATTAACGGTGCTGTCGCTGCTGCGTAGTTCTTTTTTTTAACACGAATAAAAAGAATCGACATAACAGTAAAAATTATAATAATTGCTATAGATTCAACTATCATAGTATCACTCCTTGTTTAAAAAGTATAGCATACTTCATCATAAAAAAAGTAAACAAATTTTAAACGCAAGCGCTTATTTTAATAAATTCTTAAAACATTGCTTGCGTTTTTAATTTACTATATATTCTTTCCTTATTTAAAAGAATCTAAGAAAACTTTCTTTGCTTTTGTGGAATCACTGGTTACTGCATAAAAAGCGTAGTCGCCTTTAATTTCAATTGCTGCTTTCTTAATCATTGCAGCAGCTTCAGGATTATAAGAAGAAAATAATTCACTTTGTGCATCTCTTCTTGCTTCTAATTTTGTTTTAATAGCGTTCATATCAGTTCCGCTTGCCATTTTAGAAATGAAAACCTCTTCCCCATCAACACCGCTGCTCGCTACAGAGTAAGATAATTGGTCTATTTTTTTAGTGTCGAGATCTAAATAAATTGATAAATTTTCTTTTGTAACTTCAGCCATTTCAGGAAGCTTTGTTTCGCTTGTTATTTTCTTCATAACATCACTTGTATTCGGTTGCTTTCCTCCTGCACCGCAAGCTGTCATCGTTAGCATAATTGCAGCTACCATTAAAATTGTAATAATTCTCTTCATATTTATTCTCCTTTATTCACTTGCTTCAGGTGTTAAAACACCGCCAACAGTATGGGTTCTATAATAATCCGCCATCGCTTGATATCCATTTCTCATTAAATGTACTCCATCTTTCGCATCGTAATCATCAGATAAAACTCCGTCTTTATTTACCAATGCTTCATGAATATTCAAATAGAAAACTTTCTTTTTTTCTGCTAAAGCTTCAACCATTTTATTAAATTCGTTAATTTTTTCATTTGTAAAAGTCTTTCCATCCCTTTTATATCGAAGTTCGGCTTCATTGGTAATTGGCGGAACAGATTCAAGATATATAGTGGATTTTGGATATGTGCTTTTGATACGATCTAGTACCGTCTCGTAATATTCAATATGTGCTGAATTATCATACCATGGTAATCCATTTGTTCCTAATAGAATATATATCTTTTTCGGTTCGAAACCTAAGGTTTTAATAGCATCGAATAACGTGTATTTTTTTGATTGCACATCAAAAACAGGCTTGTCTGATGCAATCTGATTGAATCCGATATTTTGTGCAGCGATTACATTTTGTGGTACCAATGCTTGACTGTTACGAAACCCAACTGAAATAGAGTCACCAATAAATACAGCATCTTTAAAATATTCTACAGCAACTTGATCCGATTTTGGAACCCGAACATAATTGATAGGAACTTGTACAGGCTTTGGCTGTTCTTTACTCGAATTTTTACTAGCTTCTTTGGAATCAGCCCCAGACGTTACTTGGCTACTTGTATTTGAAATTTTACCTATTTGCACTTTGTTATCTTTGTTTAAATCGTCTTTTAGAAATAAGGTAAAGATAGTAGCAATAATAATTACTACAATGATTATCAGCGATAATAAGACAAATAATGGAGCTTTGGTTTTTCTTGTTTGTCTTATAATTTTTCTACTCATACTTATCTATTCCATTTCTCCAGCATATTTATTTTATTAACCTCATTTACCGTTGCTGGATGATAACGAGATATACTAAAATGAACGAATAATGTCACATTATACGGTACAGGTTATAGTATAATATAACAATACTCAAAAGACAATTCCAAATTAGATAATAAGTAGTTACAAATCAGTTACATTAATGTTATTGGAATACACATGCAATTGATTTTCCAATTAACTTCATATCTTCTTTCACACTAAGCTTTTTTAAATACTCTAAATTATATTTCATTTTATCCGGTAAAATTTGTTCAATATATACTTTTTGAGGATCTTCTTTTCCAGACAATAAAGAATTTTCATCTTTATACTTCACACTTGCAAGGCTCAACATACCCGGTGGCAATAGAAGCGTAGCATACATTTCGTCTGTATAAACATCCACGTACCTTTTTACTTCAGGGCGAGTTCCAATAATAGACATATCGCCTTTTATTACATTCAAAAGCTGTGGCATTTCGTCCATGTTGATTGCACGTAAAAAACGGCCAAATGGAGTAATTCTTGAATCATTATTAGTCGTAAGCTGCACACCTTTTTTATCGGCATCTTGAACCATAGTTCGAAACTTTAAAATGTAAAACAGTCTCATATCTTTTCCAACACGTTCTTGTTTGAAAAGAATTGGGCCTCTTGAGGTCAGTTTAATTAATAAAGCAAAGATAAGAAAGAAAGGTGAAACTAATAAAAATAGGAAACTACATAAAATCACTTCTAAAAAGCGTTTCCAAAACAGACTTGCTTTTTTATTAATCAATATTTCATGATATACTTTCACAGAATCTGTTTGCATTTTAACGGGAAGTTTTTCAAATTCGGTAATATGCATAGTGCCTCCTGATGTTATTGTAAAACATTTAAAAAACGTTTTGCTAATTTTTCATAATTGTGATTTTCAAGAACATATTCATATCCGTTTATACCCAATTTATCCAATTGCTCTTTTGCCATTTTTGAAAGTTGTAAAGCAGCTTCCGCTATTGCCTTTGAATCCTCAGAAGGAATGGAAATACCGCAGTTTGCTTCCTTTGCATAATCATTGGAGGATTCTATTGCATAAATCATTGGTCGTTTTGATAACATATAATCAAATATCTTATTCATTCCGACACCAAAACGATATAAAGGCGTTTTCTTAGCACCGATATATAATGCATCTGCTAATTTTAAAGTCTGATTTACTTGCGTTTTTAATACGCTTGGAAGTATTGCTATATTTTTAATTTGTTTATCACTAATTTCTTGTGTGTACATTTCTTTTAACGGGCCGCCCCCGACCATGACAATCTGAATGTTTTCATTCATGTATTCAGCACTAGCCATTAAATCATCTAATGCATTCGCTTTAGAAAATCCACCTAAATACATTAAGACAAACTTTCCTTGCTCTTTCAATTTAGAAACTGCATCAACTATTTCAACGGGTGGCTGTTGTTCATCCGCATTGTCAACAATAACTCCATTTGGAATATAAGTATAGTTAACATCATGATAGCCAAGCTCTTTAATATGTCTATCTACATGAGGTAGGATTGAAATAACTGCATCCACGTTTTCATAAGCATAGTTTGCAGCACGTTGAATATGTCGCATTGCAAAATTTTTAGGACTGATATGATAAAGCTCAATTAATGAAAGCGGCCAAATATCGTGAATTTCAAAGCAGACCTTGATATTTGCGTCATACTCGGCAATTTGTTTTGCAACCTTAACATCATATGGATACGTTGATGAAGCTACAATCACATTGGGACGGTATTTTTCATAGATTGCTTTTCGATTCCGTTTTAATGTTTTTAAAAAGCTTTTGACATTTAACAAACGTTTTAAATCATTTCTAACATAGGGTGTTGTCTTAATGAAAACATACCTTACACCATCTATATATTCTTCTTGAAAGCTTTTTTGAATAGACGGATTCTTTTTGCGTAAATGGGAACAATCCGCAGCAATAACCGTTACATCATGCCCTAATTTAACAAGCTCTCGTCCCATATAGAAAGGTCTGAATTCCATACCATATTCGTCGCTTCCTGCGTAATGATTAATAATCATAATATTCATGGTATCAGTTTTCCTTTCTGTTATTATAAAATGCTAATAATTTTTGTTGTTCGATTTCCCAATTGTATTTTTCCAATACCTTTTTTCGTCCACTCTCGCCCATTTGCGAAGCTTCTTTTTGATGGTTAAAAAGATAGAGAATTGCATCTTTTATATCACCCGAATTCATTGGATCTACGCAAATTCCGCATTGAGCATCATCTACGATTGCCTTCCAATATGGAAAATCAGAAGATATAACCGGTACTTCAGCTATCATATATTCAAACATTTTAACCGGTAGAGCCGTTAAATATTTAGGAATTGGGTGAAGGGTTACTAATCCTGCTTTTACCCTAGATAAAACTTCTTTTACTTCTTCTCTTCCAATAAAGCCACGATAATCCACATTCTTATATCCGGGATGATTTTGAACCTCTTGCTTTAATTCCTGAGTTTCAAATTCACCTGCTAATATCAACTTAATATCTGTTCCTTGAATTGCATCAAGCATTTCAAAAATCCCTCTGATTTTAGTAATTCCGCCAATATAACAGATTTCGTTTTTTCGGTCATTATTATCATTATCAGTTAGTTCAAATTCTTCAAGCTTAGGATAATTGCAAACCATAATTGTATTCGGATTTAATGGAGCCATTCTATCATAAATGACAGGCTCAGCGGCAACGATTCCATATAGCTTTTTTGCTGCTTTTACTTCATGTTTTTCAAATAATTGAGAAGCTACTTTTGCAATAAAAGGTTTTAAATACGGCTTAGTCAGAATTTGTCTTGGAACATCCTCGTGAATGTCATAAATTACTTTTGCAAATTTCTGCAATTTTAATCCTGCTTTAATGAGCTCAGGATCATGAAAATGATAATAGTCACATTGCAGTGACTTTGCGGCTTTATAAAAACAAGATGTAGCAGAAAGAATACGTTTTGTTCTTCCTGATGGTATGTTTACCTTAATAAAATGAATGCCAAATTCATCTGTCCATTCTGTTTGTTCTGGACTCTTTAAGTTTGAACACAATATCGTTACATCATATCCAGCTTTTTTAAATGCTTTTGCTTCTTTATGATAAATGCGTACATCATCGAAACGATGTACACTCGTCATAATACAAACTGATTTTGTTTTAGACATTTGCTTTCTCCTTTTGGTTGACATATATGATACCGCATAAAACGGCCAACATAATCTGGAAGAACACATCATTCATCATTCCATATGCTCCGGATATAAAGTTATTAACAAATACCAAAGCAAACGGAATAACAAGTGCAATACCGATTCTCTTTTTGTATTGAATTGCACGTATCATGTAAGCGATAATTGTTCCAACTAACGTTAAACCTAAAATCAGCTTAATCAATCCGCCGTTTAATAAATCGGCTAATGTAAAGTTATGAACGCTCAGCCAACCTTTTGGACGTGGATGATCTTTATCGATTGAATATGCTTTTAATAATGCTTCATCGGTTGTTGTATCATACATATATAAATCGTAAGCAGCACCTCTTCCAAAAATCCATTCTGTTACGTTATAATCTTTTAATTCATTAAAAGCAACAGAATATATTAAAGAACGTTTGCTATACATTGATTTATCGCTAATCGTTTCCAAAACTGCGCTAATTGTTTTTTCATCTTTCGTTTCTTCTTTCGTTGGTACATCAATTCCATTGCTTTGCTCATTAGCAAGCCAAGCTTTGTATGCAGCTTCTTTTTCTGCACCAAACTTGCTGAAAATCGGTAAGGAAGATGATGTAATAAAGAATATCACAACAATTATACTCAAAAAAGCAAGATTTTCGAACAAAATTCGTTTTGTTGCTGTTTTAGAAACCATCAAACGAATCACTTCAAATAAAACTGCAAACAAAAAGAAATATGGAACCATGATTGCCATTCTTCGTGAGCCTGCAAAATAAAATGTAGGCATATTTACAACGCAAACTGCTGTGTAGATTAAAATTCTCTTGAAAAAAGAAAGCTTACAATAATTCATTAAGTAGACACTTGCAAAAATGATTCCAAAAATAATAATAGAAGCATATACATTGTAATCTCTAGCTGTACTTAACCTTTGAAAGTAGATTGGCTTTTGAGATAAAAAGTAATATAAATAAGTTCCAATAGAAACAAGAGTGCCTGTAAGTGCCACACTGATAATAATATGGACTATTTTATTCGTTATCTTACAATAGTAAACGCTTGCTAAAAATATCCCAACATATTCAATCATATAGGGAAATTTCTTTACCGATAATAATAAATCTCGTGTATAAAGTATGGTAATAACATCCCATATGAAATAGAGTGCTAATACGATATATAGAATTTTTGCAGATTGAAAAATTCCCTTCATTCTCGCTAATACCGCTTTTTTATCCTCTTTTAGATCCAAAATAACGCAAAACACAAATATAGTCAGCATAATCAAGAACATAAGCTTATCAAAAAAAGTGGAAACGGAAAATGACAAAACGCCTACGCAACCAATAATTGTTAAACATAAAGCAATCCCTAAAAGACGATGTCTATTTTCACTCTTTGTCATTTTATTTTCCTCCTAACTTAAATCGTTTAAGTTTGTCCCTTAGCAAGCTTTCTTGTATAAAGCAAACTAATAGTATACATTACTCCGTTGGAAATACCGTATAGTAAAACCATGATATATGGATTATGAGTAAGAGCAAAGCCAAGCAAAAATGCAACTGAAGATGATATGCAAAATGCAATCTGCCATTTCATGTCAAATGCTTGCTTTCCTGCTATGAAAGTCATAAAAGTCAGCGGAGCTGCAACAAATCGAATATAGAAAAATGGAGCCATTATCATAATAAAATAGCCAGCCATTGCAAATTCTTTTTTATAGATTATATCTAATACAGGCTTTCCACCAAACATAATTAAAATAAACGGAATAATTGCTGCTAACGCTAATGTTTTAAATGTAACTTTATATGTTTGATAGCATTCATGGTCATCTACATAATCTCGGCTTGCTTTTTGACGAAAAACATCACGAACTGCCTCTGAAACTAACGCAATCGGTGCTGCCAGTATGCTTTCCATCATCGTATATTGCCCAACAATACTTGTGTTTTCAAAAAAGCCGAGCAATAAAATAGGTAATTTCATTGTTAAATTATTTACAACGCTTGATATTACTGAAAATTTAGGAAAATTGATGTGTTCTAATGCAAGTTCCTTCATGCGTTTGAAATCAATTTTAATTTGATATGATTTGTAATCGTTTATTGCATAGACTAATAAAATTACCAAAACAATTGCTTGAGAAGCAATATAGCCCCAAATCATACTATCTTGACGAGTTGGCTTGAACCAATAGAAAAAGGCGCTGAATAAAGCAACTAAAAAACCTTGAATGGTACGATTTATAGCAAGTCTTTTATATTTTTTCTTTCGATTCAGCCAATAATTAATAGAAAAATATACGCCCAAAATAGCTAAGGTAATCGGTAAAAAGCGTATCCATCCAACATCAACTTGAAATCCAAATTGTAAAACCATTAAAACAACGCCCATTACCGAAGCTAATATAACGGAAAGTCCCGACGATAACATGGTTATCATAAATCCATCATTATCATCTTTAGGCAACATAATTGCCAATTCATAACGTCCGGTAAAAACACCTATTAAAATAGAGTACCAAGCTAAATATTTTCCATAATCGCCGAGTACTACATCTCCCAAAAACAATGCTAACACAACTTGGGTTAATGCTTTTAATACCTGCGAAAGCACAGTTCCCGTCATAAGGATTGCAGAGTTTTTGGCATATTCACTTTTTTTAAATCGTGATAATAATTTCATAAATATAATCTTTCTGCTCATTTAAAAATTCAAATCATTGATTTTTTAAAAGTTGATTTTCAGATACTTTTCCAAATGTTTTTGACGGCACTCCTGCAACAATAGTTTCAGAATCAACATCTTTTGTTACAACACTGCCTGCTGCAACAAAACCATCTTCATGAATTACTTTACCGGGTAATATAACTGAACCAGCTCCAATTCTGCCGCCTTTTTTAACAGTTACCCCTTTAAAGTGGCTAAATCGCTCTTGAGAGCGACCTGCATAATTATCATTTGATGTTACAACACATGGAGCAATAAAGCAATTGTCTTCTATTTTAGAATAAGCAGTAATATATGCATTCGTTTGAATTTTTACATAACTTCCAACGCTTGTTTGGTTTTCAATCGTTGCACCTTTACCAATTATCGTTTTTTCACCAATTGTTACTTCTTCTCGAATGCAAGCAAAATCAGCAATTAAGCATCCTTTACCAATTTCACATCCTCGATAAATAACAGAATGCGTTCCGATAATAGTATTATTGCCAATTTGTGCTGCTGGTAACTCTTTTTCTGTAGTAACCGCACTATTTGCGGCTTTCATTTGTTTTTTTCCAACACATGCAAAATCATCAATTCGCACATTATCAGCGATACAAGTGCCTTCTCTGATTACTACATGATGTCCGATTACGCAACCTTTACCAATTGTAACATTGTTTTCAATAACACAATATTCCCCGATTTCGCAAGTTGCATCAATGTTTGCAGTTGAACTATGCATCTTGTCCTCCACTGTTTCCATTCGGATTATTATGGTTAAATGTTACTACCATTTCTTTTATAATAGCAAACATTTTATCAATATCCGGTTGCTTTACAACATTCTCTAAACGTTTGATGTTGCGAGAAAATTCTTGTGGGTTATGCTCAGTTGGTTTACAAATATAAATTTTATTGTTAACGGTTTTGGTTGTATCTTCATCAGCTAATGAAATTTCTTCAAACAACTTTTCGCCTGGTCTTAAACCTGTAAATTTAATTTCAATATCTTTGTTTGGCTCATACCCATGTAGTCGAATTAAATCACATGCTAAATCATAAATCAATACCGGTTCGCCCATTTCCAATACGAATATCTCGCCACCCGTTGCCATAGCGCCGGCTTCTAGAACCAATTGCACAGCTTCAGGAATTGTCATAAAATAACGTTTCATTTCCGGATGTGTAACCGTTACAGGTCCACCGGATTCTATTTGTTTATTAAAAAACGGCACAACACTACCATTACTGCCTAATACGTTACCAAAACGCACAGCAGCAAAGTCAGTGTTTCCTGCACTATTCATAATTTGGATTGCAATTTCTGCAATACGCTTAGAAGCACCCATAATATTGGTTGGATTAACTGCTTTATCCGTTGAAATTAAGATAAATTTCTCTACATCATGAAAGATTGCCTCATTGGCAACGTTAATGGTTCCAAGTACATTATTCTTAATAGCCTCTTTTGGATTCCCCTCCATCATTGGCACGTGTTTATGTGCAGCAGCATGAAAAACAACACTAGGCTCATATTCAAAAAAGACTTCTCTTAAACGATTTCTGTCTCGAATGGAACCAACAAGCACTTCAAATCTTCCTTGATATCCTGCTTCGTCCAACTCATTTTTCATATAAAAAAGGCCATTTTCATTGATATCAAATACCAATAGTTTCTTTGCGCCAAATTTTAAAACTTGACGGCAAATTTCTGAACCGATGGAACCCACTCCTCCGGTTACAAGCACAACCTTACCTTTGATAAATTTATTCACGATATCCATATTAAGCTTAACACTATCACGACGTAATAATTCTTCAAAGTTAATTTGCTTAATAGGTGCTTGTCTAAAATCTTCAACCGTAACATCAGCTAAAGTTCCATAACGTTTTACGATTACTCCACATTTTTGACAACGCATATAAATCTGCTTAATAAAGTCTACATCAGCAGATGGTATTGCAATAATTAGTTCTTTTACATTTAAATCTTTAATAACAAATTCTAAGATATCTTCTCCGCCTAAAACAGGAACTTGTCCGATTTTTAGCCCCCAAAGAGCTTTATCATCATCAATAAAGCCAACAGGTATTGTATTATTGTTTTGCTTTTGTGCCAACTTCGTCATCAAGTAGTTTCCTGCTTCGCCTGCTCCATAAATCAATGTTTTTACTTGTGCCGCTGATTTTAATCTTTTTTGATAAAAGCTTTTTATTACAACATATGCACGAGGCGAACTACGCCCAATCAACATAAATAAGAACATTAAAGATGGAATCATAACGAACAATTCAAACGGCATCTCTAAACCAATGAAATTGTCGATTAAAATTACAAATACAGCGGATAATAATGAGGAAAGCAACTGCCTTATCAAATCTTTGTAGCTTAAATATCTCCACACAGCACTATAACAGCGCAATAAAGTGTTTGACATGATTGCAACTAAGATCATGATAAGAACATAGAAAATCATATCTTCATCATATCGTTTTGGTATTGCTCCAACAAAGCCAAATCTAAATTTAAATCCTAAAATAATTGCTAAATAAACGGAAAGAATATCCCAACACACTAAAACCAATAGATTGATTTTTTTGTTTCTTTTAAGCGATATCATAAATTGGTAATCCCCTTAGTTTTTCATATTCATTGCCTGAGATAACAATTTGTAATTATAACAGATAGAGTAGCCACTATCTACCCTGTATTGAAAAATTTTAAACATATCATTATTATGCAACGTAAATCAGCACTTGTATTTACATAATTATACACAAAAAATCACGTGAAGTCAATTATATTCGACATTGTTAACTTAAAATTAAGGCAATCATTAGATAATAAATGAGATTGCTTTTACGTAGAAAGAATATTTTTCGATTTCAAAACCAATAATAAAATAGCAACAATAATATTACGATAATTCACACTGCGAAAATTTAAGCTTAAATTAGAAAGGTGAAGTTTTATGAATATAAAAAGCAAAAACAATAATCAAGCTGACTTGCATGGCAATCATGCACGAATAGACCCAAAGAAAAAAATTAATCCAGTATATCAAACGCTTACATTGACTTCAAAACAAACCAGTACAGAAAACAGCAAGGATCCTGTAACTCCCGTTATTGAAGACAACGTAATTTTAGCCAAAGAATACGTAGATGAAAATCATAAATAATTTGTAAACCAATCGATATTATGCTAAAATAAAGGTAATTTGTATTTTACATAATATCGATTTTAGATTTCGTTTCATTCAGCTTTAATCATATCAGGAGGTATTATGAAACAATTATTTAAATTTTTTACGAGCAGATTATTTATTTTTGGATTATCCATTTTTGCTCAAGTTTTAGTATTAGTGTTAATGGTTTTATTCTTATCTAACTACGGTTTATATATGTATATTGTGTTTACTATTTTAAGCGTAATCACTATTCTATATATTATCTCAAAAGATGATAATCCCATATACAAACTGGCATGGACAATTCCAATTGCTATGTTTCCTATATTAGGTTGGTTTTTCTATTACGTTGCCGGCAGAGGAAATGTATCAAAGAAAATGAAAAAAAGAATACAATATGTTTATGAGTCAACCAAAGAACTCTCTAAACAAGATGAATCTATTTTGGAAGAACTAAAAGAATATGATGGGCAAATAATAAATCATGTAAATTACATAAACAAAACATCTTCTTTTCCAATTTATAAAAACACACAGACTCAATATTTATCCCCCGGTGAAGAGTTTTTTGATGTTCTTTGCGCAGAACTAAAAAAAGCAAAGAAATTTATTTTTATGGAATATTTTATTATTCAAGAAGGTACTATGTGGGATGAAATATTAGACATCATGGCTCAAAAGGTTAAAGAGGGCGTCGAAGTTAAAGTAATGTATGATGACCTTGGTTGTATTCGAACTGTCCCTACTAAATACTATAAAAAATTGCAAGCACTCGGCATTGAAGTACATGTATTTAATGTCTTTAAGCCTAGTATTGACGTTTTCATGAATTACCGTGACCATAGAAAAATTACTGTTATTGATGGAAATGTTGGCTTTACTGGAGGTAACAACCTAGCTGATGAGTATATTAATGCATTTGTAAAGCATGGGCATTGGAAAGATTCCTCTATTATGTTAAAAGGTGATGCGGTATGGAATTTAAGCATTATGTTCTTACAAATGTGGCAATATTACGAAAGACATAAAATTGACTTTTCTTACTATCGCCCAACGGAACATTATGAATCAGATGGCTATGTAATGCCATACGGTGATGGACCTTTGGATCAACACTTAATTGGCGAAATGGCATATATTAATATCATTTCTCGTGCAAAAAAATATGTGAGCATTACCACTCCATACCTCATATTAGACAATGAAATGATGACTGCGCTTTGCCTTGCAGCAAACAGCGGCGTTGAAGTTACAATTATCACGCCCCATGTTGCAGATAAATGGTATGTTCATATGGTTACTCGCTACAATTACATCAAACTGATTACAGCAGGAGTTCAAGTATATGAATATACTCCGGGATTTGTTCATGCTAAAACAATTGTTGCTGACGATGAAATTGCAATTGTCGGAACCCAAAATTTTGACTTTAGAAGCTTTTATTTGCATTACGAATGTGGTGCATTTTTATACAAAACATCATCCATTGCTGATGTCAGAAAAGACCATCTTAACACGCTAATGCAATCCGAGCATATTACGCAAGAAGTCTGCAATGAAACGAAATTTTTTACCCGCTTTATGCAAAAATTATTAAATATTTTTGCGCCTTTGATGTAGTAATCGACCTTTGCTTACAATTTATAATTGAATCAAAAGCATAAAAGCACCTGCTCATTATAATGGGTAGGTGTTTTCAATATAAAGATAAGAATTCTACAAATAATCATATAAAAATACCTTTTATCTTTTTTTATATATGATACAATAAGAGTTAACCATTTTATACGGAGGACTAAGCATATGAAATTGACAATACAAAAAGAAAATTCCGTTACCGAAATTATTACGGATGGAAATAAATCAATACTAAAGCTATTACAAGAAAACCATATTTACATTGATGCACCTTGTAATGCAAACGGTAAATGCGGAAAATGTAAGGTACAAGTAAACGGACAAGTGACACCAATTACTGCAGAAGAGCAAAAACTGCTTTCTTTACAAGAACAAATGAATGATATTCGATTAGCTTGCTTAACCAAGCCAATTGGCGATTGCAGTATTACAATACTAAATCAACAAAACTACACAGTACAAGAAAGTGGTATGAAATCTGATTTTGTTATTTCACCAAGAGCAAAGGATAGCACAAAAGCTGCTATTGGACTTGCTGTTGACATTGGAACAACAACGGTTGCTTGTTACTTTTATGATCTGAATTCAGGTAAACGTTTGGACACTGTTAGTGGGCTAAACGAACAACGCAGCTTTGGTGCTGATGTCATTTCAAGAATTAACAGTTGTATAGAAAAAGATGATGGCAAGCAGTTACTAAAGCAAACCATTGTAAAACAACTCAACAATGCCATCGATTCCTTTTGCAGTAAAAAAAGCTATTCCTATCATGATATTATGGATATTACAATTGCAGGAAATACTGTTATGCTCCACTTATTAACGGGTTACGATGCAAGTGGAATTGCTGTTGCACCATTCACCCCAACTTCTCTATTTGGCTTTGATTTAAACGCAAAAGAAATTGGAATAACTACAAACGATACTGCAAAAGTATTCTTAACCGATTGTGTTTCCGGCTACGTTGGCGGCGATATTACAGTTGGCGTATTAAGCGCAAAAGTTCATGAAGAAAAAGAAAATTGCATTTATATTGATATCGGAACAAATGGCGAAATGGCAATTGGCAATCAAAACGGATTTATTTGCTGTGCTACGGCAGCCGGTCCCGCTTTTGAAGGTGCTACGATTCAATGTGGAGTCGGCGGTATTACAGGTGCAATTAGTAAAGTTACAATTAAAAATAATGATATCAAAATCGAAACGATAGGAAATCAACCTGCAATTGGCATATGTGGCTCTGGTTTGGTTGATACAATTGCTTGTTTATTAAAACTCGGAGTAATTGATGAAACAGGACGAATTGACGAAGATGAAATACCAACTTCATTACTCTATCGTTATCGTGAAGAAGACGAGCCTGTTTTTGTTCTTGATATAGATAACAATATCTATTTAACTCAAAAAGATATACGTGAAGTTCAGCTTGCAAAAGCCGCTATTTGTGCAGGTATTCAAACCTTAATTCATGCAAAAGGCTTAACAGAGCAAGATATTCATAAAGTCATTTTGGCAGGAGGATTCGGTTCTTATATTGACAAGAAGAGTGCTTGCGAAATTGGATTGCTACCTCCTTCCTTACTTGATAAAATTACTACCGTTGTAATGCTGCCGGTATGGGTGCTATTGAAGTTTTGCTAAATGAAAAAGCAATTGAAGAATTACATTCTATCACGAACAAGTTTAGCTATTATGAGCTTTCCGGAGATGCTTTTTTCCAGAATGAATATATTGAACAGATGGGATTTTAATAACAACTATGAATAAACTACAATTTCAAGATGCTTGTGAAAAAGTAATCGATGTACAACGAAATTCTAAAGGGATAGGTACATTGGGTGAAAAAACACTTCATGCAGTATTAAAGCACTATTTTGAGCCGTATGAGGATAACCATGAAATCAAGGTTGGTGGATACGTTGCTGATATTGTAGGCGAAAATGGAATTATAGAAATTCAAACCAGAAACTTTGAAAAGTTACGCAAAAAGCTTGCTGCGTTTTTAGAAGTAACAACAGTTACTGTCGTTTATCCTATTGCGCAAACAAAGTGGCTCTATTGGATTAACCAAGAAACGGGTGAAACAACAGTAAAGCGCAAATCGCCCAAAATCGGACTGCCATTTGAAATTGTATGGGAACTATATAAAATCAAAGATTTGCTAAATCATCCGAACATCAGCTTTTGCATAGCAATGATTGATGTAGACGAATATCGAAACTTAGATGGATGGAGCAAGGACAAAAAGAAGGGTTCATCCCGTTTTGACCGCATACCGATTGATATTATGCAAGAAATCTATTTACGTTGCCCAGCCGATTATGATATTTTATTACCCCCTAATTTACCAACGCAATTTACTACAAAAGATTTGAAAAATTTAATGAAAGTGAGTCCTAGGGCGATCCAATCAGGAATGAGTGTATTACGTAAAGTAGGACTCATTGAGCAAGTTGGAAAGCAAGGAAGACTAAATTTATATCAAATAATTGATGTTAGTTAGCAATAAAGGTGGTTTTGCATATGGCTACTTGGAATCCTTGGAAAGGATGTCATAGAAAAAGCGAAGGCTGTAAAAATTGTTATATCTTTAGGGCAAATGAACGCAAAAATATAGATACCAATGTTGTTTATAAAACAGATGAATTTTATAAACCGATTGTGAAAGACAGTAAAGGCAACTATAAAATGAAATCAGGTCAACTTGTATACTTATGTTTTAATGCCGATTTTCTTGTTGAAGATGCGGATAAATGGCGAAATGAGATTTGGAAAATCATTCGTACACGAAAAGATCTTACTTTTCTCTTTCTGACTAAGCGAATTGAGGGGTTTCGTATTGGGTTACCAAATGATTTTAAAGAGAATTTTGATAATGTGGTTGTGTGTTGTACTATAGAAAACCAACAACGTGCAGATGAACGATTACCAATATTCAAAGCATTACCGATTAAACACAAACAGATTGTTATTCAACCTATGCTTGAAAAAATGGACATTTCAAACTACTTGGATGATACGATTGAATGTGTAATAGTTGGCGGTGAATCGGGGAAAGATACGCGTCCTTTAGATTATAACTGGGTATTAGATATTCGGCGCCAATGTATTGCTGCAAACGTTTCGTTTCAATTTAGGCAAGTTGCTACCCACTTTATAAAAGATGATAAGCCTTATTTAATACAACGGCAATATCTTTGTGCACAAGCCAGAAAAGCCCAAATTGATTTTACAAGAGAATAATACGTACAAATAGACAAGCGGTAGTATTGAAAAATAGAGACTCCCGAAAATTTTGTGTAAAAGTGAATAAGGTACTTCCAATCAGACAAGAATTAAGATAATAAATTCAAGTATGAAAGGAAGTATTTTTTTATGGAAAAGCAACCGAAAGAGTTATTAAAAGAGTATGTGAACAGCCAAAACTTCACAAGCACAACAGAGGTTATGCAGGCAATGAAAGAGATGTTCAAAGATGTTCTTCAGCAAGTTATGGATAGTGAATTAGACGAAGAATTGGGTTACCAAAAAAGTCAAAGAATAGCGAACGATGACGGAAAAAGCATGTCGAAAAATTATCGAAATGGATATTCAAAGAAAACAGTTAAAACACAACTTGGCGAAGTGGATATTAATGTTCCTCGTGATAGAAACGGTGAATTTGAACCACAAATTATTGGTAAATATAATCGTAATGCTGACGGGATGGAAGAAAAAATTATTGCACTTTACTCTTGTGGCATGTCTCAACGAGATATTGCTGAACAAGTAAAAAATCTTTATGATGTAGAAATTTCAGATGGACTAGTAAGCAAGATAACAGAAAAAATAATGCCGGAAGTAACAGCATGGCAAAACCGTCCACTAGATAGTGTATACCCATTTGTGTTCATGGATGCAATACACTACAAAGTAAAAGAAAACAATCAGTTTGTAACGAAAGCAGCATATGTGGTTTTAGGAATTACACTTGAAGGAAATAAAGATATATTGGGCATTTGGATTGGAGAAAACGAGAGCTCAAAATTCTGGTTGAGCGTTATGAATGACTTGAAATCAAGGGGTTTGCAAGATGTATACCTATTTTGTGTTGACGGTTTAAAAGGTTTTAAAGAAGCAATCAATGCAGCATATCCCAAAGCGCACATTCAACGTTGTATTATACATCAAATTCGATATTCAACACGATATGTAGGATACAAAGATATCAAGAAGTTAATGGCAGATCTAAAACTAGTATATCAAGCTGTTACAGAGGAAGAAGCATTGAATAATCTAATATCATTCAAAGAAAAATGGGGTAAAAGTTATCCTTCTTGCATAAAGAGTTGGGAGGATAACTGGGATATACTATCAACCTTTTTTGCATATCCAACTGATGTAAGGAAAATAATATACACAACTAATATTATTGAGGGATTAAACAGGCAGTTCAGACAAATAACCAAGAATAAACCATCATTTCAAAATGATGATAGTTTAAAAAGGATACTGTATTTAGCTTCAAAAAAAATTGTCGAACGATGGACACAACGTTGTCGAAATTGGGACGTTGTTTTAAACCAATTAAACATCATGTTTTCGGACAGAATCGCTGGATGATTCTATGTTCATCCGCCAAAATTTAATGACAAAAGGGGCATGCCCCTTTTGTCATTAAATAAACTTGTTTCAACTAACCTATACACTATGTCAATTACTATTTTGTTCCTATTTCTTGTTCTGATTGTTTTTATATTTACACAAAATTCTTGGTATACCCGAAAAAATACTACCGCTTTGACTATTTAATATATTGTGCAATCTCTTTGTCTACGTTTTGAATATGTTTAATCAACCAATCAATTACCAAACTATTAATTTTACCAACCAACACAATGGATGCGCCATCTTTTTCAAGCTCTGCTTTTAGCTCTGCAACTTGCTTAATAAATGCTTCATGGATAGCTTTATGTTCTTTGCATTTTGGATATCCACATTTTTGCTGAATGATTTCTTCATCATGAAAATGTTTGATGGTATAGCTTTGTAAAAAATCCATAGTAGATAAGATTTCGACTCTGCCTTTTCCTTGTTTACAAGCATCAAATAATGCATCAATTTTATCACATAGTTCCTTATGTTGACTATCAATTTCTTTAACGCCTATTGCTAAACTGTCTTTCCACATCATAAAAAATAACGACCCTTCTTATTTGCTACTCATTAATTCTGCTATTTTATTTTGAATCGCAATATATGCTTCATTTGGAGCATCAATCGCTACAACCGATTGCTCCAACGGGCACATCCCTGTATTGGTACGATTTGCGATAAACGACACTTTTGTATCATATTCATAACGAATATGATATTTTTCTAAAATGGCTATGGCACTTTCACTCATAACCTTGCCATAAACACTCTTAGCTTTTGCCATTACAAGCAATAGTGCTGCTGCTTTTCCAATAACCTTATCAGCAACATATGCGTTAGCGAAAAAAGCTTCATCTTCTCTTAACCATTGCATAATTGGCTTAACGCCAATACCATTTGCACAATGAACAAGATCATCTTTTATCACTACGCAACTGTAGTTTTGCTCTTTTAAAATGTTAATTGCTTTTTGAAGCTGCAACAACAAAGCCTCCCTTTTTGAGCGCATAGACGATTGGCGGAATGATTACTAACTGAATGATAATTCCAGGTAATCCAGTTACAATTGCTGTCCATACAGCTGTAACTGGAGGTACTTTCATTCCAAGTAAAACACCAAACACAAGTAAAACAAGTGCGTATACACCTCTACCGCATATCATAGCAATAATTTGGCTAAAATAAGGATTTAATTTAAAGTTTCTACTGCATAAGCCTGCTACGAATGCATAGGTTGCCAACTCTATCATCATGAAATATAAAATAGGAATTGGAGGCATTGCTCCACCTGTTACGATAAAGCTTAACACAGGAGTTAACACTCCTACTCCTAGCCCCCAAATCGGACCTACCATAAAACCTGCTAAAAACACAGAAATATGCATTGGTAAAAATACCGGTCCTGCGTTTGGAACACCACTAAAATGAAATACTTGCGGTAGTAACACACCAATTGCAAGTAATAATCCACTGAACACTAAACTTTTTACTTTGTTATTCTTCATTCTATTTCCCCTTAAATTTTAATGTAAACGACATAATAGCCGTATTCGCTGATTGTTAATCCCTATCTTTGAAAGTTCACTTTTTGATTACTATATTACATAGGGCTCATTAGAATTTAGTCCTTTAACAGACTTAATTCTTTTAATCTTTCAATAATCGGAAGATGCTGTGTACACAAGCTTTCACATTTTCCACATTCAATGCATTTTGCAGCATTTTCAACGCTTTCATTCCAATGCCATTTAATGCGAGCCAGCGGTGAACTTCCCAATAATTTTTCATTATAGGCATCCATGAATTTTGGTATATCAATATCCATTGGGCATTTCTTGCAATAACCGCATCCTGTACACAATGTATTAAAAGAAAGTCCTTGTCCTTCTAATTCTTTGTTGATTTCACTTGCAGGTTTTTCTACTAGATTTTCTACAGCCTTTACTGCGTCATCGACATGAGCTTTGGTTGTACAGCCGGCTAATGTAATTGTAATTTCTTTATGAGAGGCCACAAAGCGAAGTGCTGCTTGCGCTACGTTTAAGTCCGTTTCCTTTGTTAAGTAGCTAAAAGTTTCTGGGTTTTGCGGAATCAGACCTCCGCCCAGTGGATTCATTACAACAACGCCCATACCATTTTTATGAGCTGCTTCAATTCCACTTTGACGGAAACGATAATTCAAAGCATTATATCCAATTAACATACCTTTAAACTTATTTTCAGCAACAACTTTTTCGATTTCAGCGCCTTGCATATGCGCTGAAAATACAATATTGCGAATTAAACCTTCTGCCTTTGCTTGTTCAAAAAATCCATATAATGCTTCTCTTTGCTTTTGATATGATTCTAAGTCCAGCATACACCATAGATGATAAAAATCCAAATAATCTACTTTTAGACGTGTTAATGTTGTTTCGAGACGTTTGCGAAACGTATCAGCGTTAATTACGTCGCCAACGGTACTCATATTTGTTTTGGAAGACACAAAATAACTATCACGCTTCAATTGAGATAAAGCAATACCTGTTATGGTTTCACTTTTATCGTTGCAATAAAATGGAGCAGTATCAAAATAGTTAATGCCACATTCATGTGCATATAATGCAACCTCTGCACATTTTTCTAAATTACCCTCCGCCACATCGTTATCGTCATAACGCATACAGCCTAATCCAATTGCAGATACTTTCATATCCGTATTACCGTAATTCTTATAATACATAAAAGTCCCTCCTTCTTAGCGCTAATTATACTATAATAGTATGATTTTGACAACTGTTTTCACTGTTTTTTCTCGCTTTATTCGGTGAAAAGCCATAATATTTTTTAAACTCGGAATAAAAATGGCTTAAATTATGAAATCCACAATTCTCACAAACGTCAACTATTTCTTGGTCACCCTTTTCCAACAAATCATTTGCATATTGTAAACGCAGCTCATTTATATATTTAGTTGGAGTAATATTCAAATAACGTTTGAACTCTCGGTTGATATGTTCTTGTGAATAATTGCATAATTCGAGCAAGCGAGGAAGCCCTACAATAAAGTTTTCCGGTTCGCTCATTTCATCTAACACTTTTATTAACCAATCAGGTGGTAAATGATTTTGATCGAAATCCTCGGTTGTTAACATTAAATAAATAACTTCCATTGCTAAATATGATAAAGGAAGTCGTCGTTGTTCACAAGTAGGTATCTTTAAAAGCTCTTCAAAACGCTGCTCAAGAAAGTGTAATTGTGCTAAATTGACCTTGATGTGCTTGGGCACGCTCCTATTCACTAAAGCATCAGCTTTCGTATCATAAACCATGTTAATTTTATCAAATATTTCCGTTTCAAACCCATGGTTATAAAACTCAAAATCTTGGGTTTTATAGTAGTCATAGCAATGTTCGTCTGACGGCCTTACAAATACCAAAGAACCCCGTTCTATCACCTGTGCAACGTTATTTACGACATGAATAGCACGACCTTTTGTTACTAAAAAAAACTCAAAAAAATCATGCGTATGCAACGGAAATGTTTGACGCACACTTGTTAATTTTGCACCCGATACTCTTTTCGTACGCTCTTGCTCACAAAGTAGCTTTATCATAGAACTCCTCCCATTTTTTATTACATTTAGTAAATCTATTATACATCAAAATACCATAAAAACAAGTCAATTTTATTGTAGAATTTTATTTAATATATTGTACAATGTTATTAGAGGGGATACGTTATGTATTTAAATTATAAAAAAGATTTAGACTATGCTTTACATTTCACAGAAATATATAAAAGTGAAACTGATAAAGCTATGCGTGAAGCAAAATGTTTACAGCTCCAAATCCCATACGTTTTAATGCCTATGACTGAATGCGATTTAATTGTAGGCTATATGAAGCATGGATATGTAGGCTTTTCTCCGCAATATGGAGGAAGTTATACCTATTATTATTGGGATGATCGTGTGCAACAAGCGATTGATGCTGTAAAAGATTCAGTTGATCAAGAATATCTTGATTCAGTTGAAGATATGCGTGATTTTTGGAAACAGGAAAACACAGAGAAAAAAATGTTGGATCGTTTTGCTCAAAAATATGGTACGCATATGGAAGAAGCAAACTATTATTATGGTGTTGCTCGAATTGCCGGTATGACTGTAGATCTTGATTTACTGGTTCAAGTCGGACTATCCGGATTGAAAGAAAGAGTAAACGATTACAGAAAACAAAACGGTTCATCCAGCTTTTATGATGCACTTGATATTTCAATTGATGTTATCATAGATGCTTGTTTGATGTATGCAGACAACGCAAGAGCGCAGCTAGAGGTTGCTTCGCCAGAGAGAAGAGAAGAGCTATTAAAAATAGCCGAAATATTTGAGAACTTAACAACATCGGCACCAAAAACTTTCAGAGAAGGACTACAGCTTATTTGGATTTATGCTGTTTGTTCCGATTTGATGAATTTCGGTAGAATGGACAATTATTTGAGTGATTTGTATGTCCACGATATTGAAAACGGAATTCTAACAGAAGAAGAGGCAGTTAAATTACTATCTTCACTTTTTAGAAATATTATTAAAGTTAGTAAAGTCCATGACAGTCGAATTATCATCGGTGGTAAAGGAAGAAAAAATCCGGATAATGCCGATCAGTTGGCGCTCACTTTAATTAAAACCTCCAGAACGGTTGTCGATGTTGTCCCACAACTAACATTACGATACTATCATGGTATCAATGACAGTTTACTAACCGAAACATTAGTAAATATAGAAGCCGGTGCTGTATACCCTATCGTTTACAGCGATGATGCTACTATTCCCGCTATGCAGGAAATTTATCAGATTGATGAAGAAATGGCACAAAGATGGGTACCTTTTGGATGTGGAGAATATGTTATAGAAGGATATGGAGCGGCTACTCCAAATACCGGTATGACCTTACCGCAAGCCTTAGATATTGTTTTACACAGAGGCTGTGATTCGTTCACAGGTAATCAATATGGATTTGATGTTGGAGATCCATCAAACTTTTTAACGTTCGAAGATTTATTTGAAGCATATTCCAAATTATTAGAGCCAGCAGTACTTGAAGAAGCATATTCCGAGCAATGCAATTATCAAGTAGCAGGAGAAAATGCATGCTTTTTGCATTTAAGCTTACTTACACATGATTGCATGGAAAAGAATATCCCAATCTTTGAAGGTGGCGCAAGATTTTTATGCGCAACCAGTGAAATTTTTGGTTTGGTTACTCTTGCAGATTCGCTTACAGCTATTAAAAAATGTGTATATGAAGATAAACTATTCTCATTACCGCAACTCATCCATATGCTTGACTGCAACTTTAAGGGATATGAAAAGGAAAGAAAAATTCTTTTAAACGCACCAAAATACGGCAATGACGATAATTATGCTGATGAAATGGTGGTTCGAGTATTTAACCATATTTCAAAATTACACAGAGATGCAGGCAAAACAACTAATTTATATGGATACCATGTTGTAAGTGTTAACAACTCAGGATCAGCAGAACGTGGTGCAGTTACAGCTGCTACTCCTTGCGGAAGGCATCGAGGAGCGCCATTATCCAACGGAAACAGTCCATCAATTGGTGCTGATAAGCTAGGGCTCACCGCTTTACTCAACTCAATGAGGAAAGTTGAGGCTAACAAGCACGTAGGTGTTGTTCACAACATCCGTATGAATAAAGATATGTTGAAAAACAACCGAGATAAAATCAAGATGTTACTACAAATCTTTTATGAAAATGGTGGTATACAAACCAATTTATCTTCTATAGGCAAATATGATTTAGAACAAGCAATGTTGCATCCTGAAAAATATCAAAACTTGATTGTGCGAATAGGCGGATTTAGTGCAAGGTTTATTGAGCTTGATCCAATTGTTCAAAATGAAATCTTATTAAGAACCACATATGAGGAATTTTAAGATGAGTAATCCTATGGGTATTTTATTCAACATACAACGATTTTCTCTTCATGATGGGCCTGGAATTCGTACAACGGTTTTCTTTAAAGGCTGTAATATGCGATGTGCATGGTGTCATAATCCCGAATCATTTCAAATAAAGCCACAGCTGAGTATCAATCATAGCTTGTGCACACTTTGTGGCAAATGTTTAACGGCTTGTAAAAATCATGCTCATACAATACAAAATCAATATCACTCATTTTCCCAATCAGCTTGCACTTCTTGCTTTCAATGCATAGAATCTTGTCCCAATGATGCATTAAGTGTTATTGGGCAGGAATGGACAGTTGAAGATGTAGTCGCTGAATGTTTAAAGGATGAAATATATTACAAACAAGATGGCGGAGTGACCTTTTCAGGTGGTGAAGCTTCCTTGCAATATGATTTTTTGCTTGAACTGGCAAAAAAACTAAAAGAAAATCATATTCATACTTGTTTAGAAACGAATGGTGCTATCGCAAAAGAAAAATTGGTTACTCTTAGCAAATATATTGACCTCTTTTTGTTTGACTTCAAACTTTATGATGATGATTTGCATAAAAAGTATATTGGCGTTTCTAATAAAATGGTATATGAAAGTTTAGCAATTTTAAATGAATTACAAAAAAATGTAATTCTACGATGTCCTATTATTCCTCAGATTAACGATTGCCCAGAGCATTTTGAAGAAATTAACCGATTAAAGCATAACTACAATAACATTATTGATGTTGAAATCATGGCATATCATAATTTAGGACAATCAAAATGGAATGGAATTGGTTTGGACTATACGTTAAAAGATACTCCTGTTCCCGATTCCTCATTAAAGAAAAAATGGGAGTTGTTGATTACAAAATAATTACTGTTATCTAGCCAAAAGACATACGGGTAATTATGTTGAAAGCTTATTTTTAAAAAGTAAGTAACAAAAAGCTATATTTTTCCTCAATCATAGTATTTACTTTGAAAATGGGGATAATATATATTGAACACATGGTTTTGTGGAAGAACTGATAACGAATGAAATAGAACAGATAAAGATAGATTCGTCAAGCTTACACATAACGATGTTTGGACCAGCAGAGATTAGAGAAAAGATATTTGAGAACCACAAAAGAGCAGAGAAATCTGCTCTTTTGTGGTTTTAGCTTGTTGACACAGATTTATTATTTTATATTTCAATTTTTACTTGCGTTTTAAGTTTTCTACAGACTTGTACTTTCTAGTTTGTAACGATAATTCTTATAGCCTCATAACATATACTAATATTTCATTTTGCTTTAAGGAGGTCTTTTCATGCAAGAAACGTATCCATTTCAATTAAAGCCATTAAATTATAGTTATAATGCACTCGAACCATATATTGATGAAGAAACAGTACGCATTCATCATGATAAACATTTAAAGACATACGTAGATAATCTGAATAAAGCACTTCAGCCATATCCTGAATATCATAACCTATCATTAACACAACTTGTTAAAAACTATATGCAGTTGCCCACTAAACTCCAAACTGCCGTTAGGAATAATGCTGGCGGAGTTTATAATCACAATCTATACTTTGATATTATGAATAAGCCAAGTAACAGTACACCACAAGGATTATTAGAAATTGCAATCAATAATACCTTTGGTTCATTTGATGAAATGAAAAACCATATAAAAGCTGCTGCGTTAGGTCAATTTGGATCAGGTTACGCTTGGTTAGTTGTTGATAGTTATGGTAATCTAAAAGTTATTCCAACCCCAAACCAAGATACTCCATTACCACAAAACACGTGCCCTATTTTAATTATTGATGTTTGGGAACACGCTTATTACTTAAAATATCAAAATCGTCGTGCTGAATATATAGATAATTGGTGGAACGTTGTTAATTGGAACAAGGTTTTAGAAAACTATATGGCTTGCAAGACACAAATGTGGTAATATACGATTAGCCACAGAACAAGATTTGTTCTGTGGCTATTTTCATTCATGTTTATACAGCACTATATTTACCATTATAAATCATACCATTCGGCACATTTACATATTGATTCTGATGCTCCATTGCATATGCAACATAATTACTATTTTGGAAAGTTTTTAAAAAGTAATTCCACATAAGTCTAAAATCTGTTACATGCTTTTCGACTTCAGGCTGATTACTATTTGCGAGCATTTTCATAAAAAACAATTTCTCAATAGATATTACTTTATATTCCTCATATTCAATAGCTTCCACTGAATAAAAATCATAATCCAATCTATATATGCTCCTAAGTAGTTCAAGATTGTCTACCGAAACATATAAATCGCCCCATCTATCCACCCTATTATTAGGATATTTTTCGGCTAAAACTTCATAATCGTCATTTGTGACGATAAAATCAACATCATTTCCTTTTTTTCTGATGCCATAATACTCCATTGCCAAACCACCTATTATCAGTGGTTTTGATGAAAAACAGACTCCTAACACAGATAAATCAATAGCATTCTTAATTACGAATTCATTCTCAATATATTTAATATTATTTATATTCTTATTGTTCATTGTACTTTCTCCTTTATGTTTCGTTTTCCCAACAAAAGATAAAGTCCAATAGGGCAAAATAATTTTTTGGCTTCATACAGGCTTTTGCCCTATATGACTTTGTATAAAGCTTTTACAATCGCCAGTCTCATTACATCATCTCTTTTCAAATAGAATATTTAAGCTACATAATACGGTAAATATATCATACTTTTTTACTTATAATAAACAATTCATTTTATACAGATAGATTTTCACTATACCTTTTTAAATACTGATTTTGGTTTCTTACATATTGGGCAAACATAGTCATCAGGAAGGTCTTCAAATGGAATATCACCATCATAAATATAATGACAGACTGTACATTGCCATATTTCTTTTTGTGGTTGCGTCGCCTCATTCGATTGCGTTTCTTTTTTCGTTCCATTAATTCGATTTTCACGATATTGACTATAAGTAAGTGGTTTTTCATTACTTACGTTATGAGCGTCAACTAAATCTGCAATAAACATAGTATGTGTGCCTAAATCGACCTCTTCGTATACTTTGCAGGATAATGTTGCTATGCATCCTTCATCAATAAGAGGATTCCCAAGCATATCGGTTTTATAAGGAAAGTCTTTTAATTTGTCCACTTGATGCCCACTTTGCATACCAAAATGACGGATTGTTTCCATAGATGCATTTTCGCCCATGATACCAACGCTGTATTTTTTTGAACTTGCAATCATATCGTGGGTTTTACTTGTTTTCAAAACCGTTACCGCTACTTTTAATGGCTCTTGTGTAACTTGAATTACAGTATTCACAACGCACACATTCTTTTGCCCTTTATCTTCGCATCCTAAATAAAACACGCCATAAGATAATTTGAAAACTGCTGTATCATCCATTTTTTTAACCTCCTAAGTAAAATACACTAAAAAAGTATTGTTTGATATTCAGTATAGCATAGCTTACTGTATTAATCCAGTATGAACTTCATTTAAAATATAATGATTACAAGATAGTTGCTATTTTAATTTCAATAAGGATTAGAATGATACCATTGGTTATCGCATATATTTGAATACAAGCATAATCATGCTAAATTGTATTGAAAAGAAATGGCGGTTGACCAATTGGATAATACATATCATAACTCAAATAATTCATCTATACCTGTACGAAAAAGGCGATTTATCAAAGACGCATTAATATTAACGGTTATCGTAATTGCAATGAGAGCGGTTGGTACTGCTTTCATGATTTATATTTCGAACATGATTGGTGCAGAAGGTATTGGTCTTTACCAATTGACTTTCTCTGTTTATTTATTATTTATTACCCTTTCCACCTCAGGTATCAGCTTAGCGGTAACACGTATTGTTTCAGAGCAAATCGCCATGAAAAACACCATTGCGGCTAAATGTGCTTTTAAGCGATGTATTTTAATCAGCATTATCATCAGCATTATTTCAGGGTTATTATTATTTTTCCTTGCTGAACCTCTTAGCATTCATGTTGTAAAAGATACTCGTACTATTACAGCGTTAAAGTTATTGGCGGTTGGACTTCCATTTTTAAGTATCGGTTCAGCAATAAGAGGCTTTTTCCTAGGTTTACAAAAGGGCGTAAAAGCAGCTAGTACCGATATTGTTGAACAATTCGTTCAAATTATTGCTACGATTCCTATTTTGATATATGCAGTACCCAAAGGCTTAGAAGCAGCTTGCTGTGGCTTGATCATTGGCGCTACGATATCAGAAATATTCTCCTGTATCTATGCTGTAATCCTCTATAAAATAGAGAAAATGCCTTTAGTAGGGCGTAAAGCCAAAGGAACAAATAAACAAATTTTTTCTATTGCTATCCCGATTGCAATTAGTTCATATATTCGATCTGCATTAACTTCAATTGAAAACATTCTTGTTCCTAGAGGTTTGAGACAATTTGGGCAAACCTCAGGCGAAGCCTTGTCTCAATATGGTATGATTAAAGGAATGGCTATGCCACTTTTATATTTTCCCTCTGCTATTCTTTCTGCATTTTCCAATCTGCTGGTTCCTGAAGTTTCAGCAGCTAATGCACTAAAGAGTAAAAAGCGAATTGATTATATTGTCAATAAATGCTTTAAAGTCACATTAATCTTTGCTTTTTTAATCATGGGGATTTTTATATGCTTTTATAAAGAAATCGGATTGGCTTTTTACAAAGATGCTAAAGTCGGCTCGCTATTGCTGGTTTTTGCTCCGCTTGTTCCACTCATGTATCTTGATATGGTAGTGGATAGTATCTTAAAAGGTTTAAATCAACAAATGAGTTCCATGAAATATAATACTGCTGATTCAGCATTACGAGCATTGATTATCTTTTTCCTTGTTCCCCTGCTTGGGCTGAAAGGTTATGTTATCATGCTTTATTTTGGTACCATATTCAATGCGTTATTGAGTATCAATCGTTTGATTGTTGTTAGCAAAATACGATTTCACTTTGTTCAATGGGTGCTTTTACCGTGTACCGCTATTGCACTGGCTTGTCTTTTTACAAAGTTCTTTGTTCATACCGGCATCTTTTTCAGTATGATAATGGTATGCGTTTGTTATATGGCTCTTTTGATGTTTATGGGGTGTATTACAAAGCGAGATTGGGCATGGGCAATTCATGTTTTTTATAAAAAATAAAGGAATTCTTCTTGACAAAAAGGCGCTATTTTGCTATACTATTTTAGGCAACAAGGTAAGGTTTTGCGAGGGTGGCGGAATGGCAGACGCGCTAGCTTGAGGTGCTAGTGCTGGAAACGGCATGTGGGTTCAAGTCCCATCCTTCGCACCAGTCATGAAAACCAATTTGTTGCATTACGCAGTTAAGAACGTATGACTTCAATTGGCGATTTTTGTTGCTTAAAAGTCACGTACTAAAAGGTACGCGACTTCTTATTTTCTAACACTAAATATTGGGGTATCGCCAAGCGGTAAGGCACAGGACTTTGACTCCTGCATTCCGATAGTTCGAATCTATCTACCCCAACCAACGGCAAACTGCCGTAGATAGTTCACGCTTTAAGTTTAACTTAAAGCGTGATTTTTTGTTATAACAGATCTGCACTACAGGTATTACAATAAGAATTGAATAAATTTTTCTTCGTTTTCACCTTGAATTTTCCACATAGGTGGATTATAATATGAAAGGAATAAGCGGATATGGCGGAATCGGCAGACGCGCTAGATTCAGGTTCTAGTGATAGTTAAATATCGTGGGTGTTCAAGTCACCTTATCCGCACCAGAAAAGACATATCTTCCGCTAAGGGGAAGATATGTCTTTTTCTATGCTTAAACTTGTGAAATAATAAAGTAAAAATTATTTATATAGCCCCCAACAACCCCATTTATGAATTTTTTGCAAACAATTAAACTTTGTTGCATTAAACTATGCAACTTTGGGCCGATTGCAGCCTATTAGTGAGAGGGTTTTTTCCTTATCATAAAATAGGAGATGCTAAGATGACAGAAGAAAACTACAACTATCGTACGAGCCCGTTCCTTTTAAGAAATCAATTTGATGGGGAAGGGCAATTCAAGATTCCGATTATTTCAAAAGCAGAATTTGCAGAGGAAGATTTTCTGGATTTATTGCTGATTGGCTTTGACCGTACCAACCTTCAAAATAACAACCATTTACAAAGAATGGTACACTTTTTTCTATATGATTATAAGTTTGAACGGGTATGGAAAAATCCAGACAATGCTATTGAGAAGTTAAAGCGGTACAAGGCTGTTTTGTCCCCCGATTTTAGTATGTATCGTGAAATGAATCCTACTATGCAGATGTACAACACTTTTCGTAATCGCTGGTGTGGCTCGTACTTTGCCTCAAAAGGAATTCCTGTCATACCTACTATCAGCTGGGGCGATATGAATACCTATGATTTTTGCTTTAAGGGTGTTCCGAAGGGAAGTACGGTTGCAGTAACTACTTATATGGTATCGGAACATAACAACCATTCGGATCAAAAAGAATTTTTTCTGAAAGGCTATAATGAAATGCTCCGACAGATTGAGCCGGAACGAATTATCTGCTATAATAATCCGTTTCCTGAAATGCGAGGCAACATTGTATTTGTAGATTACGAACTTTCTTCTTGGAAATATCAGAATGATGACTACATACCGTCAAAATATGTCGATTACATTTTGGGTAAGAAGCCGCTGCCAAATGATAGCCCGATTGTAATCAAAAGCGGTTATATTACGGGAGATGATATTTCTTTTAAGGGAATGGGGAGTGCTTTTGGCGGGGAGTGGCGACCAAGTCCGAACAAGCCTGATGATCAAAGGTTAATAGGAAAACCTGGAAACATTAACAGGACAAAAGCTAAGAATAAACATGGTGACGAATATGATAGAGAAACAAAAATTGGTGATAACGGAAAAGCTCAGATTGAGCGTCATCATTCCGACCATGGAAACCCAAATTCTCATAGTAATCCGCATGACCATAATATTGATTGGAATAAGGGATTCCCGTATTTTGGTAAACAAATAAATTATTCGAATGGTGCTCCCGAATTTAAAAATTTTCAAACGGAGATGATGAAAATGGAAAAAGAGTATATGAAAATTGATTATTCCAATCAGGATCTAAGATTTCATACCATTAGCGAGTTTGAGTGGTGTATGAAACAAGGCGGGGAAGTAGAGTTTTGTGTAGGTGAAAGAGCTTTTGGGGTTTTTCCACTTCAACAGAAAACTATTAATGCTCCATCCCAAATTCTCATTTGCGAAAAATATGTTGAAAATCAAGAAGCAACAGAAAAATGGTACAATACAGCCGACGAAGCTTTAGAATATTTAATTGATGGTGTTCGTCTGCGTGATATTATAACAAAGGTGGAAGTAACAGATCGCACAATCTAAACATCCTGTTATGAGCATAACGTCCGTGCAAGTTCAAATACACACCTAAAAATGCAACGACATCATATAGTACCGTTAAACTCAGTCGAGAGCCTCGACACACAATATGTGTGTTGAGGCTTTTTCGTATTTGATAGTTTTATTTCTTGCATATGAAAATAACATTGATACCCTACTACTTAAAAAGCCCTTTTTATGTTGCAAATTGTCATAATATTTGGTATAATTAGTTAACGGTTGGCTAAGTGCCTGTCAACTAATAACGTATAAAGTCGACCGTACAGAGTATTTGTGTGCGGTTTTGGGTTTGGTTACGTGTTGTTTAGGAATGATTACGACTCGTAACAATTACTCAAAGTTAAAATAGAAGTAATGGAGGTTTGGCAAGTGAGCAATATCAAAATGGTTATTAACAATATTAAAGGAATTACCAGAGGTATAATAGATGTTCCAATTGAAAACGGTGTTTATTGTTTAGTTGGAAATAATGGTGTTGGAAAGAGTACAATTATATCGTGTTTAGCACAATTAATATCCCGACATAATCTTGGATTGTTAGGTTTACACGACTATACGCAAGAGTCAAGTGTAGAATTCTTTTATGAAGAGCATCATGATAAATGGCACTGTGAAAATAAGTTTTGGAAAGCAGATACATTTCCAAATACTCTTAGTTTCAATGGAACTTACGAGGGCAGTCTATTTTATGGCATTAGATTTAGAGACTCAAAAAACGTCGATGAACTTATGGAGAATAATAAAATATGTACTGATGATCTGATGAATGCTGATGATTATATTCAGGAAACACTCGGGAAAATATTACATAACGATTCGAGTTATTATACAGGATTGAAACGAGTAAGGAACAAAACAGTTGCAGATAAATTAGGACTAAAAAATACTCCATATTTTCGCACTGTAGGCTCATCCTTAATAAGTCAATATCGTATGAGTTCGGGTGAGTGTCTGCTTATTTCACTTCTACATTTTATTTACAATTCTATAATAAGACGTTCATTACCAACTAATAAGCCAATTTTAATGTTAATGGACGAAATAGAATTAGCATTACATCCACTTGCAATTAATAATTTATTGTCCGTTCTTAACGAATTAACAGAACAATATGAAAATCTTACAGTAATTCTTACTTCTCATTCACCTGAAGTTATTAGAAATATTAAACCAAATAATATTTTTAAAATTGAAAGAATAGTAAATAGTGAAAATAATTTTAATATAGTTAATCCTTGTTATCCAAGTTATGCAATAAGAGATGTATATATACATGATGGATTTGATTATCTTTTATTAGTCGAGGATGAACTGGCAAAAATAATAGTAAAAAAAGCCATAGAGGAATTGAATTTGCAAAACAGCAGATTGGTAAATGTACTACCAGTAGGTGGTTGGCAAAACGTACTAAAACTACAGTATGAACTTATTACGAATAATGTCTTAGGTGTAGGGAAACAAGTTTTTAGCGTTTTAGATGGTGATGTATCTGATAAGGTTGGAAAGGAATTTCGTGCATTAAAGAAATTATTTTTGCCTGTTAGTAGTGTGGAAAAATATTTAAGAAATGTATTATTTACTGTTCCAATTTTATTAGTTAAAAAACAAATAAATGATAATTTCTTTCCTATTGTTTCAATAGATGCTTTATTGAATAATTATAAAAGTAATGAGGAGAAAAATGCTCAAATACTCAAAGATGATTATAAAGAAGATTCAGATGGTAAACGATTATACAATTATCTACTGAAAGACTTAAAAAAAAGAAAAGTAACTGAAGAGATGTTTGTTAATGGTTTATATACAATAATTAAACAAAATGTTGATTTTTCCAAGTTTTATGAATCGCTTAAGATAGAACTTAATTAAAGTTTTCTATGTATAAAGCATAATGCTACAATAGTTATTATAGATAATCGGGGGTTCCAATTGCTTGGTAACTTGGATGTTTATTAATCTTCATATCAATATTTTGCTGCTACAAAATTATCTTGTTAAGCTGTTTAGTACATTTCGGTAGCACACTACGTGCAAGTCAATTATTAAGACAACTTTCCATTATATTTATAACCCCCCCATTTGTAAGAATTAAAACATAGCGACAACATTTATAACTGTCACTTATATATTCTAATTTAGATAATTTTTATTTGAAGTATAAGGAGAATGTATTATGGAAAAGCAATTTCCAACTCATATTGTTGCTGTATTTGGTATTGTAGAAAATCAAAATCATGAGATTTTACTATTAAAACACCGTGAAAAGTCTGTATGGATGTTTCCTGGCGGTCAAGTAGAAATCGGTGAAAACTTAGTTGATGCTTTAATACGTGAAGCAAAAGAAGAAAGCAATATGGATATTACCGTGAATAAATTGTTTAGTATTTCTTCAAATACTTGTACATATCAAGGATATAATGGTTATGGAATAATACCTACAAAAGTTGTTTTTGGATTCACTTGTACCTATATTGGCGGTGAGTTTTGCGACTCAAATGAAACTACAGAATCATGCTGGGTTTCAAAAGAGAAAGTTTTAGATTATATAAAAGTTCCAGATTTCATTGAAAAATATAAAGCATATTTACAATTCAACGGTGACATTCAATATTTAGAATATATAACAAAACCTCAATATGAATTAAAATACACTCACACAATATAAGCAAAAATATGTTTGAATCCAATTATTAAATACTTGCAAGATATAAGATTAATTCTTACTTCTATTTATTATTCAGTTATTCGTTACTAAAATTATACGAGTGATTAACTCCCCTCTCAGTCTGCTACGCAGACAGCTCTCCCAAAGGCGAGCCTTGTAGCCTCTTCTTTAGGAGAGGGGAACCACAGCAGTGGTGGAGAGGTTTAGAAAGTACAAATACAATTTTCGAAAGTAAACTACTTCTATATTTCAGTTTTTACTTCCGTTTTAAAGTTTCACTTCATACACACAAAATCCCCAAATGCAAAGCATTTGGGGATTTCTCATTCATTATATGCTATACGTTTTCTTCAACAACTTGTTTGTATGTTTTTGTATCTACATAAATCTCATCTTTCAATGGATTACGTTTATTCTTGTAAATTCTAACAAACTGGTAAATTGCCAATGCTAGGTTTGCAAGTAAAGAAATTAAGCTTACTACAAAAAATGCTGTTGCGTTATGTGTTGTTGCAACCGGTGCAATACGATCTGCAAAAGAAGGTACTGTCATAACAAACATAATCCATAAAGCAAGTGTATGCGCACGATGTTGCAGCCAAGCACCCTTTTTTATAAAGAAAGTAGGGATTGTGCAAGAAAGTAATAATGCTAAACCACAGTAGAATGAGTGGTCTGCAATACAGTTATATGTATAAGCAAAGTTCCATAAATCATAAGCGATAATCCAAGCCCAAATCATATCCGGCCATATCATATCTTTTGTTTTATCTTTTGAAATAAAGATACCTGCCCAACCACAAATGGTAACGATATTTAATAAGCCTGCAATACCGTTCATGATATTCCATGGTCCTGACATAACCCAAAGATTGTTTACGATACCGCCATCCCATTGACCATATCCAAAGCATTGGAAATCACGAATAGCTGCTTCAAGAATGTTTACTGCTAAAATAATTGCAGGAACGGCTAATGCCCACTTCTTTTTTGCGAATTTTGGGAAATATCTTAGCCCCATAAACCATAAACATCCTGCAAGTGCAGAATACGTTTTAACCCAGTTAAACCAGTTACCGGTTCCATATTCATTTCCCGGCGCTGCTGTAGTTGGCCAAACGAAAATTGTTAATATGATTGGTGTAATTAAAAATAATACGATTCCACCCCATTTTGTTGAACGACCAAATTCGTTAAATGCCATTAAAGCAAAAAGAACAAAAAGCCAAATAGCCCATCCACCAAAACTGGTTGCTTCATATAGAATACCCATATCATTTACCTCCATTAAATCTAATAAAATTATAAGACCAATGCACTTGTTCATACCAATTATCATAATGAGTGCATTTGTTTATTTCATTATATTACAAGATTATGAACTAGTCAAATAAATATTACTAATTATATGATATTAATATTATCTTATTTCTTAAACAAAATCACCAATAGAAGTTCTCATTCATCTTGTGGCATTTTTCTTATATGATTCATAAATTCACTTATTTTGAGAAAGCTATTTATGAGGTGATTTTATGTCTTACGTAAATCCTATGATACAAAGTCAATTTGAATCATTACCAATTGAATTAAAAAATGTCATATTAGAACGTAATGTCCAACTGAACTCAATGGCAGATTTGATTAAAGTGTTAGAAGAAATTTCTGCTGAAGAATAACTGCTTCAATTACGAATATTTGCGTTGTGATTGGGAAAATTGAAAAAGAAAGGAGTTGTTTTTATGACAAATTGTCAATGTAATGTTGACTCTTGCGCAAGCAATCAAAACGGTTGTTGCTGCAGACCATCCATATACGTATCCGGAGCAGGTGCTCAAAATTCTACTGCAACTTGTTGTGGCTCATACGTACCAAAATCAAACGAGTTTTCCAATAGCGTACAATATAGCTCTCCAAACCAATCTTTAAATATAGGCTGTAATGCAACAAATTGTACACATAATCGATCTCATAAATGCAGTGCTAATTCTGTTTGCATTAGCTGTGGAAGCTCTGGTTCAGAATGTGCAACATTTTGCTCAAGATAACTAATACTGGTTTTATTAAAATATCCTCCCTTTGGGAGGATATTTTTTTGTGACCTTATCACAGAATGACTGCTATCAACATGATATACTAACATCATATTATTTGAAAGAGGGATATTATGAGCCAATTTTTTAATTTATTCGCAAATCAAAATAAAAACCCACAAAACAATATAGACAAAAGTCTAGTTGTTAAAATCGAACGTTGTCCTCAAAACCACACTTGCCCATCTGTTCGGATTTGCCCGGTTGGTGCACTTACACAAAAAGGATATTCTGCGCCAACCGTAGATAAAGATAAATGTATCAAATGTGGAAAATGTGTATCATTTTGTCCAAAACGTGCATTAGTCTTAGAATAACGGAACGGAGATATCAATGAAAAACCACAAACTGCTTTTTATTTTTACACTTTTGTATTTTGGATTAGGTTTTTTGAATATCCATTTTGCATTATTAGGACTTATCTGCATGGCATTACCGCTTATTCTTTTGTTCAAAGATAAAAAGAAAACATGGTGTCAAGGTTATTGCCCTAGAGCCAGTCTTTATACGAAATGCGGAAAAACGACTAGTAAATTTTCAAGAAAAACCCCAAGCTTTTTCATTAAAGGAAATATGAAATGGATTATGCTTGGCTATTTCATTGTAAGCTTATCTATTATCATCATTTCTACTGTAAAAGTATATTCTGGTGCAAATCAACCAATGACTTACTTACGATTTTTAATTGCAATACCGATTAAAGGAGAAATGCCACAGTTGTTCCATATGGATTACTTTGCCCCTTGGATTACGCATTTATCCTATCGATTTTATTCAATGATGATGACTACAACAACGTTAGGACTAGTACTTGCATTGTTCTATAAGCCTCGCACATGGTGCACAATATGCCCCATTGCCACTATCTCAGATTCCTATATTAAATCTACAAAGAAATAAGGATAAGCAGAACGAAATTGTTCTGCTTTTCCTTATTTCTTGTGTTTCTTCAAGATAACGCTAAACACAATTGTTAAACACAGTAATATTAAAATTGGTAATACATAACGAATACCCGTTAAAAAGATTATATCGTACCAAGTAAAACTTGTAATAGTACAATTAAAAAAGTCAATTATACTAATTGTAATGTGAATAATAGCAGTTATTGCCACCAATAATAACGCTCCAAACGAAAGATTGCGGAATAATTTGATTTTACTTGTTGTCATATTTGTTCTCCTCATGCATATGTGCTATCACAAACGTAATATTGGCTAACTCCAATCAATTGGTTCTAAACCGTTTTGAATTAAAGCCTCATTTGCTAACTGAAAATGATTACATCCGAAAAAACCTCTACTTGCTGAAAGCGGACTCGGATGTACAGAAGTCAAAATAAGGTGATTGGGGTTAGTAATCAACTCTACTTTTTTCTTAGCATCATTTCCCCACAATAAAAAAACAATTGACTTATCTGATTGATTCAAAAAAGAAATAATTTGATCGGTAAACAGTTCCCAACCCTTCCCCTTGTGACTTAATGGGCTACTGTCACGTACTGTTAAAATAGCATTTAACAGCAAAACACCTTGTTTTGCCCATCGTGATAAATCTCCTGACGCAGAAGATTTTATTCCAATGCTATTTTCTATTTCTTTATAGATATTTCGTAATGATGGTGGAATCTTATTCCCCTCTTTTACAGAAAAGCTCAATCCATGCGCTTGATTCGGCTGATGATAAGGATCTTGTCCTATAATAACTACCTTTACTTTTGTAAATGGTGTTAACCTTAATGCAGTAAATAAGTCTTCTTTTTTAGGATATATCGTTTGTGTATGATATTCATTTTCTATAAAATCATAAAGATTTTGCATATATGGTTTATGCATCTCTTCATGTAACAAGTTATTCCATTCATTTGGTAATTCCCACATAAAAGGTTTCTCCTTTTTAACATATTATCATCCTAAACATAATTATATCTTAATACAGTAAAAAAGCAAATAAAGTTATTTGCTATATACTATCGATAAAGTTAATAATTATTTGATATTTGCAAGATATAAGGTTAATGCTATATCAATATTGGACTATCCGCCCAAACCTGACCATGCTTTTTGGCAATCGCCCCAAAAAGCATGGATAAAAAATGCTTTATTTCTTAAAATTGTTTTTTATATGACATCGCGACTATGTTTATACAAAGCGATAAAATTTCAGCTTGTGCTTTATTATTTTTATTTATTCCCCTAGATAAATTCTTTTAAAATCGTTATGCGACCAGCAATTATACCACGCGATTAAAAATTGATAAAGTAGTATATTTTTACTTTATGTCATTTTCGAAAAAACAATTTTCGCAACTAAATTACTTCTATCTTTTAGTTTTTACTTGCGTTTTCATTTTTTCTACAAACTGAAGCAAATAAAGTTATTTGCTAAAAAGCAAAAAAAATGATATAATCGTAAAAAAACATCGAGAGGATAATAAAAATGAAATACGGAATTATTTGCGCTATGGAAAGCGAAATTAACCTTTTGTTACAAGATATTTTGGCATCTGACAAAAAAGCAATTGCACATAGAGAATTTATAGAAGGAAATTTATACGGAAAAGACGTTGTTCTTGTGAAATCTGGAATTGGCAAAGTAGCAGCTTCCTTAACTACTACTATTTTAATTGACCGCTTCAACGTTGATGAGATAATTTTTTGCGGTACTGCGGGTGGTATTGATAAGGCATTAAACGTAGGCGACGTTGTAATCGGTGATTACACTGTACAACATGACGTTGTTGTTATGGGTGAGCTATTCACAATTCCTAGAGTTGACGTTGACTATTTTCCAAGTAATAAAAATCTTACTTCTGCTTTATATAATGCAGTTACATCTTTTATTGAAAATGATTTAAAAAAGGATATCCCACAAAGCCATTTAGACGAATTTCACATTAGATCACCGAAAGCGGTAATTGGAACTGTAGCATCCGGTGACCAATTTATTTGTGATGGTTCAAAAAATGCTTGGTTAGAAGAAAATGTACGCAACATCCAATGCGTTGAGATGGAGGGTGCGGCAGTGGCGCAGGTTTGCTATGAGTTTGATATTCCATTTGGTATTATTCGTGTAATATCTGACAGTGCGAATGATGGATCTGCGGTAGACTTTGATGCATTTGTTGTAGAAGCAGCTTCTCATTTTACAAGAGGAACAATGAAAGCTTTTTTAAGTAAATAGATTGGAGAATTACTATGGAAATACAACTAGTAAAACCAATACCACAACATGAAACGGCATATTGGGATTTTATAAAAGAATGGAATGAAAAAGGCGAGAAAATTATACCGGCGGCAGTAAAACCGATTGGTAACTCTTATCAGGATTGGCTTACACAGACCGAAAAGTTTGAAAAAAAAGAAACCTGTCCTTCTCAGTTTGTTCCTGCATACACCTATTTTTTAATGGATAACAATCATAAAATTCTCGGTGCAATTAACATCCGCCTTGAATTGAACGAAATGCTTTTGAATTATGGTGGAAATATAGGCTATGGTATAGCTCCAAGCGAGCGAAGAAAAGGATATGCTTCTACAATGCTTGCTCTTTCGCTTCCTATTGCAAAAGAGCTTGGTTTAGAAAAAGTTTTAGTTTGCTGTAATAAAGAAAACATTGGTTCTGCAAAAACGATTCAAAAGAATAATGGTATTTTAGAAGATGAAAGAGCCAATGAAAACGAAATTACACAGCGATATTGGATCACTTTATAATACAAACAGTATAAATATAATTATCTATGTTATATTTAAAGTCTGGCATCAAACAAGATGCCAGACTTTCTTATTTTATCTTATAAAATTTGTTCGGAAAGTTCGTTCAATTTTGGGTGGCTGTATTCCATTTTGCTTGCCTATTTCAATACATTTCAAAAGCCATGCCATATTTCTGCCCAAATTTCTCATGGTTTGAAGTCCCTCTTCATCCTTTTTCACATCTTCTGGTGTGCTTCCATGCACCATATTCCAATAGGTTGAGGATACAACGGGCATTTGTGCAATTGTCATGTACTTGTTTAATACATCAATAGAAGCCGTTGTTCCTGCTCTTCTAGCAGATGCAATTGCCATACCCGGTTTATGTGCAAACACCTTTCCTCCTGCATAAAATACTCTATCTAATATTGATAGAATTCTTCCGCTAGGGTGAGCATAATAAACAGGTGTACCAAAAACAAATCCATCAGCTTCTGCCGCTTTTGCAATGATTTCATTCACGATATCATCATCAAAAACGCACTGATTATTTAATGTTGCACATTTACCACAACCTATACAATCTCGAACAGACTGATTTCCAAGATGCATTATTTCACATTCCACATTTTCTTGCTCTAAAATAGTTGCAATTTCGGATAACGCAGTATATGTGCATCCGTTTTTTCTTGCACTTCCATTTAATAATAAAACTTTCATGACTATCCTCCTATACTCTTATCTAAATGTTAATAAACCAATGCTTATAGTAAAAAAGCGAGAGTCATATAGACTCACGCTTTTTTCACATCATTAAAATGATGTTGATTCAATTCAAAACTATTCAGCTTGAGGAGCGCCTACTGGACAAACACCAGCACAAGCACCACAATCGATACAAGTAGCTGCATCAATTACATATTTGTCATCACCAGCAGAGATTGCTGATACTGGACATTCAGCCTCACAAGCACCACAGTTGATGCATTCATCGCTAATACAATATGCCATAGGGGTTACACCTCCTTAAAAAACTATATATATACTAGCACCTTTTCACCGAAAAATCAACAATTTTCAAGGAAAAGACATTAGAACATATTAAAAATTTACTCTAAACCAGATAATGCAGCAATTTCTTCACGGTCAAGCTTAATTTGAGCGTCACGAATTAAAATGACCTCATCTTTTTTGAACGTACGTGGCGGAGCATCTTGATTTTTTTCCAAACGTACTTGTAATACACCTGTTAAGAGGTTTAAATCAACAACAGTGCCTTTTCCATCAGGAGTATCTACATATGCACCAATTTTCGGAGTAATACTCAATAATTCCTCGTAAACGTTTTGTTCGTATTTCAAGCAACACATTAAGCGTCCGCAAGTTCCGCTGATTTTAGTTGGGTTTAAAGAAAGGCTTTGTTCTTTTGCCATCTTAATAGAAACAGGTTGGAATTCGCCTAAAAATGTTGCACAACAAAATGGTCTTCCGCAAACACCTAATCCACCAAGCATTTTGGATTCATCACGAACACCAATTTGACGAAGCTCAATTCGAGTACGGAATACTGCCGCTAAATCTTTTACAAGCTCTCTAAAATCGACTCTTCCATCAGCAGTAAAATAGAATAAAATTTTATTATTATCAAAAGTATACTCTACATCAACTAATTTCATATCTAATTTATGTTTATCAATTTTTTGCAAACATATTTCAAATGCTTCTTTTTCTTTAATTGCATTATTTTCGATTATTTTAAAATCTTCTTCATTTGCAAGGCGCATAACAGGCTTTAAAGGAGAGACAATGTCATTTACATCCACTTCACGATTCGGTAAAACTACCTCACCACATTCAACACCTCTTGCAGTTTCAACGATTACGTTTTGACCGACTGTAAAAGTACTACCTTGAGGATCAAAATAATATATCTTTCCAACGCTTTTAAATCTAACACCAATTACCTCTGCCATATTCACCATCGTTTCTCTAACGGCGCATAATATTATGTAACCAGCACACACTTGCCGTTAGTAGTAGTGTGTACATTTTTGATTAAGATAATACAGAAAATATTTGAGCACATAACCAATTAACAAGCAATCCAACGTTCATATTTGATTGCATATAATCGTTAGATTGTTGCAATACTTCAACCAATTTATTTGCTTGCGTTAATGTTATTTTATAAGATAACGCTTCTATTTGGTCATCAACAGGTTGTTGTGCATTAACTTTCGTTAAAACAATATTTCGAATTACACGAGTCAATTCGTTAATTAAATTCGATAATTTTTCTTTATCGGCTTTCATATTTGTAAGGACCTTGAGAACCTCATATTCGTTACGCTGTAATATACCTTCTAAAATTGCATTTGAGATTAACTCTACTTCGGAATAGGATTCGCTATTTATAATTTCCAATGCTTTGCCTAATATGCCATTTGAATGGATAGCTGCTTTTTCAATAGAAGCTTCCTCTTTTTCAGGAGCAAGCTCTTTTAAAGCTTGTACACACTCTTCATAGCTTAAAGGGTATAATGGATAAGAAATGCATCGAGATAAAATAGTCTCAGGCACTGCTGCCTTTGACTCTGCGGTTAAAATAAACATTGCGGTCTCAGGTGGTTCTTCTAATACTTTTAAAAAAGCATTAAACGCTCCGATAGACATGGTTTCTATATTTGGAATGATATATACTTGAACTTTGCTTTCATTTGGTTTTATATATGCATCTTGCCTTAATTTACGAATGGTATCAACCGAAATGCTCTTCTTATTATCTTCAATTCCAACGATATGCACATCGGGATGATTACCGGTTAAAAACTTATGGCAACTTGAGCATTGATAACATGGCTTTTCTTCACTTTTACATAAAACACCCATTGCAAAATAATTTGCAAGCGTTTTTTTACCAATACCCTTTGCCCCATAAAACAAATACGCATGACACAAATGCTCACTGTTCAATGAGCGAGTGAGCATTTGAATGAAAGCTTTATTGGAATAAAATTTATATTTCATATTCTGCATTAGATTTTTTCAAATCTTTCTACATTTGTAACAAAAATTGTAGCACCGCCTACTGTTACTTCAACTGGGTATGGAGTATAACCACCCATTCCGTATGCAGCAGGAGAAGGAACCATTTGAGAACGTTTTTTACTCTTTTGAGCAATAATTTCAATCGCCTCATCCACTTTGTCATCTTCTGTACAAATCATAAAAGTTGTATTACCAGCCATTAGAAATCCGCCTGTAGAAGATAATTTAGTTGCAAAAAAGCCTACCTTTGTCAATGCAGATGATACTGCTGAACTGTCGTCATTACTTACAATTGCATAAATCAGTTTCATAATAAGCCACCATTTCTCCAATGTTCATTTTGCAAAACCTTCACTGCACCATTGGAATGCAATAAATGTGATAAAAAGCAAGTATTCCTATACTTTTTACAACTTTATTTTACCACATTAAGAGAAGAAATGCTACTTTTTTTCAAAAGTTTTTGTGTATTTTGGTCAATCTGCTCCCCAGGTAAGACTATTGGCACACCTGGTGGGCACTTAATTTTTACCTCTGCCGCAATTTTTCCAATAGCTTCGTTAATATCACATTTCTCTTGTTCGGAAAATAAAGCTTCTCTGATATTCATATGTCGTTTTGGAATACAATATGAAGCTTTTTCCGTTTGTATTCTCGGTTTCTGTTTAATCGATTGAATCGCAGTAATGATTCTTTGTAAATCAACATCCGAATTCATTGGGGATAGCATAAGCACTACATGACGCTCTGCTGTATATTCAGGTTCAATCTGATAGTTTTGAAAATGTCGCTTTAATTCAACACCTGTTAATCCAACTTGATACGCATCAAATGTAAGCTTTGTAATATCATAATATTTTGAAATAGGTGTAAATCCTTTTTCTCTAGCAATTTGTTCTATACGTAAAACGTTTTCTTGCAATTTTTCAAAATCTTTTTTTGCAAAACAATCCAAATAACAATTGTTTAAATCCAATGATGCTAATATTAAATAAGAAGGACTTGTTGATCCAAATAACGCCATTCCCGATTTCACTTGTTGTTTGGTAATATTACTTTTATTTGATACATGAAGATATGCTCCACCGGTGAGCACCGGTAGCGTTTTGTGTGCACTATCGCAACATAGAGTAGCGCCTAATGTAATAGGATGAATATCTTCAGGTAGAAACTTTAAATGAGCACCATGCGCATTATCCACTACTAGTGGGATATGATGTTGGTTGCAAATCGCTGCAATTGCTTTTACATCGCTGATACACCCCAAATAATCCGGCGAAGTTATATATACGGCTTTTGCATTGGGGCAATCGTTAATTGCTTGTTGTATTGACTGTGGCGTAATTTCGCCGCTCACAAAAAAATCATCATTGAATTTCGGTAATACAAAATACGGAGTAATGTCGAGTAATGCGCACGTATTGATAAAGGATGAGTGAACATTCCTAGCAGCAATTATTGTTTCACCGGGTTTTGCAACCAATTTGAGCATAGCTTGAATGCAAAGTGTTGAGCCTCCGGCAGAAAAGCTTGTGTGCTTGGTTTGGTATAAATATGAAGTGTTTTCTTCTGATTCTAAAATGATGCCATCGGCACTAAATAATTCATCCGCATTTGTTATTTCAGTTATATCATAAGAATAGATTGATTCGTAAGAACTGCCTTTTGGAGCAATACCAATTCCTTTATGCCCAGGCATATGAAGACGTGAACCATTTTGATTGCGATAATTTGTTAAAAAGTCGAAAATTGGTGTATTCATGGTGTTTCCTTTCAACTGGTTGTATTATTTGTATTTTATATGATTTTGGAAAGAGTGTCAATGATTTTCCTTTACATAAAAAAGATAAACGTTTCATAGCGTTTTGGCTTGCAAGTATTCGAAAAAAAATGTTATAATAAATTGTATTTACTAATATATTTTACTTTGTATTGAAAGAAAGGCTCAATTTCTATCATGATAAAACAAATTTGGTCAATAAGAAGCAATGCAAAACTATTTAATGGACTTAATTTTGTAATCACTCTGTTCTCATTGCTCTATACAATACTTATCCTATTTGTATTACCAAATCAAATTATGCTGTTTCACTCCCAATTACACTCAAAATTAATATTACTGATTCTTCCACTTTGTTCAACAATTCTTTGCTGTATTTTCTATCATATTGTGAACAAGCTGAAAAAGAAATTAGCTGATACGAAAAAGATTGATAGAACAGCAACTCAACCAATTCGGGTTTTGCACGACAGCGTAATCGGATTTAACTTTTTATTGATGGTTACTTTGTTTTTTATACAAATTGAATTGCTCAACAGAGCTAAACAAATACAAGGCTTTTCTCCGCTCATAATTTATATCGGCTTAATTTTAATCATACTATTTTTAATAGATTCCATTCGGAAATATATAAAATCAAAATAGGAGTTTTTAAATGAAGTATACACAAGGAAACTATCGCATTGTAAAAAAAGAAAATCTAGCAAAAAACTGTTATGACTTTACAATAGCTTGTCCTGAAATCGCTGAAATTGCTCAAGCAGGACAATTTGCTCATGTAAAAATTAACGGCTTTTCACTTCGTAGACCAATTTCAATTTGTGAGGTTGACAAAGAAAATGGTACGATTCGAATCGTTTTTGAAATTAGAGGCGAAGGAACCAAAGCATTAGCTGATTGCAACGAGAATACATTGATTGACATCATTGCTCCTCTTGGCAATGGATTTACCCTATTGGATTCCTCTAAAAAAGCAATTGTAATCGGCGGCGGAATCGGAGTTCCCCCAATGGTTGAAGTAGCAAAGCATTATCGCAAAAATGCAACTGCAATTATAGGATTTCGTTCTGCAAATGCTGTAATATTAAATGAAGATTTCGATAGTCTTGGTGCTAATGTTATGTTATGTACCGATGACGGTACTATGGGGCAAAAAGGCTATGTCACTACAGCACTAGCCACACGTTTGGAGCAAGAAACTGCCGATATTATTTATGCTTGTGGCCCACATCTTATGTTAAAAGGGATTATTGAGCTTGCAAATAAATATAATATTCGTTGCGAGGTTTCTTTGGAAGAACGTATGGGATGTGGTGTCGGTGCATGCTTAGTATGTGCTTGCAAAACGGTAAAAGACGGGAAAGAATACTTTGCTCATGTTTGTAAGGATGGCCCTGTGTTTGACTCTAAGGAGGTTATACTATAATGGCAAATTTATCTGTAAACTTCGCTGGAGTTACATTTAAAAATCCGATTGTACCGGCTTCCGGTGCTTTTGGCTTTGGCAGAGAATATGAAGAACTATATCCGCTTTCAACTTTAGGCGGTATTTCAACAAAAGGTACAACATTAGAACCAAGAAACGGAAATCCTGCTCCAAGAATTGCAGAAACTCCTTCAGGTATGCTTAATTCTGTAGGATTGCAAAACCCTGGTATTGATTCTTTTTTAGAACATGAAGTTCCGTATTTAGCAACAAAAGATACTCGTATTATAGCGAACATCGCAGGCTCCACAATTGAAGATTGTGTGGAAACTGCAAGACGCATTGAAGGCAGTGCTGTAGACATGATCGAGTTAAATATATCTTGTCCAAATGTAAAAGAAGGCGGAGTTGCTTTTGGAGTAAATTGTAATAGTGCTCAAACAATTACTGAAGCGGTTCGGAACGTGACAACAAAGCCGCTTATGGTAAAGCTTTCACCCAATGTAACAAGCATAACAGATATTGCAAAAGCAGTTGAAGCAGGTGGTGCAGATGCAGTTTCTTTAATCAATACCCTCTTAGGTATGAAAATAGATATCAATACACGCAGACCAATTCTAAGAAACAACGTTGGTGGATTATCAGGACCTGCTGTTTTTCCTGTTGCTGTACGGATGGTTTGGCAAGTTGCAAACAGCGTTTCTATTCCTGTTTGTGGCATGGGAGGCGTTTCTACATGGAAAGATGCCGTTGAAATGATGCTTGCTGGTGCTTCTTTAGTACAAATCGGTGCGGCATTATTCGACACTCCATTTGCTCCTATGAAAATTATCGATGGATTAAATCAATATCTTGACGATAATAAGATAGAAAACATAAACGATATTATCGGTAAAGTGCAGCCTTGGTAGGTCGCATTATTCGATTCAATAAAGGAGAAATCTATGAAAATTATGGCTGTTGACTTTGGCGCCGCTAGAACTGGTCTTGCTGTTTGCGATAGAACGGAATTCTTAGCTTCCCCAGTTGGCGTTATTCATGAGAAAGAATACTTGAAAACTGTTGAAAAAATTGTATATGCTGCGAAAGAATACGGCGTACAAGCAATTATAATTGGATATCCAAAAAACATGGACGGTACAGTTGGCGAAAAAGGCAAAAAGTGCGAAGACTTAGCTAACAAGCTTCACAACATAACTGGGCTTCCTGTAACACTGTGGGATGAACGACAATCCACTATGCAAGCCGCAAACTATTTGAGTGAAGCTAATGTTTATGGGAAAAAGCGCAAAAGTGTTATTGATGAAGTAGCCGCTACTATTCTATTGGAAAGCTATATGGCATATCGTAAAAATCAAGCGGATACAAACTAATTGAAAGAAAAAGGTATACTATGATCGACCTATTTAATAATGCTATTTTTAGGCTAATATTACTTTCTGCTATTGTATCAGCGATTGCAGTTTTATTTGAATTTATTATTTGTAAGTATACTAAGAAAAAAGTTATTGCATATATTTTACCAATATTTCTATTGATACTGACAATCAGTATTTTTACCGTTGCAATACTATTTCCGATGCAAGGAATGATGGATATTGCACTCATTGTTCTTTCGATTCCTTTATTCTTTTCTTCGGTTGCAACTTTTTTATTTGCTTTTATCTATAAACGAAGATTAAAATATTTGAAAAAATAAAACTGAATATGGCACATATCTTTTCACTTCATATTATGATTTTGACACTAGGAGGACTTATCATGTTGCCCATTTCTGAAAATTACATTAACTCTTTATGCGAGTTGAAGACCATTGAAAACAGGGTCTTGTGTGCTGGATATATACAAGATGTTAATGAGGAATACGTTGAAATTCATTACAGGGACGACACAAAGCTTTTGCTTGCAGCTAATACCTTAATTAAAGTCAGTATATTTAACGAAAAACTTGGATTTAAAGTGCTTATCGGGCGAGTATTTATTGGTACAAATGATTTTGTTCGTTTAGTTGAAGTCGTAACACTGATGGATTTTGAAAAAAGAGAATTTTTTAGAATTAACATTTTTGAACATGCAACTCTATATAAAAAATTGGTTACAACTGAAGAAATTCACTACACTGAAGTTCCATCAATTGAAGTTATCGTTAGTAATATTAGTTTATGTGGTATTTATTTTATATCGGAAGAAGAATTTGAGCTGAATCAAACTGTTTATGTTCTTTTAGATTTACCACAAACACTATCTGTTTTTCCATGTATCATTCAACGAATTCAACCCGAAAATGATAAATATGGCTATGGCTGCGAATTTACAGATAATGATCAACGTCAGATGGATAATTTATATAAATATATCTATCTAAAGCAAGTTGAATTCTTACGAAAAAGTCGAGAAGCTGAATCTTAATATTAAGATAAAGATAAAAATGGGGATTTAAAAATGAGTTTATTAGAATGGTTTGACTTTTATGAATCTGGAAACCCACTCATTGACAGCCAACACAAGCAATTATTAAAAATGATTAACAATTATAAAATCAGCTGCCAATTTAATATGAAAGAAAAAGCGATACGAGAATTTATTGAATTTCTAAAGCACTATGTCGAATATCACTTTCAAGCAGAAGAAGCTTTTCAAAAAACAAGCATGTATCCCGACTTTAGGAAACACCAAGCCGCACATGATATGATTTGTATTCAATTGAAAAACTTATGTTTAAAATTAGAAACGAAAGATTATTCAAATGAATTTCAAAATGAATTTGAACTTTTCTTTATAAATAGTGTCAATAAACATTTATATGAGGAAGATATACCTTTTTGTATTTTCTATAAAAATTACACAGAAGCGACCGCAGTTTGAACTACGGTCGCTTCTTTATTTCAAAATATTCACAAGCTAAATCATTGGGTAAGATTCTTGTTCCTTCGCCTATTTTATAATTTCTGCTATGCAGATTTCCTTTTTTCTTACAAAAATAATATGGCTCACAACGATAAGCATGAACACGATTATCCAATAAAAAATAGATACAGTCTTTACATTGTGATGTTATGCACATATTTATCTCCTTATTTATTCTACTTTAGTCTTTAACATTCCGATTCATTATGTAAGCAATGGTCAATGGCAATAACCATTGCAGTAAAAAATGCAGAATCCTCATTATCTACAACAGTTAAGCAATAAGTATCTCCCCATGTAAACCACTTCTTATGGATTTCTCCAATTAAGACATTATTACATTCAATCGAAAAATCCATACTCAGAAAATCGCCTTTCATCACAAAATCTCCGCAGTTACTACTTACATTTAATTTGGGTGTAATGAAAGACAACTCTTTTTTCACTCGAGCATAAAGTGTTTCATTGCGATATATTTCGTATTCAGGTAAAAAACACATTAGCTTTTGTTTGATATAAAACAACTCTCGTTCATAGCGATTATAGATATGAATTTTTGCTCCCCAGCTAAATAGCTCGCCTTCTACTTCATATACTACTTCTCCATTCTCATTATATACAAAGAACCTATCTTTCCAAGAAAAAATTTTTTGCTTAATAAATAAATTCATTGTTATAATCAATCCTTTCTAATGGACTGAGACGCTGTAATAACATAAAAGTGATTTATCAGGGTTTTTTGTTTCATTAGGTTAAAAGTACACTTTTTAAAAACGAATAGCATTTACTCTATAAGTATACAAAATGCTATTCAATTATGCAAGAAACACAAAAAACCACTCCTATAAGAGGAGTGGTCAGATGTATTCAAAAAATTATTTGCTTAATTCAGCAAAGTATTTAATTGTTCTTACCATGTTGCTTGTGTAAGAGTTTTCATTATCGTACCAAGCTACAACTTGAACTTGAGAAGTACCGTTATCCATTTTAGTTACCATTGTTTGAGTTGCATCAAATAATGAACCATAATTGATACCAACGATATCAGAAGATACTAATTCTTCTTCTGTGTAACCGAAAGAAGGATTAGAAGCAGCTTTCATAGCAGCATTAATTTGATCTTTTGTTACTTCGCCTTCAACTACTGCAGTTAAAATAGTAGTAGAACCTGTTGGAACTGGAACACGTTGTGCAGAACCGATTAGTTTGCCGTTTAGTTCAGGAATAACTAAACCGATAGCTTTTGCAGCACCAGTAGAGTTTGGAACGATATTGCAAGCAGCAGCTCTAGCTCTTCTTAGGTCGCCTTTTCTGTGAGGACCATCAAGAACCATTTGGTCACCAGTGTAAGCATGGATTGTAGCCATAATACCGCTCTTAATAGGAGCAAGTTTATTTAATGCGTTAGCCATAGGAGCTAAGCAGTTTGTTGTACAAGAAGCAGCAGAAATGATTGTATCTTCTTTTGTTAAAATATTTTCATTTACGCCGAATACAACTGTTGGTAGGTCGTTTCCTGCTGGAGCAGAAATAACAACTCTTTTAGCACCTGCATCAATGTGTGCTTGAGATTTTGCTTTAGATACATAGAAACCAGTACATTCTAGAACAACGTCAACGCCGATTTCGCCCCAAGGTAGCTCAGCAGCATTAGCTTTTGCGTAGATTTTAATTTCTTTACCATCAACAACGATAGACTCTTCTTTTGCTTCAACTTTATCAGCTAGAGCATATCTACCTTGTGCTGAATCGTATTTTAATAAGTGAGCAAGCATTTTAGGATTTGTTAAATCGTTGATTGCAACAACTTCATATCCTTCTGCTCCGAACATTTGTCTGAATGCTAGACGTCCAATACGTCCAAAACCATTAATAGCAACTTTAACTGCCATAATAAAAAACCTCCTAAGTTTTAATACTTTAATTATTTTAAACTATTTCTCTTAAAATAGCAATAGTTTGTTAGAAAATTAACGGAATATTTATTTCATTAATAATTATATTATTAACATAATTATTAATCATAATCGCATAATACAATTATAATTTAATATCTTTACAAACAATATTATATTTTGTATAATAGATTTGGTTTTAGGTAAAATATGGTGATTGGTGGTGAAATATAGGGATGGGGAAAAACGAATATGCAATATTGGATAATCAAAATACTCCGATATTTATTTGCAATACCAATTTTACAGTTATTTATATAAATAATTTTATTAAAAACAATGCAATAAACATCAAATGCGGGGATAGCTTACACAATTATTCTGCTTTAAACGCCAAGCTTCTAAGCAATGCATCTGATGAATTGAAAAAAGGAACCCCATTTCATTGTGAAACATTTATATTAAACTATATTGATTATCCAATTCATTTTATTCCGGTACAATCAGAGCAAAACAAAACTGAAAAAATAGTTTGTTATTTGGAGTATAATAAAAAAACGAAAATAACCCAACAATTAGATCATAGTTCTTTATATGGGGCATTACAGGGGCCTGCTGTTCGTATTTTAAATTTGCTTCCTCCTATTGCTCAAAAGCTAACCCAACTTGAAGAATATGATGACTTAAAGCCATTAAATCATATTGCCAAAAACAGCTATCAAATATTAAGAAAATCAGCCGAAGTTTCAAACTATTATAATTTAATTAATAATAAAATCAAATTTAATCTTTCTTATCATATCATAAACAACTATTTAGAAAATTTAGTAAAAGCACTTCAATTATTACTCCTAAACTCGGGATACAAACTTACTTATGAGATTTGCCCTCAAAACGTAATTTGCCTATTTGATGAAGAATATCTATCTATTGCACTTTTTCATATTATTTCTAACAGCTGCATTTTTTCGCCGAAAGAATCAACCATTCATATTTCTTTAAAAACCAATAATGATTTTGTATCTATTACAATAACTGATGAAAGCATTGGAATTCCTCAAAAGAAAATGGATCGAATTTTTAGGCCATTCTATTCCGCAATTGATAGTAATAAAGCCTTAGAACAAGAAAGTATCGGATTAGGGCTTCCCATTACCAAAAAAATCGTAGAAGCCTTTAATGGAAAACTTTTTATTACAAGCGAAGTTAATAAAGGAACGACTGTTGTATTGGCTCTTCCAATTGCTAATGAATCGGAAATTCCACTTACAATAAAATCGGATAACAATCGTTATATTACAAACAGGCTTTCCAACATGTATATTTACTTTAGTAATATTTGTGATATCTCACTATTTTGATGCATCTGTAATTTTATTTGCAGATGTTTATTATTTGTATAGACCTTTTTGACTTCTTCGTTCCATTATAATGGTATCTCTCCATACACCATTGCAATCTTGTGCAATTTTTTCACGATACCCAATTTCACGAAAGCCGCACTTTTTATGCAAAGCAATACTTGGCTCATTATCGCTCATTATAGATGAATATAAAGTCCAAATACCATTTTGCTCAGATTGTTCTATTATATGATTGATAAGCATAGATCCAACACCTTTGCCTTTATAATTATTATGAATGTAAACGCTCAATTCAGCTACACCACGAAATGCCGGTCGAGCAGATGTTGGTGATAGCAGTGCAAACCCGATTACTTGCTCCTCATCGAGTGCAACAAATCTACAAAACGAATGATGAATAGCGTCCCATTCTTCATAAGTAGGACTTTGCATTTGAAAAGTTGCTAGATTGGTTGCAATTCCTTGTTCGTAAATTTTCTGTATGAATGGATAATCCGTTTCCATTTCGTTTCGAATTGTAAATTTCAAATAAATCTCTCCCGTATTTTTATAAAATATAGAATAGTGCGAGTAAAAAACTCGCACTATTCTTATCACTATATATAGTATAAATCTTTTGTTGGGAATTTTGCATCACAAGTTAAGTTAATACCTAATTTTCTAAATACATCTTCATCATTTTGAATCACCATATGAGAACTATGCGCCTCGCAGTTTTTCAACTCACTTAGCATATCCATAGCACGTTTCACAGTTTCATTTTTAGATGCACTAATACTTAATGCAATTAACACTTCTTCCATATCTAAAGAAGTTCTGCGATTTTTAAATACTTCGCCTTTTAAAAGTTTAATTGGCTCTAAAACATGAGGTGCAATCAGATGCAAATCATCTTCCAAACCAGCTAAGACTTTAATTGTATTTAATAAACAACTTGCCCCTGCATTCATTAACTCAGAAGCTTTTCCTGTAATAATTCTTCCATCTTGTAATTCAATTGCAACAGATGGCATTTCAGTTGCTTCAAATTTTTCATTTGCTTTCGCAACTACCTTACGATCTTCTACTGAAATATCAATTTGCTTCATAATCAAGTCAACTCGAGTAGCAGTATCAGCATCTACTCTTCCTTGTTTATGATCACACATTGCTTTATAATATCGGCGGATAATTTCTTGTCTCGCCGCTTTTTTCACTACTTCATCATCAAAAATACCGTAACCAGCCATGTTTACACCCATGTCGGTTGGAGAATGATAAATATTTGCGTTACCGGTAATACGCGTTAATATTGTTTTTACAACTGGGAAAACTTCAATATCACGATTATAGTTAACAGTTGTTTCACCATATGCTTCTAGATGAAACGGATCAATCATATTCACATCTTTTAAATCTGCAGTTGCAGCTTCATAAGCTAAGTTTACAGGATGTTTTAATGGAATATTCCAAATTGGGAATGTTTCAAATTTTGCGTATCCCGCTTTTACACCATGTTTATATTCATGATATAGTTGAGAAAGACAAGTAGCCAATTTACCGCTACATGGACCCGGTGCAGTAATTACTACTAAAGGTCTTGATGTTTCAACATAATCATTCGCACCATAACCTTTGTCGCTTACTATTAAATCAACATCAGTAGGATAACCTTTAATAGGATAATGAATATATGTTTTGATTCCACGCATTTCTAATTTTTTTCTAAATATATCTGCTGCAGGTTGATCTTTATATTGCGTTACAACAACTCCGTTCACATATAATCCCATGTTACGCATATTATCAATAATACGTAGAACATCTAAATCATATGTAATTCCAAAATCAGCACGGATTTTATTCTTTTCAATATCAGCAGCATTAATACAGAAAATAATTTCGGCTTGATCTTTAAACTCTTGTAAAAGTTTAATTTTTGCATTTACGTCAAACCCCGGTAGAACTCTAGCCGCATGATAGTCATCAAACAATTTTCCACCAAATTCCAGGTATAATTTGTTGTCAAACATCTCAATACGCTTTCTAATAAATTCTGCTTGCTTTTTAACGTACAACGCGTTATCAAAGCCGATTTGCATAGTTAACACCCTCTAAAAAAATATTAGGGCAAAGAGTGCCTATTCAATAATACCATTTCATTCGTTATTATACAACAAGTTTTTTTCGTTTTCCTAAATTTTCTGAAAGTATATTCACTCTTTTTTCATAATCTTTCACAAATTATTTTAATGTTTTCCAATTGATTGTTATATGATGTTACTGTTTACAACAAGCTATATTATTGATATAATAAGGCTAATAGATGATAATATATGTACAGTTATATAAACAATATCAAATTTAGATGGAGGCCAAAAAAATATGGACTTTAATTCTACAAATGAAATAAACAACAATGAAGCACAACCAAACAATCAACCGCAATGTCAAAAAGCACCTCAAATTTGTCCTCGTTGCCGCAATATTTGCAACGATAGATTCTGTTTGTTTTGTGGTTTTGATTTAGCAGCTTATCAACAACAAAATCAGAATTATTATCAACAAAACCAAGCTAACTATCAATACCAAAACTTTTATAACCCAAATCAAGCATATTATCAGCAGTCACCGTTTCAAGCTGCTGCAAAGACCCAAAATAAAAAAACTCATATTTGGCCATTCGTTTTAGGCGGTTTGGTACTCATTACAGCAATGATATCAGGCATTATTTTCTTTGCCGGCCTTATTTTTAAAAATAGCAATTTGCCTTTAATTGATGAAAACCCCGGTATTTTTAATAATCAAGAAAACGGAACGATACCAAACGGCATTTCTAAACAAGAATTAAAAAATATAATGCAAGGTATGTCTTATGCTCATGTCAGTTCCATTATTGGTGGAGATGGCGTTTTAACGGATCAAGGCGAAACCCCTTTAGAAGAAAATTACTATACCTATCAGTGGATTGGTGAAAACAATCCAAATGCATCTGTTTTCATTACCTTTGTAAATGATAAAGTGAGCGAAATTGTGAATAACGGAGTATAATCTCCTATCATAAATCAAAAGTCAAAGCTTTTTTGTATTAAATGTAAATGGCAAAATTATATTTAAGGAGAATCAATTTGAAAAACAACGTTTTATTTCCTGCGACAATTCTATTGCCAAAAACGAACAATATGACTGCGTGGAGTGTTGTTGCTTGCGATCAATACACTTCCGAGCCTTCATATTGGAATCAAGTTAAACAGTATGTAAAAGATGCTCCATCTACATACCATACAGTTTTCCCTGAAGTTTATTTAAAAACTGCTGATTTTGATGGAATGATTAATGGCATTAACCTTTCTATGCAGCGTTATTTAGATGACGGACTTTTTCAAGAATATGCTAACACCTATTTTTATATTGAACGCACACAAAAAAATGGTAAAATACGAAAAGGCATTATCGGTGCAGTCGATTTAGAATGTTATGATTATGCAAAAGGCTCACAGAGTGCAATTCGTGCAACAGAAGGAACCGTTTTAGAACGAATTCCACCTCGTGTGAAAATTCGTGAAAATGCACCTTTGGAGCTTCCTCACGTTATGCTTTTAATTGATGATGAGAAAAAAGAGATTATTGAATCTCTTGGAAAACACACAGAACAATTTAAAAAAGTATATGATTTTCCTTTGATGCAAAATAGTGGTTCTATTAAAGGATACGAATTACCGCAAACATTTATTGAAAAAATAAATACTGCAATTCATCTTTTAGGCGACCAAAATCATTTTAATCAACGCTACCATGTTTCTGACAAAGATGTTTTACTGTTTGCTGTTGGCGATGGCAACCACTCGCTTGCTACTGCAAGACAATGCTATTTAAACTTAAAAGAGAAGATTGGTGAAGAAAAAGCAAGAAATCATCCAGCACGATATGCTTTAGTTGAAATTGTAAATTTACATGATGAGTCTTTGGAATTTGAAGCAATTCATCGTGTTATATTTGATGTGAATCCAAAAGAAGTCATGGATGCTTTTACAAAACGATACATTTTAAGCGAAACCCCAACCACCAATTCACAACAAATAGAAGTTGTAGTTAATGATACTATTAAAACTGTGTACATTACAAATCCAACATTAAATCTTGCTGTTGGAAGCTTACAAGAATTTATTGATGAATACCTTGCAGCCCATTCTGGTGAAGTAGATTATATTCATGGCGAGGATGTTGTAAAATCTCTTTGTGCTGAAAATAAAAGCAGTATTGGTTTTATTCTACCTAGTATGGATAAAAACGATTTATTTAAAACAGTTATTTTAGATGGCGCACTTCCAAGAAAAACTTTTTCTATGGGTGAAGCTTGCGACAAGAGATTTTATTTAGAAGCTCGCAAAATATCTGAATAATTTATGTTTAAATGTGTTAAACTTACACATAAATAATACCGTACAAAAAGAATAAATTACGATAAAAACTTTATGCGAAACAGTAATCATTTACTGTTTCGCTTTTCATATAATTGAAAAATATAAGTCAACAGGACAAGGAGAATATTATGAAACAACCAATCAATTTACTGACCAAACCAATGATAGATGCAGCAAACGGGAACATAAAGGCAGAACTTGTTTTTAAAAATGCCACTGTTTTAAATGTATTTACCAATGAGTTCATTCAACAAGATATTGCAGTTTGTGGAGATACCATAATTGGTGTCGGAGCGTATTCCGGTGAAAAGGAAATCGACTGTAACGGTAAATACGTTGTTCCGGGTTTCATTGATGCACATTTGCACATTGAATCTTCTATGCTTTGTCCCCAAAAATTTGCCCAGGAAATTTTACCTTGGGGAACTACAACTATGATAGCCGATCCACATGAAATTGCAAATGTCAGCGGAATGAAAGGATTGGAGTACATCCTAGCTGAATCAGAAAAATCACTTTGTAATATTTTTATTATGTTGCCTTCTTGTGTTCCAGCAACCGAATTTGATGAGAGTGGTGCAATATTAGAGGCAAAGGATTTAATATCTTTGCAAAATCATCCGAATGTACTTGGCCTTGGCGAAATGATGAACTATCCTGCTGTTGTTTCATATAACGAAGCGATTTTTGAAAAGCTGAATGCATTTCAATCTCAAATGATTGACGGTCATGCTCCTTTATTAGTTGGCACAGCTTTGCAAGCATATAAACTTGCTGGTATCCAAACCGACCACGAGGTTTCCAATGCACAAGAGGTTTTAGAAAAAGTACGAACTGGATTCAATGTACTCATTCGAGAAGGTTCTGCTGCAAAAAACTTAGAAGTGATAGTTAACAGTATTTTAAAATATGCTTTGCCTACCGATCGATTTGCTTTTTGTACAGATGATAAGCATATTGAAGCCATTCGCAATGAAGGTCATATTAGCTTTAACATCAAAAAAGCAATTCAGTTAGGCTTATCCCCTATTGAAGCATATAAAATAAGCAGCTATTATGCCGCAAAAATATATGGACTTCGCAAGCTAGGCGCAGTTGCAGCAGGTTATCAGGCTGACTTTGTTGTTTTAGATGATATAAATGAAGTATCCATTGATTCTGTATACTGTAAAGGAAAATGTGTGAAAGAGGAGCTGCAAAAAGCTATTTCTTTAACAGACCAATGCCCTGCTTCATTATTGCAATCTGTAAATATACATGAAGTTACAAAAAAAGACCTTATTTTGGAATGGGACGATAAACCATTTCCTGTGATAGAGCTTGTACCTCATCAAATACTAACCAAGAAAAGCATAGAGCAAATTCCGCTTATCGACGGAGTTTTTCATGCAAATGAAACCTATCAAAAAATAGTTGTAATTGATCGTCACCAAAAAACAGGAAGAATGGGAATTGGCGTTGTAAAAGGAATGCATCTTCATGGAGCTGCTGCCTCCACTGTTTCCCATGATTCTCACAATCTGATTTTGATTGGTGATAATGACGAAGATATGTTACTTGCTATCAACGAGCTGAAACGCAGTAATGGTGGATTTACCATTGTAAAGGATGGCGTTGTTTTAGATACGCTCCCACTTCCTATTTGCGGGCTTGTTTCTAACCAAGATGCAGATTTTGTAAATCAAAAGCTGAATAAAATGACTACTCTTTCCAGACAATCAGGTGTACCCGACTGCTTCGATCCATTTTTGACAATGGCATTTTTATCGCTTCCTGTTATTCCTGAAATTCGAATTACAGCAAACGGGATATTCGATTCAGTGAAATATGAGTATATCAAATAAAACAAATTCTTCACAAAAATTAAGGAGCAAAAAAGTGTTTACTAAAATAAAATCATTTGTGGCTAAAAACAAAAAAATCGTTCTATTATGCTTATCTATATCAACATTAATTCTTACAGTGGTTGCGATTACTATATTAGTTAATAGTAATCAAGCCGCAAAAGCGAATAAAAAATTAACTAGTGGCATTTCTAGCATTAACCGTTCAGAAACAAAAAAAGAATCTAACCAAAACAAGAACAATTCAAGCAGTATTGAAAGCTTGCAATCAAATTCAGAAACGATTATAGAGACCAATTCAAGTAACGCTGGGAAATTAAAAGCAAGCTCTATTGCATCAAAAAAACACGTTCATGAATATACATCTAAAACAATTCCACCCACATGCACAGTAAAAGGTTACACCATTCACACTTGTAAGTCATGTGGAGATAGCTATAAAGATGCCTATTCTACTCCACAGCATACATATATCAATTATCTTTGCAAATTTTGCGGACAACCATCCCGCTCCGAGCCAATTCAATCATTAAGAGCATGGATATTAAAAAATGGTACACTTTATGATAATGGCAAAGCGTATTACATTGCATATGGAAACTATAGCATTAGTACACTTACATATGAATATAATAAAGTTAATGACGATATTCAATTTGTTTATGATCCTAATAACGAATCAACAGAATCATTATTAATAAATATGATAGATGATATTTCAAGCTGCGATATTCATTATGAAATATATAAAGATAGGATTTGTGGTTACGTTAATCTAAACCCATCAAAAGTAAATGCATCAACAACTTTAAAATTAGATAATTTTAACAATTATAATGGTATTCAATGTACTGAAGAAGAATTTGCTCAAAAAATGAGTGATAAACTAAATGACCTTATCAATACAATTCAAGATAAACTTCTATATCCGAAAACTGGGTTAAAATTTAAAGATTTTGGATTTACTTCATATTAAGTAATATACCAAATAAAGCTGTTGATTTGGAAATCATTGTGTGATATAGTAATAGGAATACAATTAACAAAAGGAGACAAAATAATGTTTGTTTCAATCGACAAAACACATCCAATATTCCAAACATCTGCATATCTAAAAGACATTGTTCCTTTTAATTTAATGGAAATCATCAAAGAATATCCATTATTTATTGTCAGTAATGAGCGGGATGTTATACTTGGAACAACTTCCCCACAAAATCCAATTTGGGTTTGGACTTCTGATACTGTTTTGAATTTCTCTATACAAGAGCTATGTGATTATATGTATGAACGGTTTTCCTCTTACCAAACGATATGTTATGTAGCAAAACCTAATATTGCTGAAAAAATAAAGCTTCAATTTGAATTAAATCGAGCTGTAAAGGCTTCCATTGTAAATATGGAAAGCTTTGAATGTAAAACTGTGATACCAGCCAAAAATAGCTCTGTTATAATAGAGCATCCAATACTAGATGATGTGCATCAAATAGCAGAGTGCTTATCTGCATTTGATTTAGATTGTTTTGGTGACAACGAACCTGTTGATTGCTATTTAGATAAAGCCAAAGAGTTAGTCAAAAGCAATCTATGCTTTGTAATAAAAAAGGATAAACAAATTGTGGCTATGGCAAAAAGTTCAAGAGAAACAGCAACTCATATTGCAGTCAATGGTGTCTATACCAAGCCTGGGCACAGGGGAAAAGGATATGCTGCTGCAATTGTTGCCCATATCTCTCAAATTATTTTGAATAAAGGCAAAACGCCTGTATTATATACTGATCTTGCCAACCCATCTTCCAATAAAGCTTACAAAAATGTTGGATTTACCGAATGCGGTAAAGTGGATGAGGTTTCTTTAACATGGTAATAAACAACTAGGGTGCCGAAATATTCGGCACCTTTTGCTATATCTATTGTACTTATATTTTAGTATATATGTCACGAGCATACTTGAAAAATGATATATATTTTTCTTCAAATATTGAATTTTTTAAGAAAACAAAGTGAAATTCTCTTGTTACATCAAAATCAATTACATCAATTTGTTTTAAAGTTTCTTCCTCTAATTCTCGTTTTGCAGCTTGATAATACAAAAAGGTAATTCCAAGCTCATATTCAACAAATTGTTTGATGACATTTAGATTTCCAATTTCAGTTACCGTTTGAAAGCCGGTTACTTTTAAGCTTCGCTCTTGTAATACCGTTTCAAGAATATCTCTCGTTCCTGAACCTTTTTCACGAATAATGAGTTTCTCATTTAACAATGCTTCTAACGATACTCTTGCTGATGCAAATGGATGTGAGGGTGAACATACAGCAATAAACCGCTCTTTTGAAAAACACATACTGCTATAATCTTCTTTATTAAATTGACCTTCAATAAAAGCAAAATCAATTTCTCCGTCATTCAACCGTTTTAACAACTCTTGTGTGTTTTCAACATACATTGTCAACTGTGTTTTGGGCTGTTCCATTGCTAATTGCTCCAATACCTGTGGTAAAGCATACTCCCCTATTGTCAGTGTTGCACCGATTGTAAGCTTTTGCATTTCTTGCTCGCATTTCTTTAATTGCTCGATTACTTTGTAACTATCTGCTTGCATAGTAGTTGCTAACTTTTGCAAAAGCTCACCTTGTTTTGTCAAATACAATGTTTTTCCAATGTACTGAAAAAGCTTAACCTGATATTGATTTTCAAGGTATTGAATGTGTTGTGTTACTGCCGGTTGCGTTAAATTTAATAATATGGCTGTTTTGGTATAGCTCATTGTTTTACATAACGCTAAAAAAGTTGATATGCGAAAATCTAACATTATCTTCATTCCTTTTTATGTTATTTTATCTATAAATAATTTTTATAACAATATAATAATTTATAATTTTACTTTATACTAATTTCCTACTATAATCAAGTAAGAAATTAAAAATTGAAGGGAAATTATGATGAACGTTATGAAAAAGTATTCTTTAGGAATATTATTGACTATTGTACTTGCAGCAATTTCAGTTTTCATCAGTAACTACATACCATATCACTTAATTAGTGCTGGAGTATTTGCTATGTTAATTGGAATGGCACTCCATCCTATTATGAAAAAGTACAATTTCTTTAAAGTGGGAATTGAATTTGTTTCAAAAAAAATATTACGTCTCTCCATTATTTTAATGGGTGTAACACTAAGCTTCGCACAAGTTTTTGAAGTGGGTAAAGTATCATTATTTGTTATGTATTTTACTTTGGTAACAGCTTTCGGCGGCGGATATCTATTCGGGAAGCTATTCAAAATGAACTGGAAGTTATCGGGGCTAATTTCAGCCGGTACAGGTATTTGCGGTGGCTCGGCAATTGCTGCTATTGCGCCTGCAATTGATGCTGAAGACAACGATGTAGCATATGCAATTTCTGCTACCTTTATTTTTGATATTGTTATGGTTGTGCTTTTTCCTATCATGGGGCATTTCTTTGGAATGAGCGATTTAGGTTATGGTTTATGGGCTGGAACTGCCGTAAACGATACTTCCTCTGTAGTTGCGGCGGGATATGCGTTTTCAGATATTGCAGGTAACTACGCAATTATCGTTAAAATGACTCGAACATTATCTATCATTCCAATTGTGTTGATTTTCTCATTCGTAAATGCTAGATTAGAACGTAAAAAAGCTACAGCTAACGCAACTTCTGCTGAAGAAGCTAAAAAACTAAATTGGAAAAAGATTTTTCCTTGGTTTATCTTAATGTTTCTAGGTGTTGTTGCAATTCAAAGTACAGGGATTATTCCATCTGATGTCAGCCGAGAAATCGCTCATTTCAGTAAGTTCTTTATGGTCATGTCGCTTGGCGCAATTGGGTTAAAAACGGACTTTAAAAAAGTTGCAAAATCGGGATTTAAACCAATGTTACATGGTTTCATCATTTCAGCTTTGGTTGTTATTGTAGCTTTCTTAGTACAAATGCTTTTAGGACAATTGTAAAATAGTAAAAGGGAGGTCTTATGACCTCCCTTTTACTATTACTTCTTTCCGACTATCAAGCCGTGACTACTCATTCCTAATATACTTTTTTCTCTACAAATAGAATAATGATAGTTTGTATTTTTTAAGGCATTTTATGGCTTAATGAATCGGGGCGAATTGGCTTATCAAAAGAATCAATATATTCATCTAATTCCTGCATCAGCTTTGTATCCTTTGGATTTCTAGCAATATCCAATAGATAGTTATAGAGCTTCGTTTGTCTTTCACCGACTATATCTAATCCATTTGACTCATATTGCTCCCGAAAATACTGGCTCAAGCACTCTAATAGATATCCAAAATTTCGATTATTTTTTGCATACTGTGTTTGTGGGAAAATAGCCGCAGCTGCTTGAAGATGGCTTGTTAACTTAACATATTGAGATAACTTTGCTTGTGTATCAGCCTTGGTATAGTCAAAGTTTAAATCAGATGCAGATGATGACAAAGATGCTGTAAACGCTTGATTCACTTGTTTCACCGTTTCGTTTTTCTCTTTTATTTGCACACGCAACGTAACACCCAAACCAATAATGACTGCTATTAAAAGAACGATAACTGGTTTTAGATATTTTTCTATTTTCATATCATCTACTCCTTGTCAAACTGTTTTCGTCTTTCAGTTGATTGGATAAATAATTGCTTTAAGCCTTTTTCATCGTTATTTTGAAGCTTGTATTTCAAATTTGATAACTCTGCTTGAAAGCTATCAATTTCAGAAATTAAAATATCCTTATTCAAGAAAAACAATTCGCTCCACATGATTTCGTTAATTTTGGCAATACGAGTTAAATCACGAAAGGAATCGCCTGTATATTCTTTTAAATGAGGATTGTCGTTGGCATTCATCAAGCTTACTGCAATTGCATGAGTAAGTTGAGAGAGATAGCCTATCATTTCATCATGTTTTTGAGGCGAAAGGGTTACAATCCGATTAAACTGGATCGTTTCAGCCAATTCACGTGCAAAAGCAATTCCTCGTTCTGTATTTTTCTCAGTTGGTGTAATGATAAAGTTTGCTTGTTTGAATATATTAGAGTCGCTAAACTGCACACCACTCACTTCTTTACCTGCCATTGGATGCGAAGCAATAAATTCAACATCATTACGTAAATTAGATTGAATTACATCAACAACATTGCATTTCACACCGCTTACATCTGTAATAAAAATCCCTGATTTAAAAAACTGTTGGTTTTCTTTCATCCAATGAATCATAGTAGTCGGATATAATGCACAAATAATAACGTCAGCATTACGAATGAAATCAATACTATTCGTTGCACCGCTATCTATAATATGATTTTCTACTGCATAGTCGATAGATTGCTGGTTTACATCAATTGCGGTTACAGCATAGCCCTTTTCTTTTAGCCCTTTGGCATAGCTTCCGCCTATTAACCCAAGTCCTACAATTAGTATTGTTTGATTCTGATTCATAATATTTCTCCGTTATTTTGTTTATATCATTACTCACGCTAAAATTGCGATTGTAAAACATGTCACATGTTGGAACGCATGCAATGCGTTCCCTACAATTTGTTAATTTAATATATCTACCTTAACTCCAACTTTTTGCAAATCTTCAAAGAAGGCTGGATAGGATTTATTGACACATTCAACACCGTCAATCGTTGCAATTTGATTGCTACACGCAATTGCGACCGCTAAACTCATGGCGATTCGGTGATCTTTGTGTGCAAACAGTTGTTGTGTGCAATGGTAGCTTGCATCTCCTGTAATTTGAATGGTGTCTTCTGTTGTTGTGATGGGAACACCAATCTTTTTCAATTCGGTTTCCATTGCCTCTATTCGGTCGGACTCTTTTAAGCGCAATCTTCCTGCATTATAAATTTTAGTTGTCCCCTTTGCATACATTGCAAGGATTGTTAAAATCGGGCCTAAATCAGGGCAATTACTTAAATCAATCTCTGTACCATGTAATTTTCCTTTATGGATAAGATAACCGTTTTCTATTTCGTCAACTTGAATTCCACATTGCTTTAAAATAGATAGAATAACCTTATCTCCCTGCAATGAATTGTGTTTCATTCCAAGGCAACGTATATCATTGTTTATTGCACCTAAAACTGCAAAAAAAGCAAATTGAGAAAAGTCACCTTCCACAGTATAATTACAAGGTTGATAGGTTTGATTTCCTTGTATAAAAATTGTGTTATCATCTAAAAACATCACTTTCACGCCAAAATCTTCAAGCACTTGGAGTGTTAAATCCACGTAGGAACGTGATTCGAACGGTGGCTTAATATGAATTGTAGAATCTCCATTCAATAATGGCAATGCAAACAGTAAGCCTGTTATAAATTGAGAGCTTACATTCCCGTCTAAAGTATATTCACCAGCTTGTAAACTGCCGTTTATTTTGATATGGCTGTCTGTCTGTTCATAAGTAAGTCCTTGCTTTTGAAATATAGTTTCATAAATTGCTTGCGGACGTTTTAACAAACGGTTTTCACCTAAAAATGTTACCTCTTGATTACAAAACGAGAAAATAGGTATGAAAAAGCGCAAGGTTGAGCCTGATTCTTTGCAATTAATAGTTGCATGATTGAGTCTTGAAAAATCAGATGTACCTTCTATTTCAAGATGAGATTTATGCTCGGTGATATTTGCACCAAGCTGACGCATTCCTTCAATAGTAGCTTTCGTATCATCAGAATAGGCAATATTAGAAACAACACTTTTCCCTTTTGCTAAGCAAGCGCAGATAATCGCACGATGCGACATGCTTTTAGATGGGGGTATGGTTACTTCCTTTTTACATACAGATGGATAAATTGTCGCTTTCATTACATTCCTCTTCCAATTACATGTGCTATTTGTCTGCCTTTTTCAATCACAGCTTTGAATTTATCCGGTTTCAAAGATTGTGCACCATCTGACCATGCACTTTCCGGATTATTATGCACTTCGATAATCAATCCGTCAGCGCCAGCTGCGATTGCTGCTAATGACATTGACTCAACCAATTTCCAATCGCCTGTTGCATGAGATGGGTCGATAATAATCGGTAAATGGCTCTTTTGCTTGATGATTGGAATAACGCTTAAATCCAATGTATTTCTTGTGTATTTCTCAAATGTTCGAATACCACGTTCACATAAAATAACGTTTTCATTACCGCCCGCCATGATATATTCTGCTGACATAATCCATTCTTCGATTGTATTCGCAAGTCCACGTTTTAATAATACTGGTTTTTTTGATTTTCCTAGTACTTTTAATAAATCGAAGTTTTGCATATTGCGAGCGCCAACTTGGATTAAGTCAACGTGTTCTTCGAACTCATCCATTTTGTCAATACTCATCAATTCGCTTACAATTGGTAGCCCATATTGTTCTCTTGCTTCACACATCCATTCAATTCCTGTTGTACCCATTCCTTGGAATGCATATGGAGAAGTACGAGGTTTATATGCGCCGCCACGCAACATACAGCCGCCTGCTTGTTTTACGTCTTTTGCAAGTTCAAGCAAGGAAAGTCTATCTTCAACAGAACAAGGACCGCCGATAACTACGATATCTTCTTGACCGCCCACTTTGATTCCTGCTACATCAATAATAGAATCATCTGGATGAAATAAACGGTTTGCCTTTTTATATGGTGCTGCAATGCGAGTAACATTATCTACAAACGGATTCGCTGAAATTGCTTTTTCGTCAAGAACCGTAGTATCTCCGACCACTCCATAAACGTTATAGTTTGTTCCTTCTATAACGGTAACATGTAGCCCCTTTTTCTCAATTGCGCTAATAATTTTTTGTGCTTCTTCTTTTGGTGTATTCTTTTTTAATGTAATAATCATAATTGTATACCTTTCACTTACTCATATCTATATTGAGTTAAGCCTTTCTTACGTTTTTGTCAATATGCCACAACTTTTATGTTCTAGGATAATTGTAAGTCAGTTAAGGTATGCTGAATCGTTACTTAACTACTTACCGTTTCTTTTAAAAGCATAATCGCTTTTTGATATCCTTGAATACCTTCTCCATAAATCGTCTTGATACAATAATTGCTTATGTAAGAGATATGGCGGAACTCCTCACGTTCATATATATTGGATAAATGTACTTCTACTGTAGGAATTCCGACTGCTTTTAATGCATCAAGGATAGCGATACTGGTATGGGTAAATGCAGCAGGGTTGATTACAATACCATCAAATACTTGATATGCCGCTTGAATTGTATCAACGATAACGCCTTCATGGTTACTTTGCATAACCTCGACTTGGATATCTTCCTGCACACAGATACCCTTAATAAATGATTCTAATTCTAAATAGGTTGTTTTGCCATATACATTTGGCTCACGGATGCCTAACATATTTAAGTTTGGACCGTTAATTACCAACAGCTTCATTGTATTCCTCCTTCATCTATACTAATATTGGATTAAAATAATCAATTAACAATTTGAAAACTTTGATTGATGGGTTTTCAAAATCCTAAATGAGATTTTAATTGCATATTAGTATCATTCACAGCCCTTTCAATATCGCCATTATTGAAAACGACAATATCACTACAAGCCATATAAATTGGGTATCGATTTCGATACATTTCTTCTATGGCTTGTTTGCTTTTCGATAACGGACGATTATTCCCTACCAATAATTCGTCAGTTGATCTATCGATTAAGATTATGATTCCGTTTTGCTTTAAATCCTTAATATTATCAGGATTTAAAACAACGCCTCCCCCAGTCGCAACAATCATTCCTGTTTGTTTAGCGGCATTTGCAACAACGTTTCGTTCAATGCTTCGAAAACCAATTTCACCGTAACGTTCAAAAATTTGTGGAATTGCTAGTTTCATTTCTTCTTCGATTAGGCTATCTATGTCAACAAACTCTTTATTTAAGAGCTTGCTTAACTCTCTTCCAATTGTACTTTTGCCACAGCTTGGCATACCGACTAATACAACATTACTTAAGTCGGATTTTAATTCTTGATAAATTCTTTCTATCTCTTGATCGGGAATTTTTTCATCTATAAATAACTCTGCTGCAAATTTTGCTTGCGCTACTAACATTAAGAGTCCGTTTGCAAACGGAATGTTTCGTTGCTGCGCTTGTTGCAGTAATTTTGTTTTCAATGGATTATATATCACATCAACAACTGCTTCTAAATTGGGAAAACAGTTTATATCTATTGGGCAATTTTGATTATTCGGATACATCCCGCTTGGAGATGCATTTACCAACACTTGAACATCTTCTCTTTGCTTTGCTTGGTTATAGGTAATCGTAGTATCCGATTCTGTTCGGCTTACAATAACAATTTCTTTCGCTCCTTGAAATTTTGCTACTGCAGTTACTGTTTTACAAGTTCCACCGCTGCCGAGAATCATGACTACTTTATCTTTCATGGCAATGTGATGAAACTGCATGTTGTATAAGAAGCCATAGAAATCTGTATTATATGCTTTTAGCTTTCCATTTCGATTTACAATAGTGTTTGCGGAACCTATTTGTGCTACTGTGTCATCAATTTCATCACAATAAGGAATAACATCTAATTTATATGGGATTGTCACATTTACGCCATCAAAATCTTTTTTTGTTAGAAATTCGTGCAACTCATCTTTTTCCATCGGCAGAAGATCATAAGAATAAAAACCTAGCTTCTCGTGTATGATTTTTGAAAAGCTATGTCCTAATTTATCTCCTAGTAGACCGTATCTGCTCATAGTATTTTATTCCTTTCGTGTCTTGTATCATCTTAATTTTAAACTATTCTGTCATCCAAAGATAGCCGTAACGTTCACAAAACAGATCAAGTAAGCCAATTGCTACTATGCTATCGACTACGACTCTGGCTCTATGAATAATTGCCGGATCATGACGCCCTTGAATTCGGAATGTTGTATTTTCGTTTGTGTTAATATCCACCGTTTGCTGTGGTTTAAAGATTGATGGCGTTGGTTTTACTGCACACTTTATACGTATTGGCATACCGTTAGAGATACCACCATTTATTCCGCCGTTATTATTGCTTTTGGTTTTTACAGTTTCATTATAGAAGAAACTATCATTTGCTTCACTACCTCGCATATTTTGCATAGCAAAACCTGCTCCAAATTCCACACCCTTAATGCCTGGAATACTAAATAGAAGTTGAGATAATGTGCTTTCTATCGAATTAAAAAATGGTTCACCAATTCCTGCTGGCATGTTCAAAATTGTAGTTTCCAACACACCACCAACAGAATCACCCTCTGTCTGTGCTTTTTCAATTGCTTCAATCATTTTTACTTTTACTTCTTCATTTAGCACTGGGAAATAGCTCTCATTTAATTTTTCAATTTGCTGTTTCAATGTCGCCTCGTCTTCACTTAATGGTTCATTTGCTATGCCACCGCAGGATTGAATTTGCGTTCCGATTAAAATTCCTTTTTGTTTTAAAACCTGAATACAGATTGCTCCAGCCGCTACTAATGGTGCGGTTATTCTACCCGAAAAATGTCCGCCGCCTCGATAGTCTTGAAAGCCTTGATATTTCATTTGTGCTGTATAATCTGCATGGGATGGACGCATGAGTGACTTTGTTGCCTCATAGTCCTTACTATGCTGGCTTTTATTATAAATTAATAAGCAGAGTGGTGTTCCTGTTGTATATCCATTGAAAAAGCCACTTACAATCTTAAATTCGTCTTCTTCTTGTCTTTGTGTGGAAATCTTTCCTTTTGGCTTTCTCATATCAAGTTGTTTTTGAATGAATGTTAAATCCAATTTGATACCGGGAGCCAATCCATTTATAACAACGCCGATAGCTTCTGAATGAGATTCGCCAAACAGGCTAATATTCAGGTTATTTCCAAAACAGCTTTTCATACACTCACTCCTTTATTTTGATAATATTGCTTTTACCTGTAGGGAACGGCTATTAGCCGTTCCGCAGTGCGACTACTAGTCGCACCCTACATTATTTAAACACTATAGTCGCATTAACTATCCTCATTTCGCAAATTTACTCTTCACGCCATTATGTAACAAATCGAATACCGCTTGTTCGGAATTTAAAATATCATAATCTTTGTTCCAACCATATTGAATACCATTTTGCTGATTTGTTAAAACATACTCTGCTAGCTTCTCAATGCCTTCTTCTTTTGCACATTTAACAAATGTACGATTTCTAATATTATGATGTTCGCTAAACATATCTTCTTTACAAGGTGCATCTTTACATTCCCAACAACCGTTAATTCCTTTTTCTTTGCAACAATTATATTGAAAACATCCTGTTTCGCTTAAATAACGTCCACAACTGTTATTAACAGATTTACAGCCATTACAATGGTCTGCTTCATGACAAAAACTGCACACCAACCCACAATAGCCTATATTATCTGCGACTTGCTTTGCGGTTAACTCTTTTGCTATCATTTTCTTCATAATCCTTCTCTCTTATAAATAAGCAAATAAATCGTTCGCATTTATGTCTTCTAAATCAGCTTTACCTAGCTCTTTCACTTTAATAATCGTTATTTTACTGCCATATGCTTTTTTGTCTTTATGAATTAAATCAATTACTTGCTGCTTATCATAAGCCACTGTTTGCTTTAATCCAAGCTTTTGATATACATTGATTACACGTTGTTTTAACGCTTCATCTTCAATCATTGGAAGCATTCCGATTGCAACACATTCTCCATGTAACATAGAATCAATGTTTATGCTTTCGATTGCGTGGCCGATTGTATGGCCGAAATTTAATATTTTACGAAGATTTTCTTCTTTTTCATCTTTTTCAACTACATCTTTTTTTGCAGATAAAGAGTGGAAAATAATTTCGTCTATATGTTCTTTTATATTTTCTCGTTCAAACAACTCAAATAAATCTTTATCATAAATCAGTCCCGATTTAATCGCTTCAACTAAGCCGTTTACATAATGGCGATTTGGTAGTGTATTTAACGTATCACTATCTACAAATACCATTTTCGGCTGATAGAAACAACCGATGATGTTCTTTACATGATCAAGATTGATTGCAACCTTTCCGCCAACACTAGAATCAATTTGAGAAAGGGTTGTAGTTGGGATATTAACAAAATCAATTCCACGCATATAAGTAGATGCAACAAATCCTGATAAATCACCAATAACTCCGCCACCCAAAGCGATTACCAAATCTTTTCTTGTAAAGTTATTGTTTAATAGTACTCTGCAAAGCTGTTCATAAACAGGAAAACTTTTAGCGCCTTCCCCTTGCATTACTACTTGTGAATAGCCTTCTTTGCATTGGCTTAACACAGTTTGCAAATATTCTTTTGGAACTCCATCATCCGTTATCACTAAGACTTTACGGTTTAGGTTTACATAATCAGATATACGGGATAATACCCCACGCTCAATTATAATATCATATTGCGTATCCTTTAATTCAACAGTAAGTTTCATAAGCTTTCCTTTCTATTTATTATAAACTCCAAGCAATTTTATTTCTTTACAATTCGCTTTTAGCTCCTCTAAAAGAGCAATTGCATTTTTATCACTTGCATCGCCGATAATTTCAACATAAAAATAGTATTGCCACGGGATATTTTGAATGGATTTTGATTGAATGCTTTCCATATTAAAATTATACTTTGAAATAATTTGCATTGCGCTCGCAAGCTGACCTGCGTTATGAGATAGCGTAAACATAATATTAAAACGGTTACCGCTTTTATTTTGATTCTTTGATATTACAACGAAACGAGTTGTGTTTTCTGCGCTGGTATTAATATTTTCTACTAATATCTCTAACTCATAAAGTTTCGCAGTTTCTGTAGATGCAACTGCAGCTTTAGTTTTATCGTTCGTTTCACTAACATATTGCGCTGCTAATGCTGTATTTTGGAATGGGATAAGCTCAAAATCATATAAATCAAAATATCGTTTGCATTGACTCAACGCTTGATGATGAGAATAAACTTGCTTAATGTCAGTCAGTTTTGTGCCCTTTACACCAAGCAAATTTTGATTTATTTTTAAATCATATATTTTCGTGATATAACATTTGTGTTGATATAGCAAATCTAGCACTTCGCCGACTTCACCTGTATAAGAGTTTTCAAAAGGTAAGATTCCTTGCGTAATTTCGCCGGATTCAACAGCTTGAAATACTTCTTTAAAAGTCTTATATGACTTTTCTTTTTGATTGGGAAACAACTGTTGTAATGCAATATGAGAAAAAGCCCCTTGTGTACCTTGATAGCCAATGATATCGTTGTTTAAAAGCCTTGTTTGATACTTTTTAGAAACATTCATTAACTCTTGAATGAATTCTTTATAATATTCTTTATAGCTTTCATTTTGAATATATGCTAGGTTTTTATCTATAACAAATTGTTCCCTATTTTGATCTAAAACGGGAAGATTATTTTCTATTTTAAACGCAACTACATCCTCTACCGCTTTCATTCTCTTTTCAAAAAGGATTGCCATGTCTTTATCAATTTGGTTAATTTGCGCTCTTGCTTGTTCTAATGAATTCATCTTCCCACAACTTTCTGATGTAATTTTTTATCTTTTCAGTTAATCTGATATGTTTGCTATATTATAACATAATGGATATTGCTTTTCAATGATGTAAAGCGATAATACAAAAGCGCAAAAATGCAAATTAACTAGCGAAAATAGCTATAGTATACATAAAAAGCAAAGGACGGAAAACCGTCCTTTTATAATTATATTATACAATAAGCTTTTCTTTATTTTCGATAAACCAGTTTAACATGTCGCGATTTATCTTTGTTAGTTCTTTATATTTTTCAAATCCACTAAAATATGCAATACAAATGAACTGAATACTAAAAATCACATAAGGAATAGCCTCTTTTTCTTGTTTAGATAACTTCACAACACTGTCATAACCTGTAACAATACTTTCAAAAATAGCTAACCATTTCTTTTTATCAATTTTTTCATTGGTAAACGTTTCTGAGAGAATTGCAGTTGCAGTATAACAAGGATCAAAAATGCGAATGTTTTTTTCCGTCAGTTCAAAGTCTATAAATCCACTTACTTTACCATCCTGCATTATAATATTACTAGGGTTAATATCCCTATGGATTATCTGTTTTGGTAGATGTGGATATAAAACTGAAAAATTATTCAAGTAGTCATCATAAAAGCTATCTGACAAGTTTGATACTTGTTTTACTTTTGGTATTGCCCAATTTAACATATCATTTAAAATATTAGTCTCATTACATACAATATCATTATCAAACCTAGCTAAAACCAAATCAAGTTGACCAACAATTTCGCCAATGTAACGTGCTATATAATTGTGTTCCTCTCCATAAATATCAATGCTTTTTATTGGTTTTCCACTTAATTTGTTTGCTATGTAATAATAAAGTTCTCCATCTAGAATATATTCTTTGCCATCACATGATTCAACTGGAATTGACGTATCAAAACCTAGTTCGGATAATGCTTTAGAAATTTTGATATGGTTTTCAAGTCCTTTTACATTTGTACCAATTTTGATAATATATTTTTCGCCTACATTCCATACATTATCTGCTCTATTCCCAGTTCCTATATAGTAGAAGTCTGATAATTTTTCGTTTTGCAAATTCCAATGAAAGAGCATTTCTCGAATCTTATTTTGTGTTATCATAATGTGTTCCTCCTGAATGAGTTTGATTTTATAAGGTTGTTTAATTGTATGATGTTTAATGTAGTCCAAAGGTGATTTGCCAAATTCACGCATAAAAGCCTTATAAAAGCCAGCATTAGTATCAAACCCATAAGATAATGCGGTATCAATTACTTTACTGCCTTTTGAAATCTCAAAAGCAGAATACAGAAGTTTTCTTCGAGTTATGTATTGCATAACAGGCATTCCAACGAGATTTTGAAATATCCTGTAATAATGAAACAGTGAATATCCGGCTGCATTAGCAAGTTCCTCGACTTTAATTTCTGCTTTAAGGTTCATTTCAATATAGTCAAGACTTTCTTGAATACTATCAATATATTGCATACAAATACACCTCCTTCAATGCAAATAATAGCTTGCAAGCTTATCTGCTAACTTTATGATAACACAAATTGTTAATTGAATCGTTTCCCTTTTTGCGAATTAAGGTATCATCAATAAAAAGATGATACCCTAAAACATATTTATTTGAAATATAATATTTATGTTTGCTTTTCGTTATTTCATTGTTGCTGGTTTATAAACAGGAATAGGATTCATTTTATGAAGATTATATTGATGACGTTTTTCAATTTTTTCTTTTATCTCTTCATTCTCACATTCACCTGTTTCAATATAACGATTAACTGCAGCATATGTGAAGCCCATATTGTCTTCATCGGTTTTACCTGACAAACCATCTTGTGGAGGCTTTTCTACTAAGTCAATCGGTAAGCCTAATTCTTTTCCTATTGCAATTACCTCCTCAGTTGTAAAGTTGCCAATTGGGTTAAAATCGTGTGCCATATCGCCCCATTTTGTGCAATAGCCAACGTATTTTTCGGAATAGTTTCCCGTTCCGCCAACACGATAATTCATTTCCTGGGCAATTGCATATAAAACGGTCATTCGTAGTCTTGGTGGAATGTTCGTCTTTGTATGCGCTGAAATTGTAATATCTTCACTTTCAACACAATTTAAAATTCCTTGATAAGCTTGCTCAATATTCACAACTTTATGGTCAATTTGCAAAAATTCGCATACACGTTTACTGTCGTTAATATCTTTTTGCACTCCGTTTGGCATCAACACGCCTAAAACTTTCTCTTTGCCTATTGCTTTACATAATAAAGCGGATACAACGGTAGAATCTTTACCACCGGAAATACCGAGAACAACACCTTTTGCGCCGCCGCTTTCGTTTTCAAACCAATCTTTTATCCATTGAATACAAGCCTCAGTTTCTTTTTTTACGTTAAATTCTTTCATGTCAATGCTCCTTTTCACGATTATTTATTTTTATCTGCAGTTTTGCTAATATATCAAGTGCTTTTCCATGTAACTCTTCCTCTTGACTTGCAACGCATTCAGCATCAATACTGATAGCAGAATCGGGCAAGGCAGTACGTGCTAAAACTGCGTTTACCAATACACACATATTTGTTACAATTCCCACAAATTCAACTTCATCATATTGCTGCCTTAATAAAAATTCTAACAAGTCCAAAGAACCACAAGTATGCTTTGAAATACAAATACTTTTTTCATTTTTAAGCTCTTTTACTTTACCGTATAGTTCCCATCCGTTTTGATATTTTTGTGTATCACACATAATCTCTTTGGTTTCATAGCTATCATCATAATGGGTATCTAACGTAAATAAAACATCTTGATTGTCTTTTTGATATTTCCTGATTTTATTATATATTGGCGTTTCTAATGAAACTGCTTTTGCAAAACCCATTGAGCCACAAACTGAGTCATTTTGATAATCTACTACTACCAACAATTTTTTCATTCATTGCTCCTTTGTTTCAATATTTTCTATTGTATATTATTTTAAGCCATTAATCAATTTTTAGTACAACTTTTATATTCAATTTATAATGTAACTTGATAAAAGCAACAGTTAATTTATCAAGTTAAGCAAAATAAAAAAAGATAGCAAGCCCTTTTGCAATGTTGCAAAAGAGGTATTTGCTATCTTTTTTTATTTTATATTACTTTAGTTCCTTTAATACAGCTTTAAGATAATCCCACACTCTTTGAACGGATGATATACTAACTTTTTCGTTTGGAGTATGCACATCAAACATATTCGGGCCCATTGAAATCATATCAGCATCATCCATTGTTTCAGATAACAATCCGCACTCTAAGCCTGCATGAATGGCAGTTACTTCAGGTTCTTTTCCGTACATCTCTTTGTATACTCTTAAACAAGTATCCCGTAATTCAGAGTTCTCTTTATATTCCCATGCAGGATAATCTCCCATAGTAGTAATCGTAGTACCTGTGATTTCTGATAAATGCTTGATTTGATTTTTGATTTCTTCTTTTTTTGTTGAAACAGAGCTTCTGATTGCGCTTACAAATCGTAATTCATTATCTATCATATTCACTACTCCAACATTGGTTGAAGTTTCAACTAATCCTTTAATGTCATCGCTCATACCTTGAACACCGTTTGGAATTAAAACCAATATATCAATTGCTTTCTTCGTTGTTTCCTTAGTAAATACCTTTTGCGGTATATATATAGTTTCTAGGGTTAGCGAAATATCAGTTTCGGTATTTCTGTATTCATACTGAAATGCCTCTTGCAGTTCGTTTATCAAGCTTTCCATTTGTGATTTTGGCGCATTGGTTACGACAACAACATCCGATTCTCTTGCAATTGCATTATCTTTTGAACCACCATTTAAATCAGCAATTCTTAAATCAAATTCATTGTATAATCGGCTTAATGCTCTTCCCATCAGCTTGTTGGCATTGGCTCTTTGTTTATCAATTTCCATTCCCGAATGGCCGCCTTTTAAGCCACATAATTTAATTTCATAAGCATTTTTGTAGTCACAAGAAAGCTCTTGTTGAATTGGTAGATGAATAGTTACTCGTACACCGCCGGCACAACTTACCAAGAAAATTCCTTCTTCTTCAGAGTCAATGTTGATTAAGCGTTTTCCTTTTAATAATCCTTTTGGAATTGCTCTTGCGCCATCCATTCCTACTTCTTCATTGGTAGTAAATAGTGCTTCTATTGGTGGATGTGTAATATCATCTGAAGCCAATATTGCAAGACTATAAGCTGCAGCAATACCATTATCTGCGCCAAGCGTAGTTTCCGTTGCTTTTATGAAATCGCCGTCTATTTGCAGTTTCAGCGGATCTTTTTCAAAATCATGTTCTACTTCTTTATTTTTTTCGCAAACCATATCAATATGGCCTTGTAATACAACAGGCGAAGCATTTTCTAACCCCATAGTTCCCGCTTTTTTAATTAAAACATTCCAAGCCTTATCTTGCGTATATTCTAAGTTATGCTTTTTTGCAAAAGCTACAATATAATCACTAATTGCTTTTTCATTGCCTGAGCCTCTTGGAATTTGGCTGATTTCGTAAAAGTAGGTAAAAACAGATTTCGGTTCTAAATTTTCTATATGCATCATCATTCTCCTTTAATGGTTTCTTATTTCATTTTATGTAGTTTACTGATTGATTATTTCTAATACGAATTTATATCGTAGTATAAGCAAATGCACCGCTGAATATTAGAACATTCAATCTAACATTTAGGGTGCACTTTAACATCTTTATTCACTTATTTCCTAGAAGCTATTCATACGCTCGTTAATGTTTTTGTTAAAATTCATTACGGAATGTTCATATTCAGAATTCATATATTTAGAAGTCAATAAGAAATCGGCGGTTGATTGATTGTTGGCAATCGGAATATCGTATACCACAGCAATACGAAGTAATGCTTTTACATCTGGATCATGTGGTTGAGATTCTAGCGGGTCCCAAAAGAAAATAATAAAATCAATTTTTCCTTCTACTACTCTAGAACCGATTTGTTGGTCACCGCCTAAAGGGCCACTGTTATAGCCTTTTACATTTAGACCTGTTCTTTCAGATAATAATCTTGCTGTTGTTCCTGTACCACAAAGAACGTGATCTTTTAAAATTTCTTTATTCTTGTTAACCCATTCCAAAAGCTGTTGCTTTTTGCTATCATGTGCAATTAAAGCAATATGCTTTTTGCTTGGAAGTGTAAAGGTTATGTAATCATCTTGAATTACCATATGAATCCCCCTATTCGCTTTCTTTTTCTCGAAAGTTTGTTCTGATTTTATTTTACCACTTATCCTTAAAAAAAGATAGTATAAGATTACCTAAAACCACTTTTTATGCTTAAAACAAATAATACATACAATTACAATTAAAATACTGATTCCTATAACCATAGGATACCCAAAGTTCCAAGTAAATTCGGGCATTTTCAAATTCATTCCATACCAACCTACCAATAATGTTAGAGGTAAGAAAATTGCAGTTACCACAGTAAATGTTTTCATCAGGCTGTTTTGTTCAATATCAATTTGCGCTTGATACGCTTCTCTCACTTGTGTGACATAATCTCGAAGATTTAATACATGAGCAAACAAGCGATCAATACGGCCATCTAATATACGAAAATAGCGAAGATGTTCTTCTGAAATTATATCATTTTCATTATCCACTAAGCCTTCGAAAATTTTATTTAATTGCTCGTAATATCGTTTTAATCGAAGCAATAATCGGCGATAGCCTAATATATCAGCTGTACATTCTTTTTTATGAGAGGTTAGTAAATTATCTTCTGTATCGGTTATCAGCTCTTCTAATTCTTCTAAATAATCAGTATCTCCATTAATTAAAGCAATGAAAAAGCTATACAAGGTTTTTTCATCCGATGTTTCCTCTTTTACCATTGCTTTCACTTTATTCAAACATTCCTCGTTTTCACACAGAAAGAATAGGTCATCATCTGTAAAATAGATAATAACCTGTATCGGTTCTTGGGTAATATTAAGAATATCATACCAATAAAAAGAGAGTAAATATCCATTCAGATGACATTCAAATTTATCAATTTGTTTATTTTTAATGTTTCGAATAATATGGTCTTCAATATATGGGGATAACTCATCAACTTGATCTGCCAGTATAATTTTATACATCTATTTCACCTTTTTCTTTATCGATATGGTAAATTTTATTATACTATATTTTTCATTGCTTTTCACTGCCATTTGAATAATTTTCTAATATCGTGATCATTATTGATTATTGTTTTGTGCTTCTATTCTTTCGGATAAATCATTCAAATACACCCATCGCTCCATTTTTTCAGCTAACTTTTGTTCTAGCTCCTCTTTTTGATGCAATAACTCTTGAAGCAAAGTATAATTACTGGCTTCTTTTACAATATCAGCTTCAGCTTGCTCAATTTGTGCTTCTAAATCAGCGATAACAACATCAATTGTATCATATTCACGTTGCTCATTATAAGAAAACTTAAGCTTAGTAGATTTTCTACGACTATCGTCCTGCTCTTTTGCTACTGGTTTTTCTTTTTCGCCTTTTACTTGGCTCAGCTTTATTTTTTCTATATAGTCAGAATATCCCCCTACATAAGGGACAATTTCGCCATTATCCGTAAATGCAAAAATATAATCGGCAACCTTATCTAGAAAATAGCGGTCATGTGATACTACAATTACCGCACCATTAAAATTGTCTAAATAATCTTCAAGAATGGTAAGCGTTTGTGTGTCTAAATCATTGGTTGGCTCGTCAAATAAAAGTACATTTGGTGCCTCCATCAAAATACCAAGCAAATAAAGTCTACGTTTTTCACCGCCGGACAATCTATTAACTGTTGAATATTGCAAGTTAGATGAAAATAAGAACCGCTCGAGCATTTGTGAAGCCGAAAATGTTCCTTCCGGTGTGATAACTTCTGAAGAAATATTACTAATATAATCAATTACCCGCTCGGTTGGGTTCAATTCTTCACATTCTTGCGAGAAATATCCGATTTTAACAGTTTGTCCAATATCAACTGTTCCTGAATCAGGAGTAATATACCCTTGAATTATTTTTAGCAAAGTGGATTTTCCGCAGCCATTCTCACCAACGATACCAATACGGTCGTTACGAAGTAAGTTATAAGAAAAATTGTTTATTAGCACTTTTTCCTCATAGCTTTTCGTTACATTTTCTAAAGATATTATCTTTTTTCCAAGCCTTGTACTAATAGAACTCATTTGCAATTGCTCTTGGTCTAAATTTACTTCTTGCTGGCTCATTTCAGCAAAACGATTCACACGAAATTGTTGTTTTGTTCCACGTGCTTTAGGTCCTTGTTGTATCCATGCAAGCTCTTTTCTTAAAAAGCTTTGACGTTTGCGCTCACTTGCAACCAACATAGTTTCTCGTTCTATCTTTAATTCTAAAAACTTACTGTAATTTCCTTGATAAGAATATAAATTACCATTTTGCAATTCTATAATTTTATTTGTAACTCTATCAAGAAAGTAACGGTCATGGGTTACCATTAACAAAGCACCATTATATTTAGAAAGATAAGTTTCCAACCAATCCACTGTGTTGTTATCAATATGGTTCGTTGGCTCATCTAATATTAAAACGTCAACAGGTGTAACTAATGCACTTGCAATAGAAAGGCGCTTTTTTTGTCCACCTGAAAGAATATCAACAGGCTCATCAAAATCAGTCAATCCAAGCTTTGTTAGTATTGCTTTACACTCATATTCTTTAGATTCTCTTTGCTGCAATGCAATTCCTTTCATCGCTTGTTGTAATACAGTTAGCCCTGATTTAAACTCTGGGTTTTGCGGTAAGTAGCCGACTCTTACCCCGCTTGCTTTGGTAATTACACCACTATCGGGAGTTTCTATTCCAGCAATTATTTTCAACAAGGTAGATTTTCCTGTACCATTTACTCCGATTAAGCCTATTTTGTCGCCTTCATTGATACCTAAAACAACATCTTCTAGCAATGCTTTATCTGTATATTTTTTACTTATTTTTTCTGCTGTCAATAGTAGCACGATTTCATCCTCAATTTCTAATGTGTAATACTAACTTAACTTATATTTCGTTTTTTTGCTCTAATCTTTTTACAAATCCGCCTCGATACTCAATTATATAGCCAACACCAAACTGTTCACTTGCATATAATACTTCCGTCGCCTCTGCAATAATTGTATCATCTGAAGCATCATCATCCGTTTTACGTGCGCTTGCAATCATTTTTGCATAGTATTCCTCTTGTGTCATATCAAGCTCTACCGTTTTCATTGTAGTAGTTCCCTTTAATGACTCAATTCCAATAAGACTTCTTGCACATCCGCAACCGCCATCTAAGTCAATATCACTGCAACATAAAGGACCAAATCTAACAATTTCATCTTCATTCGCATTACAAAAATCACTAGCTCTTTGTCCTTGTGTTTCTTTTGTTGCTACCATACATTTTATCATAACCGTTAACACTCCTTATTTTTTCTTACATTTTATTATCATTATAATATATCATCAGTAAAAACAATATATATTTTTAAAAATATGTTTGGCAAAACCAACGTTGCCAAACCACACAAACATATTATATTCTTTACAATCATTATATCATAAAAAGTCTGTTTGCACGTAAGTGAAAACAGTTTCCCGTGATAAAATGTTCTCGTTTTGATCAAAATCTTTGATTTTGGGTACCATAGAGGTTATTATATCATATCGTTATCAAAAATGCATTAAGGTATTCATTGGCTAAGCTTTTAAGCCATGCAAGGAAGATATTTTATATTATTTTTTCGGGTTAAAGCTGTTCGGACTTCTAAGGGCGTGGGCTAGTGCAGCAGCTTGCTTAGTTGATAATGCTTTGGGTTCCACTCCATAATAATGATTAGCTGCTTCTTTTAATCCAACGCAGTTTTGGCCAAAATATGTAACATTACAATATAACTCTAAAATTTCATCTTTGGTAAGCAGCCGCTCTAGGTCGAATGCAACAAATAGTTCTGCGACTTTCCTATCCATTTTCTTCTCAAAAGAAAAATACAAATTTTTGGCCAGCTGTTGCGTTATAGTGCTTCCTCCTTGTAAAAAAGATTGTGATTTTATATTGTTATAAAACGCTCGAACTGTTGCAATTGGGTCAATACCAATATGGTAATAGAATCTTTTATCTTCCGATTGTACAACTGCTTTTAAATACTCATCAGAAATGTCATCTAATTTTATATAGCTATCATCATTCCTTACCTTTGTTATTACTTCATTCAAACTTACTGATGTAATTGCTTTTTTATACATATGGTATCCATCACATATAATTGGTGTTATACATATTGCAATAACTACAATAGCCGCTAATAATACTATTGAAATGAAGTATGATATTTTCTTTCTCATAAAAATCCTCCTATAATAAGACCGGTTTCATTCTCTCTTTTTCAAGCAAAATATAAAAGAACATTTATGTTATCTTTCATTTACTATATAGTAATTATAACAACTGTAGTTTAGAATAACCATTGCTTAATATTACGCAACACTAACAATTTTGTAAGATTAATATGAACACATCAGATTTGCACAAAATATTGCAATGTTTAAGATTATTATGGGAAAGGGGTAGAAATATGATTTCCACCCCCTTTTTTATTATTGTGATTTGACTTGTTTCCCTTCATGATCCAAATAATAATTTTCCTTATAAATAAGGTCTTCTACCAATACAAATTCATATCCTTGTTTTCTTAACGTCGGTAATAATGTAGTTAGTGCTTGGGTTGTGTTTTCAATATCATTGTGAAACAATAAGATGCTGCCAGGCTTTACCCCTTTTAAAATACGTTCGTTCATTTTTTCTGGTGTTGGTCTTTTCCAATCGACGCTATCAACATTCCATTGAATCACCTTATGTTTTAAATCTGTTTCAAAAACACTTAGCATTGTATTACTGTATTCTCCATATGGTGCACGATATAAGGTTGGCTTCTTTCCTGTAATATTTTCTATTATTTTATCACACTCTGTTGTATCCTTAATTAACCGTTCCTTCTCAATATTTTTTACATGAGGATGCTTATTGGAATGATTTTGAATAGAATGTCCTGCTTTGCTAAGCATTTTTACGTCATTGGGATGTCGTTCGCAAAAATCACCTGTTACAAAAAAAGTAGCTTTCGCATTAGCTGTTGAAAGTAAATCTAATATTTCTTGTGTATTACTATTCTCCCAAGCACAATCAAAAGTTAAGGCTATTTTTTTATCTTTTGTATCTACATAATAGATTGGCAGTTTTTTATCGATATTGCCATTGGTTTGCACTATAATTGTTTTACAAAATACTACTGAAACAAAAATTATCATTACTAATACAATTCCATAAAACAATGTTTTGCTCGTTCTTCTTGTAACTACGTGACTCTTCATATGCATCCCCCTACAGTTTTATTATTATAGGTATATGCAATTACTGTAATTTTTATATTTTAATCTATTGTTGGAATTATATATTTACGGCTCCTAGAACTTATATTTTTAATATCATTAGAAAAGATACCTATCTCAAAATATCATAATGTAATCTCAAACACAAAAAGAATGGAAGAAATTTAATCTTCCATCCTTTTTGTGTTTAGGATTTCATAAAAGATAATCTATTTATTCGAAGTTGCCTTTAATCCATTCAATTCCAGAACCTGTTTTACGATAATGAATAGCTAATGTATCCATCTGAGTCCATACTCCCGGAGAAGTTTCTTTTGTTAAAACGATAACTAAATTAGCCCAATTATTATCACCAACAGCGCCTGTACTGGATAATGCTGAAAATGGGATGGCCATTTCAATTCTTCCGGAATTAGTTTCCCATTGTGGAGCTATAATGTTAGCTACATTTGCTTGTTGTATCCAAGTATTATTAGAAACAGAATATTTTTTATAATCACTATTTTGGTTACTTCGAGTTAACATATAGCTCATATTATGAGTAAAACCGTTTCCATAAATTCCGGTATTCGTTGAATTTGCTGTACTTGCAAAATCTTCAGAATATACTTGAACAGCAAACTTATCTGATGACTGATAGCCTGGTAAATTTCTGCCTACTGTATCAATACGACAATATAAATTATCTGAATCATTTGCTAGATAAACACGCTCCATGTCATAATTTTTATCAGACAAAGCAGCATCTCCTGTGCGGTCAACGTAGTATGGAATATTACTCCATTGTTCCCAATCACCCGCACAACCATTAACTATCGTAATATTTTTATTTGCACCAGCATTCGCTTGTGGTGAAAATACCCGCATATCAAATTGATTTTCATATGCTAATGCGGTCATAAGATACGCTGCACCAGTAATTGGCTCACACATTGTACTAACGAGTGGTTTCAAAGTTATATTTGAACAACATTCGCCCTGTGGCATATATCCTTTTGCTGTGCGACTTACAAACCATTTCAATCTTTCGTAAGCATTTGCTTTGTAAGATTGATAGCCAGATTGAATTTCATACATTGCAACCCACATAGCCATTTGTGGCCAAGATGGTTCATCTTCTAAAGCTTCATTTCCGCCTGGATCCCAAGGCATACGATGATAGAAACCATCATTTTCATAACGAGCAATTCCATAGGTGTCATGCGCCAAAGCTGCTAATGTTTTATCAATATGTGATTTTGCTCTAGATGATGTAGCATCTATTACGCCATAAGGAATTAAAACATTGGATGATGAATCGTGAATGGTGTTTGCATTTCCATTCAAAGATACCGCACGATTAAAATATTGCTCGGCAACATTCCAAAGTCCTTTTGGATAAGCCGTATCATCTCGTTGAATTGCAGTGCGCATTGCAGATGCTCCGCCATTATACATGTCAGCTATATCTTGTCGTCCCATAGCTGATGCCATATATTGTGCAGCATCCAATCCTGCAACATAAAGTGCCTGAGTAAAGGAATTAAACTCTGATTGCTCCTCCCATATACTACAGTCAGCAGGACCGAATCCAGCAGAAGTAATGTTATTAAGGACATAATCAGCACTTAATTTATAGGAAGGCCATATTTTATTTAAAAATTCTGCTTTTTCATTTGTAGGTAAAAACTCATAATGTTTATATGCGCCAACTAGGAACATTCCAATAGAGTCATATTCAGGCTCTACAAATGATATAGGGCTATTATCCCAAATAGAGTAACAAGTCCAAAATGTACCAGGCTTTTTCCATGAGCCTTCATCCGTTTTAATTTGTCGATCTGCTAACCAAGTCCAATAGTTTCCCGCTTCCTTTAAATGGCCAGTTGCATCAAGAGACATTGCCGTCACAGCAGAATCTCTTGCCCATACTTTGTATGAATAAGCAGATGGATTGGTTGTAGCTGGACAAGCAGCAAACTTTGATTTTGTAGTGCCATTGATAGTAATATCGCCAGGAACAGTTGATTGTTTTGTTGTAACGAGAATATTGTTGTATGCATCATTTAAAGACTTTTCTTCATAATTAGTATGTTTACCACTATTTAGCCAATCATGATATTTTGATGCTGTATACTGCATCCAATATGCTCCATCATGTGCTATTGCCTCGTTAATGGTTGCATTGATAGCTGAATTATCTTTAGCAATCGCTACATAGAAATAAACACTTTGCGTTGAACCAGCTGGCAAAGATAATTCTTTTGCATATGCAGTTGAAATGTCTGCACATGTAACAGAGCTATTATTCTGTATAGTACCATTATTATTAAATGTATGCCAAGGAGAACAGGCTTGGTTATTAAGATTAGAAATCGTATCATTTGCCACTTGATATGAAAAACTACCTGTTGCATCTAATATACCATGAGCTAAATAAGGTTGTTGTGAATTGCTCATATTTATAATAGTAGTTTTAGTAATAGGATTGTAGTTTGCACTAATATTCTGACTAGTCATTTTATTGTTAGGATGTAACATATCCAATACTTTTACAGCCTTTTGAGAGGTGGAAGGATTTGTAAAATCATATTTAACTATTATGAAATTCTTTTCTGGGACAAATGCGAAGTTACGTGTCATTTTTACCGGCAAACTGTTATTATCATATGTGTTATATTCGTTTACCAATATTCCATCGCCATTAAAATATCCGCTAGATGCGAATTTTGTTCCTGTAGTATAAGCAACACTAGATGCTTGATCCCTTAAGAAGGACGAATAATTCTTTATATTATTGACATTATAATTTGAATTCACATTACCATCAAAATAGCGCAGCTCATATAAGCCAGGTCCGCTACCATTTAGTGGTGTATTTTGATTAGTAAATGTATCTTGCCAAATTGCTACTGTATCCTTCCAGTTGTTTAGATACAGACTTCTCGCACTTTCCTCTTTTACATTAAGTAGCATATGATCCAGATTGATAGGGCCAGTTTGATATTGATCATATAAAACAACAATGGTATGTGGGCCTTTTGTTAATGCTACTCCAAGTTCTGCATATCCCCATGTATCCCAATTAGCTAAACTTTTAAAATACGCTTTATTAATAAATTTTCCATCAACTAAAATAGCTCTTGTTGCTTCACCACCAGAGGCATTTGCATATCGAAATTTAAGAGAATAATCAGCATCCTTTAATGCGTTTACTGTAAATGTAACAGTATCATAATTTTCACCAAAGCAATCTACAAAGCCTGTTCCTGTATAACCTGAATGATTTGTATTAACAGCCACTCCAGATTTAACAGCACTTTCAGCTTCATAAATAGATAGAGAAGGTGATTGAATATTTCTCTTGAGATAAATCATATCCCAATATTCTAGTTTTGGAACTGTAAAGGATACATATGTTCCTTTATCATCTACACCGGTTGTAAATGTAAGTTCTTGACTAATACATTGATTATAATCAGGTGATGCAACGTATACATTAGAAATATTTGCATTTGGTCCTACATAATACTTCACTGCCATATTATTTTTCATAACAGGCGTATTCGTTGCATTACGCCATTCCGTATCGTTTTCACCAGTTAGGTTAATTAGATGTAATATTTGATAATCGTCTTTTTGCCGATTGATATACCAAATTTTATTACTTTCTCCACTGCCCGTTACTTGCTCACCGGATATTGAAATATTTTGTAATCCACCATCAGAATAGTTAATATCAGCATCATACAACAAATTTTCGTATGCAGTAATAAAGTCATATTGCTTCGACATAGCATCTCTTAATGATTTACGCATTGACTTTCCATTTGAAGGATAGTATTCATGTGACAACATATTAGCATGAGTTTTTCCGGTTCCAAGCTCAATATGAGATGCACCACTTGCAGCAAAAGTTGCATTTGCTAACCTTACAGAATTTTCATCAAATGTTCCAAGTGTTAGGCTATCTAAGTTAATAGCGCCAATATTGTTTGAATCATATGCAATTTTTATTGTATGTGTTCCTACACTTAAATAGCTTGCAATAGAAGCATCATGTGCCCAGCTATCCCATGAAGGAAGGTTTTTACAATCTACACGTCCGATTAAAGAGCCATCAACATATATATTTCTGTTAGCAGTTGAACCAATTGAGTTTGCATAACGAAATACAAAGGAATAATTGCCTGCTTCTTGAATAGTAATCGGAAATGAAACAGAATCGCCTATTGTATCAAAGCTATCAACAAATCCTGTTCCGGTATAGCCAGTATGATTTGTTGCAATATTTGTATTATAGCGTATAGCATTTTCCGCTTCATATTTAAGACCACAATTGTCTTTGTAGTTCATATAAGCTGCTAATACCAACGCTTTACCATCAGTCTTTTCACGAACCTGTTCAATATAATTCTTCATGTCATTGTAGCTGTTTGATTTCCACCATATTTCACTAAAGCTAAAATCTGTATTGGCATTAGCTGCAACATCATTCAACGCCCATCCATTAACTGTCCCATCAACAATATTAAATGTTACGGCATTTTTTTGAGAATTATTTTTTGTTAAATGACTTTTTGAAGCATTTACCAAATCGGAGAAAGTATCCTCAAGATAAACAGGTCTGCCTAAATAATCATACACATTATTTCGTTGACCCATTTGGTCCATTTGCAGCCCATCAAAACCAGCTGTGTTAATTGCATCCGCATACTCCTGAACCATCTTATTTTGCCACAATCTATCTTTAGGATTAAAAAGTTTAAGATACGTTTGACCATTTCCAAAATCTACATTTAATTGGTTTGCATGGCTTTTATCTGAATAAAGCCCCTGTGCTGGATTAATTCCATACTGTTCATATCCTTCACGAGCAGCATATGACATTACATAAGCCATCGCCTTTGCGTTGTTGGAATGAACAGAAGAAATATTATTTAAAATTGTTTGCCATGATATTGTTCTGTTAAACAAATCGTTCCATGTTGGTGATACAACACCGTTCTGACGCTTAATAAGAGTTTCATGGCGCCACATCCAGTCATAGAATTGAAACGCATTAATATGATAGTCTTTTGTCAGTTCAGATATCATAGCATCGCTTTGGGCTTGTGTTTGGCCCTGAGGGAAATCAGCAATATAACCGTATCTTGGGAAACGGCTAACATTACTGGAGCAATCAATTGCTGTTGTAGAAAAATCATCAGCTGAGCTGGAAGCCTTAACTAAATAGCCGGTAAAATCATTGGTTGGCAATTGCCATGTGAATGTAATTGATTTTGATTGGTTTGCGGCTATACTAGTTGACTGTGTCAAGGTTTGAACCAGATTATTAAGATGGGTAATCTCTAATGTAATTACTCCATTCCAAGATGTAGTAGTAGCATTAACAAGGTCAACACTAATAACTGCATTACTTCCCGGCTCATATCTTGCCTTATCAGTACTAACATTATTTATGACTTTAACGTTTGTGGTTGCTATACTAGATGTAGGCACTGATTTTCCATCTAAGGCTAATGCAGAAACGGTTGTGCTTGATAAAAACAATGAGAGTATCAAGCTAAAGGATAATACTAATGCACAAGTTTTTTTACACATAATAATACCTCCTATAAAATTTTGACCGCTCTTAAAATCATTATTTGGTTATCACTCTTCTTTCTTATTCGATGTATTTACGCTTTTATAATATTCCGTCGGTGTCATCCCTACATATTTTTTAAATTGCTTTGTAAAATAATAACGATCATCAATACCTACTAAATATCCGATCTCACTGAATGTCAAATTTGTAGTTGCAATCAATTCTTTTGCATGGTTAATACGAAGAATATTTAAATAATGAAAAATGGTGTTTCCAGTAATATCCGAAAAAACTCTATTAATATAATCAAAATTGACCTCAAATGTTTTTTCAATTAAGCTACTGCTTACTTTTTCATAATAATTATTATTTAAATATTTTAAAATTTTCTCTACCACTACTGCTGATTTTTTTATATGAGTAGAAATTTGATTTGCATTATGTTGTATTAAGTTTGCATGTGCAACTTGAAGCAAAAACAAATGCAACAAAGTCGATGAAGCTCGTTTGTAATGTTCTTCTCGATGATTATAAATATCAATTGATTCTTTTAAAATTGTTCGAAATTCTTGATTTTGTATGGAAAACAGCTTTGGAATATATGTAATTGAATCAGTAACATTTCCACTATCAAGATTGTAACTTGCAAGTGATGTGATTCTTTTATCGGCTAACTCATTCATTGCAAAGCGTTCTTTATCATCTGCTAAAGGAATGAAAGATATATTTTGAAAATGAACATAGTAATAATTGCAAGAAGCTGCTTTATATCCAAAATGAGGCTTGTTGGGCTCTAGTATGAATAAATCGCCGGGCTTTAGATGATATTGTATTCCTTTTTCCTCAATGTACATATCGCCTTCCTTAATCAAATACATAATATATTCATCAATAACTCGGCTAAAATGTACCCATTGACCCGGATATTTAATTTGTCCTATCATGCGAACTTCAGGAAGAATTTCTGTATCATATGAAAACAACATGATTATTTCCTTTCTGTTGTTAAATAACTTTAGTACTTTCATACAAAAATATTAACCCCATTTGTTATAATATCAAAAGCTCACTTCTTATATTACATATTTTGCAATTTCACCATTCAGTTATTTCGGTTGTATATGTTTTAATTTTATTGAATTAACTCGATCCAAACAGTATCCCATATTTCAAGGTTGGGTACTTTGATAAAAACATATTGACCGTTATTTTGTGTTTCTTTACGGTACTCAAGAATTTGAGCTGTTCCTCCTTGAAAATCGGGAGATGCAACATAAATATTACTAAATCTATGGTTAATCAATAGCTTAATTTCAATATCTTGTACTGAATTAGGACGTTGTAATTTAGGCTCGTTCCACTGCTGAGTAATACCCGATAAATTTATAAGATGAATTACCAAACGCTCTTCATATTCTCTTATAATTGTCCACACAGTATCAGCTTGTGCATTAGAAGAAAAACGAATATCCTCTTTTGCATGAAATAATATATCTTCGTTAATTCCGTTAGCGGCAGTCATTGAAATATCCACAGCGGAATTATATTCAAGCAAAGGAGAGTAACGAACAGCAAAATCACAATAGTTTCGCACAACCGAAAGAAAACTATCTCTAATAACGGCATAATTAGCATAGTAACTGTCACACAATATACCTTTATTTTCACCAAAAACTAACTGACGTCCACCTGAAGCGTTAATAACAGCAAATGTAAGCAGCAATGAGGTTTCCGCAGCAGTTATACTTTCATTGGTTTCTGCTCCTAAAAAAGGCTTCATATATGCAGCCAAAACAACTGGCTTTTGCGCTATTTGTTTTGCTTCGCGAATCAAACGATATAATTCAAAATAAGTATCATGTGGAGGCCACACTTCAATATAGACTGCATCTTGGTTTGTTGGTGCTACCTCTTCAATCGGCCAATTATTAACTGCATTAAAAATGACTCCTGCTTCACAGTCAATTTCTTTCACAGCACAAGCAGAGCGTTCAATTAAGCTCGGAAAGGTTTTTTCGAGTGCTACTGCTGAGCCATTATTATCAAGAACATGCTTAGGAAAGCCATAAGTATCCATATGAATACCCTGAAACCCTAATTCACTTATACTATTTTCATATTGCTCCACAATATAATTGCTCCAAGGACAATTTTCAGAGGTATTCATAAAATAGAGCCAGTCTGCAAATTTCATCGGTACACCATCAATAGTATATAATGCCCACTCGGGATGTTGATTATATAATTCTTGTGTAGCCGCATAAATTGCTCCATATGCAAATGGACGAATACCATATTTTTTACATGCAAGTATTTTAGTTCTTATAGTCGAAAGAGATGTCTCTCGTCCCATTGGATCATTGTATAACTCGACTTTGGATACTAAATTATCATGACGATACATCCAATCATAAAACTGAATAGCATTAAGATGCAATTTATTTGCAAAAAGAATATCTTCTTCTCCACAATCGCTTTGTTTAAAATCAGAAATAAATCCATATCGTACATCCTGTCTTCGATCTTTGGTAATATCAAATGCAGTTGACAAAATGGTATCTCCCCATGATATCTCAACCCCGTAATATCCTGCTGGAAGCTGAGAAAAAGAAGCTGTTAAAATTTCTGCATCTTTTTGACTACTCGTTTGATTCCAAATAGGCTCTGCCGGAAAAATATCTGCAAGTCTAAAAAGGCATATATTAGGTAATGTCTTTATTTGTATTGGTCGAATCATTTTCAAAGTAACAACTTCTCCAACTATATACTGCGCTTTTTCAGGCCAACAGTCTGTTGTTATTTGTTTATTATGTTGTACCATTAATATGACCATTCCTTTCGATTCAACTAGGAAACTTGAGCAGCAAAATAAGATAAGCCACTCAAAAATTCTATATCATAGACTAATAAAAATCTGATTATTCTTTTATGGAGCCTTCTATTAGCCCGCCTACCACCATTTTTTTCTGAGCAAAAATAAACAAAATAACAATTGGAATTAGCGTAATAATTGAAGCCGCAAATACCCATTCCCACCGAGTTGCATGTTGTCCATTCAGTCTTTGCAGCAGCAAAGGCAGTGTAATCATTTTCTCTTTTGCTCCAACTAAAACCTTTGCAGTAAAATATTCCTCCCATATTCCTTGTATTGCAAAAATTGTCATCGTTCCAAGCGCCGGTTTTGATAGTGGAAGTATTATTTTGAAAAATATTGTAGGATGTCCACCACCATCCATAATAACTGATTCACCAAGTGCATCAGGTAAGGAACGGAAAAAATTTCTAAGAAAGAAAGTATGCCCGCAGATACCAGTTGCCACATAAATTAGTATAAGTCCTACTCTCGTTCCAACTAACCCTTCTTCAAATCCCGGTAATCTTATATTTCTTAAAGTAACGAATTGAGGAATTATATTTAAAAATGCCGGCATCATCAAAGTGAATATGTATATTTTAAATATCATTTCTCTGCCCGGAAAATTTATTTTAGCGAATCCATACGCTGAAAGTGTTGAAATAAAAACAGCAAATATTACAGTAACTATTGTATTTATCACACTGTTCATTACAGCTGTAGTGAAAATTGGAATATTTAAAATATGTTGATATGCAGAAAAATCCAACTTAGTAGGGAACAATTTTGGAGGATAAGGTAGTACAAAGCTAAACTTTTCAAATGAATTTGTAATCATAAATAAAAACGGAACAGAAAATATAATTAGTCCTGTCAGTAATAATAACCAAATGATCAACTGACTTATTCTTGACGCTGCTTTTCTGCTTGTATTCTTTGCATTCATACTAGTCCCCCTCCTTTTCAACAGTATCCAACTTCATCATTCGATTTAAAAGAGTTGTCACTAATAAAATTGTAAGAGCTGTTATTAGGCCTATTGCAGAAGCTTCACCAAATTCAAATTGATTAAATGCCCTATCATACAGTAAATACTGCAATACAGAAGTTCGACCATTTGGCTTTCCTCCGGTCAGCATCAAAACTTGAATAAAGACATTAAAAGATCCGATTATCATATTTACCAAAACAAAGTATGTAGTTGGTCTCAATGCAGGTATCACAATATAATGAAATTTTTGAAATTTTCCTGCACCATCTAATTCTGCAGCCTCATATAAATCTTGAGGAATTCCTTGAAGTGCTGCTAAGAAAATAAGCATAGCCCATCCGGTATTCTTCCATATTCCCATAATCCAAATAGCTAAATTACCAGACCATTCACGTAATAGCCATGGTACATAGTCATCAAGAATACCCATCACATCAACCAGAATGTAGTTAATTAGCCCACGATCTGAATTATTAAACATATAGGTAAACACTAAACTAACAATTACCCAAGAAGTGATTACCGGCAAATAAAAACCTACTTTAAATATAGTTTTACCTCGCTTAATATTGTTAATTAAGTATGCAAAAACCATTCCACCTAAAATAATGCATGGTGTTGTTACTATTGCATAAAGGAAATTATTTCGGTATGCATACCAAAAACGTGAGGATGAATCGGTGAAGATATTGATATAATTCTTAATGCCCACAAAGTCGATTTTTCCTTGTACAATTTGATATTTAGACAAAGATACTCTAACCGTAAAAAACATTGGGTATATTACAAATATTGCAACTAATATAAGTCCAGGTAAAACAAAAGGTAAGGCGCTTATCCATCCATGTACGCCCTTTGAAATTTTTCTTGAGGTAATCGTCGATTTTTTCATTTTTACCCCCCTAGTAGTTATTGAGGTTTGTTTATAAAACCAGCATTTATTTTATATTAAATGTCTCACTCGCTAAAGCGAGTGAGACACAATTTAATTAGGGTTAACCTTTAAGCTGTTCGTCTATTAACGTAGCAGCTTTGGCTAATTCTTTTTTCACATCTGCTTTATTAGCAAATATATTTGTCATTGCATCACTCCAAATTTGTCCAATTTCCGTATGATTTGGAGATGGAATTCGAGCTCTTGCAGATTCCATTTGCTTCATGTATACAGACCATACTGGATTATCTGTTACAGCTTTGTTCGTTACAAGTGACTTAAGAACCGGAAGTTGACCTTTTTGAAGCATATCAAGTTGAATCTCTTCTGATGCCATAAACTTAATAAACTCATAAGCTTCATTTTTATTTTTGCTATTTTCGAAAATTGCGATATTTTCACCGCCAACTACAGAAGTCGTTTTTCCGTTATATGTTGGAATAGTAGATGGAATGATCCCTGCAGCTGCAGTATCTGAATATGAACCAAAGAACCAAGGTCCTTCGAAAAACATTGCATATTCACCTGTTTTAATACCATCCCAAGCATCCACAGAACCATTTACATCACGAATTGTAAATACTTTTTTAGCATTTAAATCCAACATAGTTTGAATAGCTTTTATGCTTGCTTCAGAATCAATATATCCACTTGCTTTTGTAAAATTAGCATCAGTTAATTCACCGCCAAAAAGCCAAAAGTAAGGGAACAGATCCCAATCGCCAACGCCAGATACATTTAAGCGGAACTTTCCTCCACCGTTTTTCTCGGCAGCTGCAATAAATTCTTCCATCGTAGCCGGAATCTTATCAAGTCCTATTTTTTTCATTGTGTTTTGATTTACTACAGCAGATTTACAGTTTGTATCAAGTGGAAGTCCATAATACTTATTCTTATAGTAGTTTGTTGACATTGGTGCTTTCAAAAAGCTTTCTTTGAGTTCGCCAAATCCTTTCATATCGTCTAAAGCGATAATACCACCCTGTTTAGCATAAGATGCTGTATTCACAATATCTATTCTAGCTACATCAGGAGTTTGACCAGTACCAAATGCAGTAACTATCATTTGATGAAATTGTCCACCATCTTGCCTAACTGGTTCAATTGTTATTTCAGGATGAAGTGCACTCCATTTTGGAAGTACAACTTTTTTTAATTGTTCTTCCTCACCATCACCGTATGTATGCCAAAAAGTTAGTTTACAAGGTTTTAAAGTTTGGGTTGCTTGGCCTGATGATGGATTTTCTTGCGTATTTGAATTTTGTTGTTTCGTATCAGGTGCACATCCAGTAATGGATAACGCAACCATGATTACTGTTAGAAGTATGGAAATGCCTTTTGCAAATGTTTTTTTCATTTTTACTCCTCCAATCAAAATATAATCATTACCGATGAATACAGTATAGTATCTTTGTGGATGGATTCCAATGTATGAAAACTACTTTATTTGTATTTTAGCTACATTATAGCACAAATTACATTAAAATCAATTGCTTACTTTATATTAACATCATAATTTATTTCTTAATAACTGTTTTGCAAAATATTACTGAACTTGCACTATCATTTCTGATACAATTACCATATTTAAAGTTTTATTTCTATCTTTTTTAATCAAAAACGCACTAGACCTTTTAAAGTTGTTGTGCTAAGATATGTTAGGTATTAATAGATAAACATCGAGGGTAGTTATATGAACAAAGAACAAGCACTTTTAAAAGGTCCAATTTCTAAAACTTATATTTCTTATTTAATTCCAACTATTATCAGTATGATAACCAATTCCGTTTATTGTGTTGTTGACGTTATGTTTGTTGGTGTTTGTGTAGGAAGTGAGGCTCTTGCAGCATTTAATATTGCAATGCCGATTTTCACATTGTTTTCTTGCATTGGGTTAATGCTTGGCATTGGCGGTGCCACCACTATCTCAGTTTTAATCGGACAAGGAGATAAAACAAATGTAAACAAAGTATTCTCATTTAGCGTTTATGCAAGCATTTTGTCAGGAGCAATCATCAGTATTTTCAGCCTATGTTTTCCTGAATTATGTGCTCGTTTACTTGGTGCGCCCACTGATTTAGTGCCATTGGTAGTTGAATATTTAAGACCGCTCCAAATCATTGCACCTTTATATGTTTTAAATAACACATTACAAGTTATTATTCGTGCTGACTTCAATCCAAAGCTTGTTATGGTAGCAGCGATCAGCGCAAACCTTGCAAATATATTCTTCGATTGGTTGTTTGTAAGCGTTTTAGGATATGGTTTAGCAGGTGCTTCTACAGCTACTGCAATTGGTCCTTGTTTAGCTGTCTTTATTCTTTCTTTCCACTATATATGCAAAAAAAATACAATGCATTTTAAATTAAAATGCATCGACAAAAACTTAATTAAACGAATACTACAAAATGGTATGGGCAGCTTTATCCTTGAATTTACTTCTGGTGCAGTTGTATTTATGTTTAACATTGTGTTACTAAAAGTTAGTGGGCATTCAGCTGTTGCTGTTTATGCAATCGTTTCTAATGTTGCTTATCTTGGAAAGGGTATCTTCAATGGTATCTCGCAAGCTGCGCAGCCGTTAATCAGCGTAAACTACGGTGCACAAAACATGGATAGAATGAAACACTCATTGAAAGTTGCTTCCATTACCAGTATGATATTCTCATTAGGTCTATATGCTTTAATCTTAATATTCCCAAGTCAAATTATCGGCATGTTTATCGGTGATTCTCCTGAACTTCTGCCGATGGGTATTAAGGCTTCTCAATTATATTTTACTTCATTCGTTTTCACAGGTATCAACACCGTTTTAATGTATTACTTCCAATCTGCAGAATCATTAAAAATAACCACACTAATTGCACTTTCCAGAGGATTTATTTTTGTAGTAATTGGAATACTAATTTTCCCTGCTCTTATTGGTGAGGCAGGCGTTTGGATTACTATCACATTTGCTGAAATTATTACATTTATAATTATATTGCCGATAAAGTCAAAGTTTGATCGACTATTAAGACAGCGCTTTAACCTATCCCATGAAATTGATGATGCAAAAGCGCACGAGCACGCATAAATTCACTTGCAACAATTCTAATTTTATTGCATAATGATAGTATATTGACTTACTACGACTAAGAGAGGACTGTGTCTATCATGTATCAATTTCAAGAACATTCATGTAAAGAGCTGAATAATAATCCGTTTCACCTCATAGGAGATGAATGGATGCTAGTTACTTCCGGAAACGAACAAAGCTACAATACAATGACGGCTAGTTGGGGCGGTTTAGGAGTACTGTGGGGTAAAAATGTTGCAACAATCTATATTCGTCCACAACGATATACTTATGAATTTATTGAGAAAAACGAATACTTTACCCTTGCGTTCTTTGATGAGAGCTATAAAAAAGCGCTTGGATTTTGTGGAAAATACTCCGGACGTGATTATGATAAGGCAAAAGAATGTAATCTAACCCCTATGCCAATTGAGCAAACAATTGCATTTGAAGAAGCAAAGCTTGTTTTGGTTTGCAAAAAACTTTATCATCAAGACATAGATCCTGAAAATTTCTATGATGCATCTATTGAAAACAATTATGCGAACAAAGATTATCATCGTATGTATATTGGCGAGATTGTAAAGGTATTAGTAAAATAAAAATGCCGAATGCTACTCGCCAGAAAACGGATGATGAATGAATAAATCGTGGGTACACAAGCCGATTATAGCTTGGATACCCACGATTTTGTTGTAATGAGGTTTGAAATTAAGCAGTGCGTAAACTGTTCAAATCAAGCGAATGCTCATTAGCTTTGATTGTTATATAACAATTTTTCTTTTGAGAAATTTATATGTTCAACGATATGCCCTATATTTCCTTCACCAGCATACTTTGCTGAATCGAAAAAGTTGCAGTCTAAATCAGACCAATATAAATCATTTTCATCACCAATAACTTCTATGTTTTTATTTAATTTTCCAATGTAAACTTCTACGTAACAATTATCTATGTAATAAGTAAAATCCATTAAATGAGTAAGTTGTATATCCTCTTTAGAAATTGATGTTTCTTCAAATAATTCCCTATATGCAGCAATAAGACCATCTTCATCTATTTCTATTTTTCCACCTACCAAATTGGACAATCCCTTGTAAGGGTTCTTTTTTCGTTTGCACATCAAAAGTTTGTCTATTGTTTGATTATAAACAGCAATTACGTTATATCCTTGCATTTATATTACCTCCAATTATATAAATTCGCTTCAACAGCGTAAAAATCAATACTACCGCTCTACAAATATTTTGTTGATACTTTTCATCAATCATAAAACGGCATATATAATACTTATACTCTTCATGCGCAACCATTATAAAACGAATGCTCATTCACTTAATTTAGGCCAAAGTGTTTTTCAAGTAGCTGTAATGTTTTTTCAACTGTACTATCTGGTGTTCTGACGATCTTAAAAAATTTGTATTTGTCGGCTTCATCAAAGGTTGATTTTGCCCCTATTCTAAATAATTCGTTCTGCGTTTCAAGCTTTTTTTCTGGTTCTTTAAGTGACATTATGCACTCTATAAATTCTTTATGGTCGTCACGCCCATAATAATCACGAATGATCATTTCAGCGGGAGCAAGCATACACGCAATCCTATTGTGTTCTGATATTTCTGCTAACAGCTCTACATCCGGAAACCAAATATCTGCTACAACCTTGTTATTTTGAGATAATTTGATAAGTTCAATAAGAGAATATTGGAGATACTCATCGCCTCCATTATCGTCATTTTGTTCAGCTAAGAAATCTTCAATCGAACGACTAAACCACGCTTCCCAGTCTGTAACTGCTTTCCTTTTGGCAGATTTGGGTTGATACTTTTCATCAATTATTGACTGCCATACAGTAAAATTATCCTCATGCCAGTTGTCATTAAAGTGAATAAATCCGTATTTTTCACAAAGTGCTTTTGCCATGGTAGTCTTTCCGCCACAGGCAGTTCCTGTCAAAAAATATACGTTTTTTAAACTGTTTTTTAAAATGTTATTTGCAATATTCATAGATATTCTCCTTTTCATATAACAATAGAACCTATATCTTATAGGTTAATAAATTTTTGAATTCACTGAATTATCTAATTCTGTTATTGTTGTATAAAAAAACAATCCACATTGTATGCATCCTCCAATTATATAAATTCGCCCCCAGAGCGTAAAAATCACCACTATCAAAATTCATTGTAACCTTTAGAGAATAAAAAATCTTATACTGTAAATTTCATCAGTTCTTCAGCTTCAAGCATTTCACCTGTCTCCAAAAAACCAACTGATTGATATAGTCCTTTTGCCACAACATTATCAGGCTCAACGGATAAATAGATTTCTGTTACTTGATAAGTATCAATTAAATATTGAATGGCACTCTTTAAGGCATCTTTTCCATAGCCTTTTTGTTGATACTTTTCATCAATCATAAAACGGCAGATATAATACTTACCATCTTCATATGCAAACATAATAAACCCGACCATATTTTCCTCTTCATAGATTGCAAAAGGAAAGGCGGCATTTGGATAAAGCCAAGCTTCTGCGAGTGAATAAACATTAGTTGATACATATGTTTTCTGATGTTCTCTGACTGTTAATGCGATACATTCCTCAAAATTATGTTCTGTAATTTGTTTAAATGCTATCATTTGTAATGCTCCTTTTGTAAATTTGGGCATAAAAATACCCGAGAGTTTTGATTCCTCCCGGGTAATCATAAATGCACGTGATTAAAAAGGATGCCGGGAGCCATCTTTTTTTAAAATAGTAATAATTATCATACAATCGCTCCCTTTCTTAAAATATAGGTAAATTATAAGTAATAAAATTACAAATGTCAAGCTATAAAATAAAAAAGATAGATAAAGTTGATTTTTATCTATCTTTATATCATATTTTTACTTCAATAGTTTTTCTATTGTTGCAATTTTCACACAATAGCAGAACAATTCCATTGCAGTATTCAGTTCCTCTATTGATGGATAAGTTGGTGCAATACGAATATTACTATCATCAGGATCATTTCCATATGGAAATGTTGCACCGGATGGAGTCATAACCAAACCTGCGTCTTTGCAAAGTTGACCAACACGTTTTGCGCAACCACTCATAGTGTTGAATGAAATAAAATAGCCGCCATTTGGTGTTTCGTATGTTGCTATTCCATAAGGCGCAATATTGGTATTCAATGCGTTGATTACAGCATCAAACTTTGGAGCAATAATTTCTTTATGTTTTTTCATGTGCTCTTTGATGCCGTTAATATCTTTATAGTATTTTACATGACGTAGTTGGTTCATTTTATCAAAACCAATTGTTTGAATTGTCAAATGCTTGCGAATGAAATTTAAGTTATCTACACTTGCACCCATTACTGCAATACCAGCACCACTAAAGCTAATTTTTGAAGTAGATGCAAACTCAAAAACCATATCTTCATTGCTATTCTTTTTACATTCTTCATAGATATTCACAAGTTCATCAGGTGTTTCTGTTAAATCATGCACTACATAGGCATTATCCCAATAAATTCTGAAATCATTCGCTTTTGGTTTTAGTGCACCAAATCGTTTCACAACCTCAGCTGAATATGTAATTCCAGATGGATTTGAATATTTAGGAACACACCAAATACCTTTAATACTATCATCATTAGCAACAAGCTCTTCGACCATATCCATGTTTGGGCCTTTGTTATCCATTGGTATATTAATCATTTCAATTCCAAACAGTTCACAAATTGCGAAATGACGATCGTATCCAGGAACAGGACATAAAAACTTCACTTTCTCAAGCTTATTCCATGGAGTTGAGCCCATTACACCAAAAGACATTGAACGTGCAACGCTATCGTACATCATATTTAAACTTGAATTTCCACCCACTAAAATATTTTCTGGTTTTAGTTCAAGCATATCTGCAAATAATTTTTTTGCTTCGGGAATACCGTCTAATATGCCATAATTTCTTGTATCAAATCCGTTTTCAGTATTCATCATTTCATTGCCTGTTAAAATATCAAGCATTGGCATTGCTAAATCTAATTGCTCCGGTGCTGGTTTTCCTCTTGACATATCAAGCGAAAGACCTTGCTGTTTCATTTCATTATACTTAGAAAGCAAAATATCATATTCACTTTGCAATTCTTCTTTTGACATTGACTGATAATTTTTCATTTAAACCCTCCTGAAAGGACAATCTTTAACGATTATTATATGCAGTGTGTTTTATATTATAATTTACTAGATATATTGTACTACATTATATGCAGATTTGCAAGATTGTTTTTAAATTCTTGCAAAAATCGTTAATATGTATGATTATTGTACCTCATTTCAGACTGATTTAGCATAAAATTACACATATGAATGCATTTTATTTCGTTATCACTTTAACGTATATTCGTAGACTACCTTCATTTTCATCTTGCATAAATCGCCTAGCAATGCACGTTTAAAAGATATATTGTAAATATTACACTTGATAGGTGCCATTTATTATATGTTTATTTGACCAATAAAATAGTGTATAATTATAAGTTGAAGAATAATAGGAGGTAAAACAAAATGAAAAAATTTATTTCAGAATTTAAAGAGTTCGCTATCCGTGGAAGCGTTGTGGATATGGCTGTTGGTATCGTTGTTGGTGGTGCATTTAAAGGTATTGTAGATTCTTTGGTAAAAGACATTATTACACCTTTAGTAGGAATTATAGCTAACCAAGATTTAAGTGATAAAGTATTTATGATTGGTGACGTTGCGATTAAATACGGCTCTTTCATCTCTGCTATTATTAACTTTGCTTTAATGGCATTTGTCATTTTTATTATCATTAAATTTATAAACAAGATTAAAAGATTTGGCAAAAAAGAAGAAGCCGTTGTAGTTACTACTAAAATCTGTCCATTTTGCAAAAGTGAGATTCCTTTAGAAGCAACTCGTTGTGCACACTGTACTTCTGTTTTAGAATAAAGAAAAATAGCTTTATTAATTTATGATATTATACATACCAAAAGATAGTAGACACGGTTTTTTGTGTCTACTATCTTTATATGATTTCAATTATTTTTTAGATGGTTTTTTATAAAGCTTTAGTATAATATTTCTTTCATCAGCAAGTGCTTGAAAAATTGTTACAGCAATTAAAGCTTTCTCTTTTATACTCATATCATTAGAAGGTATTTCAGTCTTAATTTTTTCAATTACCATTCGTATGTCTTCAAGTTCTAAAAGATTAATTGCAATACAAAAAAATGTTTTACGCCTACCGTCATTATAGTTCTTAAGTAACCACCTCAATATTTGAGCTTTTTCGTTCAATTCCAAATGGTACTTCTCTATTCCGACTGCTTGAGCCTTTAACATATCTTTGAGTTGATTGCGATGCGTGATAAAAGAGTCATATTGTTCAATGTCATTGTATTTACTACACGGATACTCCTTACACTGAAAACAATAATCAATGCTTTGGTGTTGCAAACTACATCGTGCAATAGTACAACCTGGATTACCTGCTCCACCACCACAGCCAGGACAATAGTTGTCCAGTTTCATAGTACAGAGGCTACAATTTAATCCACACAAAGAAAGCTTTAAATCTGTTCGAATAAAATTTTTCACTATTACCCCCCTTTACACAAAACATATGTATTCTATATCGTTATTATATCAGACGCAAAGGAAATTTAAACCATAAATTAGAATTTGAAGATATCACAAAAGCGATAATCACAAAATATGTGATTATCGCTTCAGCTTGTAGAAAAAGTCTCCTAAATTCGATGATTTAGGGGACTTTTGACGCGAAAAATGGTATAATTAAATAGGGTGATTAAATGTTAGTTAAAGCTAAAAAAGACCGAACACAAGTAGAGTTTTTGTGCTTAGAAGAATTTATTCCAGCAGAACATTTGCTTAGAAAAATAGATAGTGCAGTGGATTTCTGTCATATATATGATTTCGTAGAGGATTTGTATTGTAAAGATAATGGAAGACCAAGCATAGACCCAGTAGTACTAATCAAAATGGTCTTAATACAACATTTGTATGGAATAAGTTCGTTGCGCAAATTGGTAGAAGAAGTACAAATGAACTGTGCATATCGTTGGTTTTTAGGATATTTAATGACAGAACAAATACCTCACTTTACAACAATAAGTTATGCCTTTAAACATAGATTTAACGAGAATACTATTGCATGCATTTTCAACTGGATATTGAATGAAATCAATGATATGGGATATCTTGACCCAGAGGTGGTATTTGTAGATGGAACCCATATAAAAGCAAATGCAAATATAAAAAAGGTTGTAAAGAAATCAATCCCCGTAGCAGCAAAACATTATGAGAAACAACTAATGGACGAAATCAATAAAGATAGAGAAGAACATAAAAAAAAGCCATTTGACGATACAAAGCCACCTAAAATAGAAGAAAAAATCATCAATGAATCAACCACTGACCCTGAAAGCGGTGTATTTCATAAAGGAGAGCATAAGAAATGCCTTGCTTATGAAGCACATACAGCTTGTGACAAAAAAGGCTACATTGTAGATGTTCATGTAACAGCAGGCAATGTACATGACAGCGTAGCATTCGATGATTTGTATGATAAATTAAAAGAAAACCACCCCGAAATCCAAACAATAGTGGCAGATAGTGCCTACAATACTCCCTATATTGCAAAAAGACTTATAGATGATGGAAAAGATTTATTAGTACCATATCGTAGACCAATGACAAAACAAGGCTTTTTTAAGAAATATGATTTTTCATATGATGAATATTTTGACTGTGTAGTATGTCCAAACAATAAAGTTTTACACTATTCCACCACGAATAGAGAAGGATACAAAGAATTTAAAAGCAATCCAAACGACTGTAAAATCTGTGGGTTTCGTTACAAATGCACTGAAAGTAAAGAATTCCAGAAACAATACACAGTTCATGTTTGGCATGAGTACTTAGAGCAAGTTTCAGATATTCGTTATGCAATAAAATACAAAGATCTTTATGCACAGCGAAAAGAAACGATTGAGCGAGTTTTTGCTGATGCGAAGAGACTCCCGAAAATTTTGTGTAAAAGTGAATAAGGTACTTCCAATCAGACAAGAATTAAGATAATAAATTCAAGTATGAAAGGAAGTATTTTTTTATGGAAAAGCAACCGAAAGAGTTATTAAAAGAGTATGTGAACAGCCAAAACTTCACAAGCACAACAGAGGTTATGCAGGCAATGAAAGAGATGTTCAAAGATGTTCTTCAGCAAGTTATGGATAGTGAATTAGACGAAGAATTGGGTTACCAAAAAAGTCAAAGAATAGCGAACGATGACGGAAAAAGCATGTCGAAAAATTATCGAAATGGATATTCAAAGAAAACAGTTAAAACACAACTTGGCGAAGTGGATATTAATGTTCCTCGTGATAGAAACGGTGAATTTGAACCACAAATTATTGGTAAATATAATCGTAATGCTGACGGGATGGAAGAAAAAATTATTGCACTTTACTCTTGTGGCATGTCTCAACGAGATATTGCTGAACAAGTAAAAAATCTTTATGATGTAGAAATTTCAGATGGACTAGTAAGCAAGATAACAGAAAAAATAATGCCGGAAGTAACAGCATGGCAAAACCGTCCACTAGATAGTGTATACCCATTTGTGTTCATGGATGCAATACACTACAAAGTAAAAGAAAACAATCAGTTTGTAACGAAAGCAGCATATGTGGTTTTAGGAATTACACTTGAAGGAAATAAAGATATATTGGGCATTTGGATTGGAGAAAACGAGAGCTCAAAATTCTGGTTGAGCGTTATGAATGACTTGAAATCAAGGGGTTTGCAAGATGTATACCTATTTTGTGTTGACGGTTTAAAAGGTTTTAAAGAAGCAATCAATGCAGCATATCCCAAAGCGCACATTCAACGTTGTATTATACATCAAATTCGATATTCAACACGATATGTAGGATACAAAGATATCAAGAAGTTAATGGCAGATCTAAAACTAGTATATCAAGCTGTTACAGAGGAAGAAGCATTGAATAATCTAATATCATTCAAAGAAAAATGGGGTAAAAGTTATCCTTCTTGCATAAAGAGTTGGGAGGATAACTGGGATATACTATCAACCTTTTTTGCATATCCAACTGATGTAAGGAAAATAATATACACAACTAATATTATTGAGGGATTAAACAGGCAGTTCAGACAAATAACCAAGAATAAACCATCATTTCAAAATGATGATAGTTTAAAAAGGATACTGTATTTAGCTTCAAAGAAAATTGTCGAACGATGGACACAACGTTGTCGAAATTGGGACGTTGTTTTAAACCAATTAAACATCATGTTTTCGGACAGAATCGCTGGATGATTCTATGTTCAGCCGCCAAAATTTAATGACAAAAGGGGCATGCCCCTTTTGTCATTAAATAAACTTGTTTCAACTAACCTATACACTATGTCAATTACTATTTTGTTCCTATTTCTTGTTCTGATTGTTTTTATATTTACACAAAATTCTTGGTATACCCGACAGAATCGCTGGATGATTCTATGTTCATCCGCCAAAATTTAATGACAAAAGGGGCATGCCCCTTTTGTCATTAAATAAACTTGTTTCAACTAACCTATACACTATGTCAATTACTATTTTGTTCCTATTTCTTGTTCTGATTGTTTTTATATTTACACAAAATTCTTGGTATACCCCGTTATACACCTTATCGAGGTCTTGCCCAAGTAACAAACTGGGTTAGGCTTAAATTTGCGTGCATGAACCTTAAAAAGCTGGCAATACATAAGTGGAGGGTGAACTCTCCTTTTTGTATCCTTTCCACTTTTTTTAAATTTTCAACCATATATTCAAAAGCCCGACTTTGGTTACGCCAAAATCGGGCTTTTTCTTCAGACTGAAGCGATAATCACAAAATATGTGATTATCGCTTTTCATTCTTACTCAAATTGTGCGTTGTATTCGTCTACTATTTTACCAACCAGTTTTATTCTTTCAATATCTCCTGTTGAAGAAATCTCATCAGAAATACCTAAAATTAGGTTTGGTGCAAACAAATCAAGGATATTATGAACACATTCTTCCAATACTTCTACCGGATAAATTTCATCAAAATATACAGCTGGTATACCATCGAGCAAAAACATATCGCCTAGATTTTCTTTTGCTTCTTCTAAGGTAACGTCGCCTTGCGGTACAGGAGTAATTGCTTCAACTCCATCTAGACCTGTTTGTTGATAATATTCCATTAAGCCTTTATTATCCCCATCAAAATGAGAACAAATAAATTTACCGGCTTTGTGTAAACGCTCGGTTCTCAATTTATATTCCGGTAACACATATTCTTCAAAAAAGCTTGGTGAAAGCGTTCCTGAGTGAATATTATCACCAAAGTTAATAATATGAATTGGAGATTCGTTAATAACATCAATTAAACGAAAATGACATTCTCTTAATGCATCAAAGTACTCCTCAACTGTTTCAGGATAATCCATAACAGCATAAACTGCTTCTTCAACACCCATTAAATCAATATATAAACGTTGCATAGATGTTCTTGGCATAAAAATTGTAGGTGCTCCAAGATTACCCCATTCTGCTTTGGTTTTGTCAAAATGCTCTTGATTCCAACCCCAGTTTGTATGGCTTTCGATGTAAGTAAACACCTTCAAGTCTTCTTCGTTGCAAACCCACTCTTTTGTAACCAACTCTGCCCAACTACTTGGAGTTGTCTTTGTTATTCTTGTTACTGTACCAACCGGCGTTTCCATTTTATGCTCAGTAGATCTACCATCTACTGTTTTGCTGAAATGAATGGTATCATCATAAATTGGATAGAAACAATCGTTGTATTCATATATTCTTGCAGAACAGCCAAGTTCTTTATAAATATCAACTTTTGACATATCTTTATATATACCCGGTAATTCCCCATGATCAAATAATTTATCGGTAATCCAACAATCAATTCTTGGTTGCCAAATTACTTTTCCTTTAGAACGTTTAAAACAAACATCCTCATGAAGCTTTGCAAAGTTTTGTGTCATATCAAATATCCTCCAATACAATTTTTGTATTTATCATTATTTTTGTATTCAAAAGCATAGCACAACTAGATGAAATTAGATAAGACTTTTTTACGTTTTTTTGTATTTTTCTACGTTTTCATATTTATATTACTTTGATTCCACTTTCACAGATAAACCTACTTCAAACATACGATTCCAAGGTTGATAACTATCTAAAATTGTAATGGCATGGTTTGCATCTTCAATGTAAGATTTTGTAACTTCGCTCAACTTTTCACGAATAATTTTAGCAACCTCACCTTTTTGTCCGTCTAAATGGAAATAGTTGTAACCCATAGACTCAATTACATTTGAAGTAACATCTTTAATTACAAAACACATATATGCTACATCTTCCACATAACGAAGTGCTAAGAAGTCTGCATGACCTTGTCTATCACCATAAATTGCATGAATCATACCATGAGGAATGCAAGTACCTAATGTATTAGAGGATGTATTCCATCCGGCATAGCTAGAAAGCTTAAATAATAGTCCTTTGTTGCGGAGTAATTCAAACAACGCAGGATCGCCGCCGTTTGCATATGCGATATCTGCAAACACCACTTCTTTTCCTAATACGTTGATTGCGTAATCTGCATATTCAACCTGCTCAATTAAGTTACGATTTGCATCATATTCAATCATTTTCGGTAATGGGATAACCACATCACTCATTACTTCATGACATTGTGGGTTTGCACTCGGAGTGTTAATCATCAAGATAATGTCTGCTTCACTTACACTTGAAGCAATTAAGCCACCTGCTGCCAATACTTGATATTTAATTGTTTCATTTACAACACGGTCTTCAAATAAAGGTGTAATCGTATCGCCCAAGGCACTTGCATACTTCAAATATACCAATGGACGTTTATTGTGAAATTGGTTTATCAGTCTTGCCAATAGCGTATTTGCAACTGCATCAGCATCAGGATACATATATACATTTAATTGTTGATTGGTATCACGAATATGTTGACGAATAATTTGTTGGTCTTTTGCTGTTAACCCATATGGGCTTGAATCATCTTGTGGTACTATTAAGAAATCAATTACTCCGTCACGTGTTAATTCAATAGCACGTTTATTTACCTCAATATTTTTGATTCTTCGTTGTAAATAATCGTTTAAATATTCTTTTGGCATCATTGCGTTAATATCTGCCAATTCTTGTTTTTCTTCATCGGTTGCTATTCCTAGCTCTAATTTATGGTTAATGACTCCAAAGCGATGAATTTCACGTCCTACTTGCTCGTAATAATCTGGTTCTTCGTCGCTGGATGAATATTGTGGATTTCTCATAATAAGGGTATATGCGAATAAAGTAAGCTTTGGGTTAATCGCTTTCAATTCTTTTAACTGCTCAAGTCTTGCAATCATGTCACTTACTTCAAAGTGATGCAAACGAGAAGCTAAAATACTTGAATAGATTAAGGTATCTATTGCAATAATTGCTCCGTCACAATCTTTAATATTATCTTTGGTCCATTGAAAGATTGCATCAATATCGCCCGGTTTTTTTTTCTTGCCTAAAATATCTTTTGGCGGTTTTACAATTTCTACATCCGTATCTTTCACCATTAGTGTAGTAAAATCATAGTTACATGGCCTTTCATCTAATGGTAATAACAATATTTTTCTCATCAATCTAACTATCCCTTCTGAACAGAAATGATTTATTCAACAAAATTGCAGGTTTTTGTTCTTTACTTAATTGCTGCAACGTAACGCTTTGTAATATCCATTGGTCTTGTAATTGCAGTTCCAACAACAGCACACCATACTCCGCAATCCATGGCTTGTTTTAATTGCTCCGGTGACCAAATACCACCTTCAGCAATTACCGGCATATCAAGCTCTTTTACAAGCTTTTTTAATAAGTCATAATCAGGAATTGCAAAGCCCTTTGTATTTTCTGTATAACCTCTTAATGTTGTGCTTACTATATCAAAACCTAAGCGTTTCGCATTTTCGCATTCTTCAAAAGTTGCACAATCAGCCATAAAAATTTGATTTGGGTATTTTTTTCTTAATGGAACGAAAAATTCTTCTAAGCTTGCTCCACCGGTACGAGTACGAAGTGTAGCATCAGTTGCAATAATATCTACGCCGATTGCTATTAGACTTTCTACTTCTTTTGCTGTTGGTGTAATACGAACAGGACTGTCATCATAATCTTGTTTTACAATACCGATGATTGGTAAGTCAACGATTTTCTTCATTTCTGTAATATCACTTACAGAGTTTGCACGAATACCCGCTGCTCCACCTAATGAAGCGGCATATGCCATTCTTCCCATGATAAAAGAACTATGCAGTGGTTCTTCCTCTAAAGCTTGACAAGATACCACCAAGCCGCTCTTGATTTTTTCTAAAGTTTCCATTTTATTCATCAAATGATCCCCTTTACTTTAACTTCTGTTCTAGAATACCATTTTTATTACAAAATTTCAATCAATAATGGCTTTTTGATGTTAACAACGTTTGATATTTTTCTTTGACTGTTTCCTTTAAAAATAAAATAACATTCTATTTATAATTCCTATTTTTTAAGAAAATATAGGTAATATGTATTGTTATCAACATTTTTTTGGTGTATAATAAACTAATGTGTTGCAAAACATAAAATATTAAACAAGGAGGCTATTTCAATGCAAAGAATTGAGATTAAAACACTTTATTCTGCAGTTGAAGCTTACAAAGACAAACAACTAACAGTTTGTGGCTGGGTTAAAACAATCAGAGATTCAAAATCATTAGGTTTTATTGAACTAAATGACGGTAGTTCTTTTAAAAATCTACAAGTGGTGTTTGAGGATAATAAAATAGATAATTTTAAGGACGTGACGAAATATAATGTAGGCTCAGCTATTATTGTAACTGGTAGCCTTGTTATGACTCCTGATGCAAAACAACCTTTTGAAATACATGCCGATTCTATTGTTTTGGAAGGTAAATCCACACCGGAATATCCATTACAAAAGAAACGTCATACGTTAGAATATTTAAGAACACTTCCACATCTTCGCCCTCGTACAAACACATTAAGTGCTGTATTTAGAATTCGTAGCGTTGCTGCATACGCAATTCATAAGTTCTTTAATGAAAGAGGATTCGTTTATGCACATACTCCGCTAATTACAACCTCTGACTGTGAAGGCGCAGGTGAAATGTTCCGTGTTACTACTTTAGATGCAAAAAATCCACCTTTAAAAGAAGATGGTGCGGTTGACTTTTCACAAGACTTCTTTTGTAAACCAGCGGGGCTTACCGTTTCCGGTCAATTAGAAGGCGAAGCAATGGCAATGGCTTTTGGTAAAATCTATACCTTTGGCCCTACTTTCAGAGCAGAACAATCTTTTACCGCTCGCCATGCTGCTGAATTTTGGATGATTGAGCCTGAAATTGCATTTGCAGATTTAAAAGACGATATGGATTTAGCACGTGACATGATTAAATTCGTATTAGCTTATGTTTTAGAAAACTGCCCTGATGAAATGCAATTCTTCAACAATTTCTATGACAAAGGTTTAATTGCTCGTTTAACCGATTTAGTAGATTCTGACTTTGCTGAAGTTACTTATACAGAAGCTATTGAAATATTAGAAAAACACAAAGATAAATTTGATTATCCTGTTTATTGGGGTGCTGATTTGCAAACAGAACATGAACGTTTCTTAACTGAAGAAATATTCAAAAAGCCTCTATTCGTTACAAACTATCCAAAAGATATTAAGTCTTTCTATATGCGTTTAAATGATGATGGCAAAACGGTTGCTGCAACTGACTTGCTAGTACCTGGCGTTGGTGAAATCATCGGTGGCAGCCAACGTGAAGAAAGATTAGACGTATTAGA